>CAMDTB010000032.1 GCA_945907245.1 Rhizobium sp. Q54
CGCGCTACATGACAGTGGAAACGCTCGCGCCGTTGAGCGATGATCCCCTCGTCAGCCTGCCCGCCGTGGCCGTCTGATCAACCCGGCCCCGCCGGAGAGCGCGGTGACCACATCGCCGCAGTTACACCACGCGGTGGGACACGATCCCGAGTGGGTACGGGAAATATAATATCGCCATATTTTTTGGTGGTCCGCGTTCACCATCTGTCGAAGTCCTCTATCGACCGAGATAGAACACTCGCTTAAACTCTCCGGGGGAATTGTCCGGGCATCGCGCGCGGGCCAAACGGGGAAAATGACCATGCCGATGCAGGACATCCAGCCGATCAATGGCAACATTCAGGACACGCTGGTCGAGGCGGCCAAGACGCCCTGGATCCAGACGACGCCGCTGTCGTTCACCAAGGTGCTCTATACCGGCGCCGAAACCGGCACCTGGGCGGTCCTATACCGCTGGCTGAAAGGCTATGTCGCTCCGCAGCACAAGCATCTGAGTGCATCCCACACCTTCATCCTGAAGGGCAAGCTGAAGGTCCGCGACGGCGTGCTGAATGCCGGCGACTACGTCTACGAACCGAACGGCGTGCTGCACGGGGCCACCGAGGCGCTGGAGGACACGGAATACCTGTTCATCTGCAACGGGCCGATCCTTTTCTACGACGACGAGCACTTCACGGTTTACAAGAGTTGGGAAGAGATCGAGAAGCTGCGCCGTTCGGCCGCATCGCAGGCGAAGGCCGCGGAATAGGTCACATTGACGCTGGCCCAGCGGCAATGCCGCCGCGGCCAAAACGGGAGAACGAACATGGCATTGCAGGACATCTTTCCTATCAACGGCAATCTGCAGGACACGCTGGTCGAGGCGTCGAAGACGCCGTGGATCCAGCAGACGCCGCTGTCGGCCACCAAGGTGCTGTACACTGGCGCCGAGACCGGCACCTGGGCGGTGCTGTTCAACTGGAAGAAGGGCTATATCGCGCCGCCGCACAAGCACCTCAGCGCGTCGCACACCTTCATCCTGAAGGGCCAGCTGAAGGTGCGCGACGGCGTGCTCAACGCGGGCGACTATGTCTACGAGCCCAACGGCGTGCTGCACGGCGCGACCGAGGCGATGGAGGATACCGAGTACCTGTTCATCTGCAACGGGCCAATCATCTTCTACGACGACGAACATCTCACCACCTACACCAGCTGGGAGGAGATGGAGAAGATGCGCCGCTCCGGTGTCGCACCGACGGTCGGAGCGGTATAGACGCATGCTGCCTACCGACGGTTTTCGTTTCAACCACACCATGCTGCGCGTGCGCGATCCCGAGGCCTCGCTGGCCTTCTACCGTGACACGCTCGGCATGACCGTGATCGACCGCTTCGACTTCGAGACGGGCAAATTTTCGCTGTATTTCGTCGGCTATCCGGAAGGTCCGGTGCCGCAGGACCGGGACGAGCGCGTGCAGTGGCTGTTCGAGCAGCGCGCATTGCTGGAGCTGACCCATAATTGGGGCACCGAGAACGACCTGGAATTCGCCTATCACAACGGCAACGCCGAGCCGCGCGGCTTCGGCCACATCGCCCTGACCGTGCCCGACGTGGACGCCGCGTGCGCCCGCCTCGACCAGTTGGGCGTTGAGTTCGTGAAGCGGCCGCAGGACGGCTCCATGAAGGGCCTCGCCTTCATCAAGGACCCTGACGGCTACTGGATCGAGATCGTCTCCGGCCCGAATTTGCGCACTTTGATGGCCGGTGTGCGGGCGGCGGCGAAACAGGACGCCTGAGTACTATTCGCCGGCCCTGAATTGACAGCCATGCGGATGGCGCATGTTGTCCCGGCGAGACGCCCATGTTAAACAGCCGCCCCATGTCGATGACCAAAACCACCACCACGACGAAAACGACCGCTTCGGCGGGGCGTTCGCTGGTGCGCGCGGGTTAAGAGCGGCAAATCAGCGGAAGCCCCGGAGACGGGGACACGCTTACGCCGCCCCGTCTCTCCCCCAACAAAGGAAGAGACGATCATGCAGACCACCTCACCCCGCCAGATCAATTCCAATGCGCCCGTCGTCGCCATCGTCGGCGCGACCGGTGCTGTCGGCGTCGAGCTTATCAATTGCCTCGAGAACCGGAACTTCCCGGTCGGCAGGCTGAAGCTGCTGGCGTCCGCCCGCTCGGCCGGCAAGACGCTGCCGTTCAAGGGCAACGACGTCGCTATCGAGGAACTGACAGCCGGCAGCTTCGCGGGCGTCGACGTCGCGCTGTTCTCGGCCGGCGCCAGCATCTCGCGCCGCCATGCGCAGGATGCCGTGGGCGTGGGCGCGATCATGGTCGACAACTCGTCTGCCTTCCGGATGGACCCGAACGTGCCGCTGGTGGTGCCCGAGGTGAACGGCGAGACGCTGGCCCGCCACAGCGGCATCGTCGCCAATCCGAACTGCGTCGCCGCCATCGCGACCGTGGCAGTCGCGCCGTTGCACAAGGCCCATCCGATCCGCTGCCTCAGCATGGTGACCTACCAGGCCGCTTCCGGCGCGGGCGCCGCGGCCATGGAGGAGCTGCGCGAGTCGACCGCCGCCCAGCTGCGCGGAGAAAGCTTCGAGCCCAAGGTGCTGCCGCACCCCTACGCCTTCAACCTGTTCAGCCACAATGCCGAGGTGGACGCCGAGAGCGGCTACAACGGCGAGGAGACGAAGGTCATCGCCGAGACCCGCCGCATCCTCGGCGTCGATGATATGCCCATCGGCATCACCTGCATTCGCGTGCCGGTGCTGCGCGCCCACGCGATGGCGATCTCGCTGGAATTCGACGAGGTAGTGACGCCCGAGGAAGCCCGCGCGCTGCTGCGGGGCGGCCAGGGCCTGCGCGTGGTGGACGACCGCGCCGCCAACCACTTCCCCATGCCGTCGGAGGCCTCGGGCCAGGATGACGTGCTGGTGGGCCGCATCCGCGTCGACACCGTCGATCCGTCAGGCCGGACACTCGCCCTGTTCGCCGCCGGCGACCAGCTGCTGAAGGGCGCGGCGCTCAACGCGGTGCAGATTGCCGAGCTGCTGCTGAAGCGGTAGCCGCTCAGTCCCGCTTCAGTCCCTTCCAGTCGAGCGCCTGCAAGTACGTCGTCCACAGCTCGTCCTGCCTGGTGCCGAGTTCGTAAAGGTAGTCCCAGCTGTAGATGCCGGTGTCGTGGCCGTCGTCGAACTGGATGCGGACGGCGTAGTTGCCGGTGGGGACCACGCCGGCGACGGTGACGTTGCGCTTGCCCGGCACGATGGTCTTCTGGCCTGCGCCGTGCCCTTGCACCTCGGCGGACGGGCTTTCCACGCGCAGCAGCTCATAGGGCAGGCGGAACCTGCTGCCGTCCTCGAAGTCGATCTCGAGCAGCCGTTCCGCCTGGTTGAAACGGAGGTCGGCGGGCCAGGGTTTCGTGGTCATTGGCCGTCGAGACTGCGGGCTTCGTCGACCAGCATGATCGGGATGCCGTCGCGGATCGGGAACGCGAGGCCCGCCTTGCGGCTGACCAGTTCCTGCGCCTGCCGGTCGTAGTCCAGCGGCCCCTTGGTCAGCGGGCAGACCAGGATCTCGAGCAGCTTGGGGTCGATCTCGTTGGATGACGGCATGGCCAAGGTTCCTATTGCAACGAGCCGCCGGCGCCGCCTGCCTGGGCGATGGCCATCTCGTAGAGCGCGATCAGCGTCTCGTAGCGGCGGTCGATGTCCGGCGCCTCGAGCAGCGCCTGTTTCTCGTTCGGCGCCCAGGGCGCCAGGGTCGAGGACGCGTGAATCAGGGTTTCGGTGTCAGTGTTCTCGATCACGTCCCAGTCGACGCTGTAACCCTGGATGTCGACATATTGCCGGATCAGCTTCAGGAAGTACGCCCGGTCGGCGCTCGACGCGGTCTCCGGCTCGAAGTCCTGCATGAAGTCGGCATAGTCCACCCGGAACATGCGGTAGGGCGTCGTGCGCGCCATCTCCTCGACGATGCGGAATCTGCGGATCCCGGTCAGGGTGATGATGTAGCGGCCGTCCTCCAGCTCCTGGAAGGCGGTGAGCCGTCCGGCGCAGCCGATGTCGTAGACTGGCGGCTCCTGGGTATCGCCCTCGTGCACCCTCGGCTGAACCATGCCGATGACGCGCTTGCCCTTGATCGCATCCTCGGCCATCGCCCGGTAGCGCCCCTCGAAGATATTGAGCGGCAGCGCGCCCCGCGGCAGCAGCAACGCGCCGGTCAGCGGAAAGACCGGCATGGTGCTGGGCAGGTTGGTCCAGTCCTGGATCATGAAAACAGCAGCGACGACAGCGATTTGCGGGTCTGCACCGTCAGCGGGTGGGTCGGCCCCCAGGCATCGAACAGGGTGACGAGCTGCTTGCGCGCGCCGTCGTCGTTCCAGGCCCGGTCGTTGCGGACGATGTGAAGCAGTTCCCTGGCCGCGTCCTCGTTCCGGCCGGCGCCGGCCAGCGCCAGCGCCAGGTCGAAGCGGGCCTGGCTGTCGGCCGGGTCGGCCTCGACCTTGGCCCGCAGATCGGCCACGTCGCCCGCGTCGCCCGCCTGCTCGGCGAGCTGGAGCGCGGCGCGCACGCCGGCGAACTCCTTCTGGCCCTGGGTGTCGGCGTCGAGCGAGGCGAACATCTGCTTCGCCGCGTCCAGGTCGCCGGATTTCAGCCGGGCCTGCATGATGCCGGCATAGCCGGTCAAATTGTCGGGCTCGGCGGCCAACACCTCGGTGAAGATCGCCTCGGCGCCCTGGAAATCGCCGGCCTCGAGCGCCTCGGCGCCCACCGCCAGCATCTCCTCGATGGGGCCTGGGCCGCCCATGCCGGACAGGCGGTCGACGAACTGCTTCACCTGGCTCTCCGGCACCGCGCCCATGAAGCCGTCGACCGGCTGGCCGTTGAAGAATGCGAACACCGCCGGGATCGACTGGACGCGGAGCTGGGCGGCGAGCTGCTGGTTCTCGTCCACATTGACCTTCACCAGCCGGACCCGGCCGTTGGCGGCATTGACCACCTTTTCGATGATCGGGGTGAGCTGCTTGCACGGCCCGCACCACGGCGCCCAGAAGTCGACGATCACCGGCACGGTGCGCGACGTCTCGATGACGTCGGCCATGAAATGGGCGGTGTCCGAATCCTTGATCAGTTCGCCTTGCGGCGCCTGCAACGTGCTCATGCTTGCCTTCCGGTTCGTTATGGGCCGGTTCGTTATGGTCCGGGTTATCGCGCCGCCGGCCGGCTGATCCCGCTGGCGGTGACCTAGCACAATCAGGTGGTGAAATTAAGCGTTCCGTCAAGGCTCGCGGCCTGCGGAAGGGCCAAACGGCGCGTCGATTTTTCCCTCAAGATTGGGGTTGCAAACCCAAAACCAATGCGTAATATCCGCCGCCTGCACCGGGGCGATGCCCTTTGGTGCGAACGGAGCGCGGGCGTAGCTCAGGGGTAGAGCATAACCTTGCCAAGGTTAGGGTCGTGAGTTCGAATCTCATCGCCCGCTCCAATTTTCTCGCAGACCGACACCGTCGCCGCGCCCGGAACAGGTTCCGGCTGCCGCGTCAAAAATCGTTTCACTCCCGCATCCAGCCGTATGATGCTGGAGCAGGCGCATCTGGCTGGGGGTTGGGCACCTGACTGCCGCATCATTGCTGTTTCAGAGGCGGCTGGCCCGCCTGAGCACGTCGGAATGGCTCCGGAACGCCTATGCCATGGCGGTGCTGTACCCCGCCTCGTGGATCGACTACGCCGCGCACCGCCGGCTGTTCGACACCGTGCAGGCCTACGTCACCTTCATCGGCTATCCGCGCAGCGGCCATTCGCTGGTCGGCGCGCTGCTCAACGCGCATCCGCAGGCGCTGATCGCCCATGAACTGTTCGCCACCCGCTACTTCCGGCTGGGCTTCCGGCGACAGCAGATCCTGGCGCTGCTGCGGCGGCGGGACCAGGATTTCGCCGAGCGGGGCTGGATCAACGAGGGCTATGCCTATGACGTGCCCGGCGCCTTCCTGGGCAAGCACGACGACATCCGGGTGATCGGCGACAAGAAGGGCGGCGGCACCAGCTGGCACCTGCTGCGCGACCCGTCGCTGCTCGATACCATCAGGCGGCGGATGGACATGCCGCTGCGCTTCATCCACAACGTCCGCAACCCCTACGACAACCTGGCCACCATCTCGCGGCGCGAGACGCGGTCCATGCCCGCCACCATCGACCGCTACCACGCCCTGGCGACATGCTGCCAGGCGGTGATCGACCGGCTGGCGCCTGACGAAATCCTCACCCAATGGCACGAGGACTTCGTCGCCGACGTGGAAGGCCACCTGGAACAGCTGTGCGCCTTCGTCGGGCTGGAGGCGGACCCGGCCTACCTGGCGGCCTGCAGCGCCGTGGTGTTCGAATCCCCCAGGCTGTCGCGCGACAGTGTTTCATGGACCCGCGAGGATGTCGAAAGGGTGGAAGGCATGTGCCGGGAACTGCCGTTCCTCGCCCGTTATGCCGGCTCGCCGGTGACGATCGGCGCGCGCGCGGCCGCATGAGGCCAAGCACGATTTGGCCATCGGGTCGCACGGGCGTATAATATCACTCAGTCGCCGAGTCCGATTTAAAACAACCGTTGTCCCATCACATCTATTCGACGCTGACTTTTGCTGATGCGGAGCGACCGAATACTACCGAACGCGAGACGGTTACTCTTGCACGCTGGGGAGACCGGCTATGAACGCCAGACTGTTGATGGTCATGACCGCCGTTTTGTCGCTCGCCGGGGCGCCGGCCTGGAGCGCCGTCACCATCATGGGTGACTCGAAGGCGGCGGAATGCTCGAAGGCGGCGCTGTGGGGCAGGGCCGACGAAAAGTCGCTGGCGACCTGCGACCTCGCGCTGCAGGAGGAACCGATGGACCAGCTGCGCCGCGCCGCCACCTTCATCAACCGCGGCATCATCCACATGCGCCGCAAGGCCTGGGACCAGGCCCACGCCGACTTCAACGACGCGCTCGAGCGCAAGCCCGGCCTGGGCGAGGGCTGGGTCAACCGCGGCGCGCTGATGATCGGCACCAAGCGCTTCGCCGAAGGCCTCGCCGACACCAACAAGGGCCTGGAACTGGGCGTCGAGGAGCCCGAGAAGGCCTATTACAACCGGGCGATCGCCCATGAAGGGCTGGGCGACACCACGGCGGCCTATTACGACTACAGCCAGGCGCTGGCGCTCAGCCCGGAATGGGAGCTGCCGAAGAAGGAGCTGACGCGGTTCACGGTCACCCGGCGCGAGACGCGCTGAATCGGCTTGGAATCCGGCGACGTGATGGGCACTCTGCGCGCCTGAACACCAGCCGAAAGCCGATCCATGACCGATACCCTGCCCGACCGCCTCTCCACCAACCCGAAAAGCCCTCACTATGACGAGGAGCTGCTGCGGCGCGGCATCGGCATCCGCTTCAAGGGCGTCGAGAAGAACAACGTGGACGAGTACTGCGTCAGCGAAGGCTGGATCAAGGTCAGCGTCGCCAACTCGCTGGACCGCCACGGCAATCCGATGACCATCAAGCTGAAGGGCGCCGTGGAAGCCTATTTCCGCGACCCGGAGCCGGACGCGGAAGCCGCGTCGGAATAGCCCGAACCTGGGGAGGATGAGATGCCGGGCCGTTACCACGAGCACGTCCATGGCGACGTGACCTGCGAACTCTACGTCTCCATCCCGGTCGGCGCCGGCAAGCGGCCCGCCGTGCTGGTCGCCCACAACTGGGCCGGCCAGGGCGATCCCGAGCGCGGCGTGGCCGACCGGCTGGCGGCGATGGGCTATGTCGGCATCGCCGTCGACGTCTATGGCAAGGGCAAGCGCGGCGGCCCGGGCGAGGACAACAGCGCGCTGATGGCGCCCTACATGGCCGACCGCGCGCTGCTGCGCGACCGATTGCTGGCCATCGTGGACGCCGCCGCCGCGCTGCCGAAAGTCGACCCGAGGCGCATCGTCTTCGCCGGCTACTGCTTCGGCGGCCTGTGCGCGCTCGACTTGGCGCGCAGCGGCACCGACAAGGTGAAGGGCGTGGTCAGCCTGCACGGCGTCTATACGCCGCCGAACCTGGGACCGCAGGGCGACATCAGGACGAGCGTGCTGGTGCTGCACGGCTGGGAAGACCCGATGACGCCGCCGGCCGACGTGCTGACGCTGGCGACCGAGCTGACCGACGCGGGCGCCGACTGGGCGCTGCACGCCTACGGCCACGCCATGCACGCCTTCACCCATCCGGGCCTCAACATGCCCGAACGCGGCGTAAAATATGACGAGAAGGCCGACAAGCGGTCGTGGCAGGCGATGATCAACTTCGTCGAGGAAGTGATCGCCTAGATCGCTCCCTTGGCGCGCAGATCTGCGATTTCGTCGCTCGACAGCCCCAAAAGTCCGCCAAAGACCTCCTCGTTGTGCTGGCCCAGCATGGGGCTCGGCGCCGTCGCGGGCCGGTCGGCGCCGTGGATGCGCAGCGGGCTGGTTGGCAGCACCACGCGCCCAAGTTCGGGATGGTCGACCCATTCCAGCATGCCGCGCTCGTGCATGTGCGGGTCGTTCATCACCTCCTCCAGGTCGCGGACCGGCGCGCAGGGGATGCGGAACTGCTTGATGGCGGCAAAGATCTCCGCCCGGGTCCGCGCCGTGGTCCAGGCCTCGACGACGGCGTCCGTCGCCTCCAGGTTGCGCACCCGCAGGGCATTGGTGGAAAAGCGCGGGTCGTCGGCCAGGTCCTCGCGGCCCATGGCGCGCAGCAGGTTGGTCCAGTGCGCCTCCTTGATGCACAGGATGGCGACATGGCCGTCGCCCGCCGGATAGACGTTATAGGGCGCGATGGCGAGGCCGCCGTGCCGGTTGCCGGTGCGGGTGGTGACCGCGCCGCTGGTGCCGTAGAGCAGGCTGAGGTTGGAGGCGAGCGCCGGGTAGACGGTCTCGACCATGGCCACCTCGACCAGCCTTCCCTTGCCCGTCCGCGTCCGTTCGAACAGCGCGGTCAGCACCGCGCCGTAGAGATGGGTACCGCTGAGAAAGTCGGCGAAGGTCGGGCCGGACTTGAGCGGCGGGCCGTCGGGGAAGCCGGTGACGCTCATCGCGCCCGACACCGCCTGGATGGTGAGATCCATGGCCAGCGCGTCCCGGTCCGGGCCGGACAGGCCGAAGCCGCTGGCCGAGGCGTAGATCAGCCGGGGATTGACGGCATGCAGCACCTCCCAGCCGACGCCGAGGCCGTCCATCACGCCCGGCGCGAAGTTCTCCAGCAGCACGTCGGCATGTTCGACCAGCCTCAGCAGCAGGTGGCGTCCCTCTTCCGATTTCAGGTTGAGGGTGATGCCGCGCTTGTTGGAGTTCAGCATGGCGAGCGGCAGCATGGCGCCCTTCGACACCGCCGAGCGGCGGCGCACCGGCTCGCCGTCGACCGGCTCGACCTTGATCACGTCGGCGCCGGCCCGCGCCATCAGCATGGCCGCGTACGGCCCCTGATAGACCTGCCCCAGGTCCAGCACGGTGATGCCGCTAAGTGGCATGTTGACGGTGTCGGTCATGCGTTCTTCCCCGCGACAGGGTGGCGCAAACGGGACCCGTTCACCAGCCAAACCAGCGATTGAAGCTGCAACCTGCGCGTCAACCCGGCATCATGGCGCTGCATGCTGCCCTCGCCCTTCCAGATCCGCACCGCCACACTGGACGACATACCCGCCATGGCGCGGCTGGAGGAGATATCGTTTCCCGGCGACCGGCTGTCGGCCCGCGCGCTGCGGCGTCTGGTGCGCGAAGGCCGGGCCCTGTGCCTCGTCGCCGAGCGCGGCGGACGTTTGGCAGGCGACGCCATCGCGCTGCCGCGCCAGGGCAGCCGGTCGCTGCGGCTCTATTCGGTCGCGGTCGATCCAGGCTTCCGCAAGGCGGGGATCGGCACCGCACTGCTGGCGGAATGCGAGCGGCAGGCAAGTTCGGCCGGCCATCACGAGATCAGGCTGGAGGTCCGCGAGGACAACGCGGCGGCGATCCGCCGTTACCTGGCCACCGGCTATGTGACGACCGGCCGCAAACCGGACTTCTACGACGATGGCGCCGCCGCCATCGTCATGAAAAAATACCTCGGCGCCATACCGGCTTAACCTCCACGCGCTATCTTTACTGCAACACCGGCGGCGCGCATCATGACGCGCGGCGGGGTTCTACAATGCCATGAGTCCGGCCGGGCCTGGAGCGGTTCGGCCAGTCACGGCGGCGACATTTTCAGCCCCAATCGCGAAGGCCCCATGGCGCGTCACATCATTATCGTCGACTCCCTTGCCGACTGCGAATGGGCGCGGAAGGCCGGCAAGGCCGTGACCCTGCAACAATATGTGGAAACGCCCGAGGGCCTGTCGAGCAAGAGCGCGCGCGTCATCAATCTGAGCGGCGACCTGGAATATCTCGACCTGGGCTATTACTGCTCGCTGCTGGCCGAGGCACGCGGCCAGAAGGTGGTGCCGACGGTCGAGACCATCCTGAACCTGTCGCGCAAGCAGCTGTATAGCGTCGAGCTGCCCGACCTGAACTACACCCTGCGCGACGAGATCAAGAAGCTGTCCAACCCGCCGCAGGCCGCGTTCACCCTGACCGTCTATTTCGGCCAGACCGCCGGCAACCGGTTCCGCACCTTCGCGCGCCAGCTGTTCGACCGCTTCCGGTGCCCGCTGCTGCGGGTCGAGGTGGCGTTCGACGAGCGCTGGAGCGTCAAGTCGCTGCAGGCCATCGCGCCCCGCTCGCTCAGCCCCGAGGAGTTCGACTTCTTCCTGGCACGGCTCGAGCACTACACCCGCGCAGACTGGCGTGCGCCCAAGGCGCGGCCCACCGCGCGCTTCGCCCTCGGCGTGCTCTACGACGCCTCGGCCAAGCTGCCGCCGTCGTCGCCCGAGACGATCAGGAAATTCATCTCCATCGGCGCCCAGATGGGCATCGACGTGGAGACCATCGAGCGCAAGGACTATCTGCGGCTGGCGGAATACGACGCCCTGTTCATTCGCGAGACCACCACGCTGGAGAACCACACCTTCCGCTTCGCCCAGAAGGCGGTGTTCGAGGGCCTGCCGGTGATCGACGATCCGGTGTCGATCCTGCGCTGCACCAACAAGGTCTACCTGGCCGAGCTGCTGCAGACCAACAAGGTGCCGGCGCCGAAGACGGTGATCGTCGACCGGCAGAACCTCCTCAACGCCGAGGCGGCGCTGTCCTATCCGCTGGTGCTGAAAATTCCGGATGGATCGTTCTCGCGCGGCGTCGTGAAGGTCGAGAACCGGTCCGATCTGCTCGAGCACGGCAAGCGGCTGTTCCGGCACTCGGCGGTGATCCTCGCCCAGGAGTTCATGTATACGGAATATGACTGGCGGGTTGGGGTGCTGAACCGAAAGCCGCTGTTCGTTTCCCAGTACTTCATGTCGCGCAGGCACTGGCAGATCATCAATCACAAGCCGGGCGGCGGCTTCGCCGAGGGAGCGTTCCGGGCGGTGGCGGTCGAGGACGCGCCGAAGGAGGTCGTCGAAGCCGGCGTGCGCGCCGCCAACCTGGTCGGCGACGGCCTGTACGGAGTCGACCTGAAACAGCGCGAGAACGGCGTTTTCGTCATCGAGATCAATGACAACCCGAATATCGACCGGGGTGTCGAGGACGGCATATTGAAGGACGATCTGTACAAAACCGTACTGAGAGATTTAGTCCGCCGGATCGAGAGCCGCTAACCCCACGCCGCGTTTCCTTTCCGGGAGCGGTGTACTAGTATGCGCCGCGAGGGCACCAAGACTTAAGGAATGGTCGTGTTGCGCGAGCCGGTATTCGTCGCGGTCATCTATGCCGGGAATGCTGCCACGACCGCCCGAAGCCTCGTCATGGAACTGGCGCCGCGGGACGCGACGGACATCCCGCTGCAACAGGGCCGCATGCTTCTGTGCAACTGGCGAACGCCGCCCGCGCGATCGGACACCGGCATCCTCGCCGTCGTCGATGGCACCGGCGTCGTCTCCATGGACCGGACACTGCATGCCGGCATCAGCGCGCTGCCGGTCGCCAGCGTGGTAACGGTTTCCGACTCCGGGCTCGTGCCCCGGCGCTACTGGGACTTCCGCCCGGGCCAGGATCCCGATCCGGACACCGAAGCGGTGGCGCACCGCATGTGGGCGCTGATCGAATCCAGCGTCGCCGCCCACACCGCGGACCGGCAGGTGGTGCTGCCACTGTCGGGCGGCTACGATTCGACGACCTTGCTGGGCATCCTGCACCGGGCGGGCGCGCCGCTTACGGCATTCTCCTACGTCAATGGCGAGCCGCAACCCCATTCCGATGCCGCCGTGGCCCGCGACCAGGCCAGGCGCCTCGGCGTCGAACACCACATCCACCGGATCGACGGCATCGACACCATCAGCCTCGTCAACGACAACCTGGCGCAGGGCTTGCGGCTGCGAGGGTGCTGCAACGAGATCGGCGCCTACCGCGACGCGGCGGCGGCGGCCCGCGAGCGCTTCGCCGCACCGCTCTTCGTGTTCGGCGACCACCTGTTCGGCCAGCGGACGCTGCGGCTGAGGTCGCAAACCGACATGCTCGGCGGCGCCGCGGTAAAGCACCCGGACACGCTGCTGGCCTACCTGCCCTTGCTGGGCAAGGATCGGGTCACCCGACTGCAGCAGGACGTGGCGGCCGACTACCGCCGGCTGCTCGCCGATGCACCGCCTTTCGCCCACCCCGACGACCTCAAGGACTTCCTCTATGCCTCGGTGTCGGCAACCTGGGACCTGCTGCCCATGCGGGTACACGCCGCCGGCACCCAGATGCCGTTCACGACGCCGCTCTATGACATCGCCATGCTCGACTTCCTGAAGCACGTGCACTTTTGGCACCGCCTGGACAAACGCCTTTACCGGCAGGTGTGCGAGCGAAACCTGCCCGAGTTGTTCCGCACGCCGCGTTCGCGCGACCGCCAGGGCGTCGCCGACATGGCTGCCATGCTGCGACGGGACGAGGCGTCCATTCGCGATATCACGCCGGCACTCGACCGCGCGATTCCCGGCCTGACCTTGCCGGGCGGCTTCGACGCCCTGCTGGACGGGGTGCTCAGCGTCGCAACGCCGCCTGGCGGTCCGCTGCTGTCGCGCCCGGAGGCCTTCGGCCTGCAGTTCTTCCGCAGCCTGACACGGCTGCAGATCATGCCGCTGCACTGGCTGCAACCGGTCAAGCGGCGCTTCTGGAACACCCATCAGATCCTGCTCGATCCGGCCTACATGTTCCGCAGGGCACTGCATCTCGCCATGGGGTTCCAGCAGGTCGGTGCGCCGATCCGCCTGTCCGAGTGAGGGGCGCCATGCAGGCCCCCTCGTCATTCGTCCAGACTTTGCATGACCATCAGCCCGTTTCCCCGCGACACCAATGCGGCTTAGTATGGCCGCGACGCCGAACGGCCGGCGCGAAGGGCTTGTCCATTGCATGTAGCGGAATTCCTGGCGGTCATTCACCCCCCCGGAGGTGAGAACCCTGCGCTGTCCCTGGCGCAACGCTACGCGCCGTCGTCGATCACGCCGCTTCGTCTCGCCGAGGGCGGCCTGCTGCTCTGCCGCTGGGACGGGAAGTCGGTTCCGGCCCAGGGAGTCGTCGCCGCCATCGACGGCACCGGCGGCGCGCCCGAGGCAAGCCTGCCCCGCGGATTGATCGATGCCGGCGACGCCCCGCGCGGCGTGCTCGCGGCGGCGCGGCAACACCAAAGCTATCTATGGCTGGACGGCGGCGGGCGGCTCACCTGCTGGACCGATCACCTCGGCATGTCGCGCGTCTACCAGGCACGCGTGAACGATTGCCTGCTGCTGTCCGACGACCCCGCCCTGCTCGCCGGGTCAGATCCCGCGCCCGATCTTGCCGGAGTCTGCAGCTTCCTGGTCAACGGCTACGTCCTGCGCGACCGGACGGTGTTCGAGCAGGTGAGCAGCATCCCGGTTGCCAGCGTCGCCACGATCGAACCGAAAGGGATCTACGCCCGGCCCTATTGGCGCCACCAGCCGGGCGCCGACATATGGACCGATCGGGCGGAGGCCGGCCGGGAACTGTGGTCGAGGATCACCGCGGCGGTGCTGGACCGGGCGCGAGGCAACCACGCCATGGTCGCCCTGTCCGGAGGCTATGATTCCGCCGCGCTGCTCGGCATTCTCCACGGCGCAGGCCACCCGGTCAGCACGTTCTCCTTTGTCGTGGGCGAGCCAAGACCGGGTTCCGACGCCGACGTGGCGCGCCGGCGGGCGGCTTCCCTGGGTATTGCGCACAGGTTCTACCGGTTCGACGAGGACTTCGACATCGCCGGCATGCTGCGATCTCACCTCGACAGCGGACTGATCCTGCGGAAGGCATGCTACGAGATTGGTGCCTATGAGCGGGCGTGTGCGGATGCGCCTGGTGACGCGGTCATGTTCTTCGGCGACGAGGCATTCGGCCAGGGTGCGTTCCGGATCGGCAGCGACCACGAACTGCTGGCCTCGACAGCGCTGAAGTCGCCCGCGATCCTCTCACGCCTAACCCCGCACCTGCCCGAAGACCGGGCGGACCTGCTTCGGGCGGCGCTTTGGCCCGTCTATGATGAAATCCTGGCCCTGCCGAGGATGCGCACGGACGAGGACACCAAGGACATGTTGTTCCTCGCGTCCTATCTCTGCGCCAACATGGTGGAGATGCGGCGTCAAACCGTTGGCCGGCGGCGTCCCATCGCCATGCCGCACCTGGACCTGGCGGTAATCGACATGGCGCGGCACGTTCCGTGCCGGCTGCGTACCGGAAAGCGTTTCTTCGAAGCGGTGGCGCGGCGGAACCTCCCCGATCTGTTCCGCATCAGGGGTGCGGAGCATTCCCAGGGCCAGCCCGTCATCGCCACGGAGATGCGGCGGCAGCGCCGGTCGCTCGACCAGGAGATCCGTGGGCTTGCGACGGGCATTCCCGGCATCATCGCCCCTGAAGGGCTGTCCGCCGCGCTGGATGAGCTCTGCGCCACGCCGGTGCTTCCGGTGTCGCGCTCGCAGAAGATGACGAAGGCCGTGCTGCGGTTCGCAGTCAAACGCGGCCTCGTTCCGCATGTCCTGCTCGACGCGTACCGCCGCCGCTACTGGTGCATGTTCGAAACCGGTGCCGACGAGGCCAGCCTGCTGATGCGCGCCCTGCATCTGTCCATGACGTTCGACCGGCTGTCCGGCCGACAGGCCCGCGCCATGGCCGAACCTAGGCCGACCGTGAGTCTTTCGGCCTGATTCCCTCATAAATCTGGGTGCGAATCCGCTCGACCAGCGGCGTCACCGCATCGGCCGGGATGCCGCGATCCATCAGCACCTCGGCGGCGAGCTGCAGGCTGGACTCGACCATTTCCGGCACTGCCTGGCGGGCACCCCCTTCCATCAGGGCGCGAGCGTCGCCCATGTCGCGGGCTCGCGCGAAGACGCGCAGGTGCGGCCAGTGATGATGGACAGCTGCCAGCGCCGCCCGGGCGCTTTCGGCGTCGTCCAGGGTGATGACCAGCGATGAGGCCTTGCCGGCGCGCACCGCCTCCAGCACCTCCGGCCGGCGCGAGTCGCCGAAATACACCGGAAGGCCGCCACGGTGCAGCCGCGACACCAGATCGGCGTCCATGTCGAGCGCCACATACGGTACCTGGCGCTCTGAGAGCAGCTGCCCCACCGTCCGCCCGACTCGGCCGAAGCCGGCGATCACCACATGATCCTCGAGGTCGGCGAAATCTCCAGGTGCGCCGCCGGGCTGTTCGGTTGACGCACGCTCAGCGGCCTTGCTCGAGATCCATTCGCCCAGCATGCCGGCGAACGGCGTGAGGGCGATGCTGAGGCCGGTGACCACCAGCATGAACTGGGCGGTCTCCGGCGCGATGATCGCTCCCGCGAGCGCCGCCGCGACGACGACGAAGGCGAACTCGCCGCCCTGCCCCAGGTTGAAGCCGACCTGCAGCGCCTGCGGCAGGGTGTGTTGCCAGGCGAGCGCCAGCAGGGTGATCACCGCGGTCTTGATCGCATAGAGGCCCAGCACCGCGATGGCGACGTTGCCCCAGTCGTCCATGATCAGCGACAGGTCGATGCGCATGCCCATGGAAATGAAGAACAGGCCGAGCAGCAGGCCCTTGAAGGGCTGGATGTTGGCGTCGATCTGATGGCGGAATTCGCTTTCGGCCAGCAGCATGCCGGCGAGGAACGCGCCCAGCGCCATGGACAGTCCGGCGTGGAAGGTCGCGACCGCCGTGCCCAGGATGGCGAGCAGGGTCATGGCCATGAACAGCTCGGGGCTGTGCAGCCCGGCGGCCCGCCGGAACAACGGGCGCAGCAGCAACCGCCCCAGCACCAGGATGACGGTGACGGCCAGGACGGCCTTGCCCAGGCTGAGGGCGAGGCTGGACAGGTCGGACGCACCACCGCGGGTGCTCAGCAATGCCGTCAGGAAAAGGATCGGCACCACTGCCAGATCCTGAAACAGCAGGATGGCGAAACTGGTCCGGCCGGCGCGCGAGGACATCTGGCCGCGCTCCACCAGCAGCTGCATCACCATCGCCGTCGACGACAGCGCCATGCTGAGGCCAAGCAGCAGGCTGGCGGCCCAATTGTTGCCCCACAGATAAGCCAGCCCGCCGATCACCGCCGCGCACCCCAGCAACTGCAGCGAGCCCATGCCGAAGACGTAGCGCCTGGCCTTCCACAGCCTGTCCAGCGACAGGTCGAGCCCGATGGTGAACAACAGGAACACCACCCCCAACTCGGCCAGGGCCTCGATCCGCTCGGCGTCGTGGGCAATCGCCAGGGCCGAGGGGCCGACCAGCACGCCGACGCCGAGGAAACCGATGATCGGACTGATCCTTAAAAGCCGCGACACCGGCACCACGACGATGGCGGTGACCAGGAAGGTCAGCAGCTCCGTCAGGAACGGAAGGCCGGTGTCGTGATCGACGGGCATTTCTGGCACGGGTGGGTTCCTTCCGGCAGGCGCTTGCCGCGAGGCTTCGCCAAAACGCCACAGAATTCCTATATTGTAGCAGACCAATCGTCCGGAGGCCCAAGCCGAAGACCGGATGAAAAGGGGGAAACATGGATAACCGCTGGGACCGGAAGCAACAGCATCTGGACCGCATTGGCGAACTGGCGCGGGACAACCTGGAAGCCGCAGAAGCCGGCCCGTTCCTTGAGTTCATGACCCGCTTTTTCGCAGGCGTCACGCCGGAAGACCTGCTGGACCGGCGGCCGGAGAGCCTGTTCGCCCTCGCCCTGTCGCTGTGGCGTTTCGCGGCAACCCGCGCACCTGGAACAGCCAAGGTGCAGGTCTTCAACCCGTCCATGGCGGAGACCGGCTGGCAGGACCGCCACACGGTGGTCGAGATCGTCAATGACGATATGCCGTTCCTGGTGGACTCGGTCACCGCCGAGCTGGCCCGCCAGGGCCGCGAGATCACCTTGCTGGTGCATCCGGTGATGACCGTCGAGCGCGACGTGGCCGGCCAGCGCGCCGCGAATGGCCTAGGCTACATGGAATCCTACATGTATCTCGAGATCGACCAGCAGACTTCTGGCGAGTCGCTCCATGCGATCGAATCCGGGGTTGGCGCCGTGCTGGCGGACGCACGCACGACGTTCGAGGACTGGCAACCCATGGTCGCCCGCCTGCGCGGCGCGGTCGACTGGCTGCTCGCCCATCCCGGTCCGGCGCCGGTCGACGAGGTGCGGGAGGCGGTGGATTTCCTCAACTGGCTCGCCGACGACAACTTCACCTTCCTTGGCTTTCGCGAATACGACTTCGTCGACCGTGGCGGCGAATGGCACGCCGTCACGGATCCGAAGGAAGGCCTCGGCCTGATGCGCGACCCGGAATTCCCGGTGCTGCGCGAGCATGGCGCGGATTCGCTGCTGCCATCCACCGCCCGGACATTCCTCGACCACCCCATGCCGCTGATCATCGGCAAGGCCCACCGCCGGTCGACCGTGCACCGGCCGGTTCAGCTCGATTACGTCGGCGTGAAGCGCTACGACGACCACGGCACCTTGATCGGCGAGTGGCGCTTCATCGGCATGTTCACGTCGCTCGCCTACACCATGTCGCCAAAGTCGATCCCGGTGCTGCGGCGCAAGGCGGCGATCGTGACCCAGCGTGCCGGTTTCAACCGCTACAGCCACGACGGCAAGATCTTCGCCAACATCCTGCATGCCTACCCGCGCGACGAGCTGTTCCAGATCGAGCCGGACGAGCTGTACGAGACGACGATCGGCATCCTGCGCCTGCTGGAGCGGCCGCACGCCAAGTCGTTCATCCGCATGGACCCGTATGGCGGCTTTGCCTCGATACAGGTGTTCATTCCCAAGGATGCCTTCACCGACGACCGGCGCCGGCGCATCGCGGCGCTGTTCGCCGGCGCGCTGGGAGGCGAGATCGCGTCCGAGAACCTCCAGATCGGCGATTCGCCGCTGGCGCGCCTGTACCTGCTGGTCAGCCTGCCGCCGGGGCCGCTGCCCGACGTGGAAGCGGACGAGCTCGACGACCAGGTCACCGAGATCATCCGCACCTGGCGCGACCAGTTGAGGGACGCCCTGCGCGAGCATCTCGGCGAGGAGCGCGGCAACCAGCTGTGGACCCGATATGCCGAAGGCGTCAGCCTCTCCTACTGCGACGCCTACGAGCCTGATCTGGCGGTCCACGACTTCGAGAAGCTGGACCAGCTGACCGGCCCCGAATCCCGCGCGTTCAATATCTATCGACGGGTCGGCGACCACGCCAACATCCTGCGGGTCAAGATCTACCACGCCAGTCATCTGGTGCCGCTGAGCGACGTGCTGCCCAAGCTCGAGAATCTCGGCCTCAAGGTGATGGAAGAGCAGGCCTATTCGGTGCGGCCGCGCGGCGCGGACCACGAGGCCTGGATCCACGACATCCTTGTCGTCGACGCCACCGGCACCGAGCACCGCCTGCGCGACGTGAAGGCGCCGCTCGAGGACGCGCTGGCCGAAATGTGGGACGGCTCGGCCGAGGACGACAGCCTCAATCAGCTGGTGCTGCACACCGCCATGGGCTGGCGCGAGATCGTCATCCTGCGCGCCTACCTGAAATATCTGCGCCAGGCCGGCACCACCTTCTCGCAGTCCTATATGCGCAAGTCGCTGACGAACAACCCCGAGATCGTCGGCAACCTGGTGACGCTGTTCGCCGCCCGGTTCGATCCCGCGGCCGACCACGCAGCCGCCGGCGAGATCGCCCGGCTGATCGAGGCGCAGCTCGAGTCGGTGCAGAGCCTGGACGAGGACCGCATCATCCGCCGCTTCGTCAACCTCATCCAGTCGACCCTGCGCACCAACTACTACCAGCCCGGTCCCGACGGAAAACCCAAGCCCTATCTGTCGCTGAAGCTCGACAGCCTGATGGTCGAGGGACTGCCCAAGCCCCGGCCGGCGGTCGAGGTGTTCGTCTATGCGCCATGGGTGGAAGGCATCCACCTGCGCGGCGGCAAGGTGGCGCGGGGCGGCATCCGCTGGTCGGACCGGCCAGAAGATTTCCGCACCGAGATCCTCGGCCTGATCAAGGCGCAGATGGTGAAGAACGCCGTCATCGTGCCCGACGGCGCCAAGGGCGGTTTCGTGCCCAGGTCTCTGCCCGAGGGCGGCACCCGCGAGGAAATCCAGGCCGAAGGCATCCGCTGCTACCGGACACTGATGCACGGCCTGCTCGACATCACCGACAACATCGTCGGCGGCCAGATCGCGCCGCCCGCCAGCGTTGTCCGCTACGACGAGGACGATCCCTATCTGGTGGTCGCCGCCGACAAGGGTACGGCCAGCTTCTCGGACATCGCCAACGAAATCTCCCGGCACTACGGCTTCTGGCTGGGCGACGCCTTCGCCTCCGGCGGCAGCAACGGCTATGACCACAAGAAGATGGGCATCACCGCGCGCGGCGGCTGGATCAGCGTTCAGCGCCACTTCCGCGAACTAGGCATCGACGTGCAGACCCAGCCGATCACCGTCGTCGGCATCGGCGACATGTCCGGCGACGTGTTCGGCAACGGCATGCTGTTGTCGCACACGGTGAAGCTGGTCGCCGCGTTTGACCACCGGCATGTGTTCATCGATCCGGACCCCGATCCTGAGGCAAGCTTCGCCGAGCGGCAGCGGCTGTTCGACCTGCCCCGGTCCAGCTGGGCCGACTACAATCCCGAACTGATCTCGGAAGGCGGCGGCGTCTTCGCACGGTCGGTCAAGTCCATCGCGCTGACGCCGCGGATCAGGGCGCTGACCGGCATCGAGACCGAGGCCACCACGCCCGCCGAGCTGATCCATGCGCTGCTGAAGGCCGATGCCGACCTGTTGTGGGTCGGCGGCATCGGCACCTATGTGAAAGCCAGCGACGAGACCCATGCCGAGGTCGGCGACCGCGCCAACGACGCGGTCAGGGTCGATGGCCGGGACCTGCGCTTCAAGGTGGTGGGCGAAGGCGGCAATCTGGGCTTCACCCAGCGCGGCCGCATCGAGTACGCCCGCCGCGGCGGGCGGCTGAACACCGATGCCGTCGACAACTCGGCCGGCGTCAACTGCTCGGACTACGAGGTCAACATCAAGATCCTGCTGAACGCCGTGGTGGCCGACGGCGACATGACCGAAAAGCAGCGCAACGCCCTGCTTGTCGAGATGACGGGCGATGTCGCTGCCCTCGTCCTGGCGACGAATTACCGGCAGACCGAGACCCTGTCGACAACCCAGGCCCGCGCCGCCGAACTGCTCAACGCCCAGGCCCGCTTCATGCACCGGCTGGAGCACGAGGGCGCGCTCGAGCGGCCGGTGGAGTTCCTGCCCGACGACGACGAGATCGCGCGGCGCCACGCCGCCGGCGAGGGACTGACCCGGCCCGAACTGGCCGTGTTGATGGCCTATGCCAAGAACTCGCTGAAGCGGCGGCTGGCGCGCAGCGACCTGCCCGACGATCCGTGGATCTGCAACGACCTGATCGCCTATTTCCCGCCCGCCATGCGCGAGCGCTTCACCGACAGGATCAGGGAGCATCAGCTCAGGCGGAACATCATCGCCATGACGGTCGGCAACGAGATCGTCAACCGGGCCGGCATCACCTACGTCACCCGCGTGGCCGAGGAGAGCGGTGCGCCTGTCGACCAGATCGCCACCGCCTATATCGTCGCCCGCGAGGTGATGGGCCTGCAGGCGCTGTGGGACGACATCGACCGGCTGGACAACGTCGTTCCGGCGCATGTGCAGACCGGCATGATCCTGGAGGCCAAGGAACTGCTGCACCGCATGTCCAGCTGGTTCCTGACCCATCTTGGACTGCCGCTGGACATCGGCTCTGTGGTCGATCGCTTCCGGCCGGGCGTGCAGGCCCTGTTCGACTCGGCGGCCCTCATGGAGGTGAGCAGCGGCGACGCCATCGCCGAGCAGATCAGCCTGCTGGTCGCCAAGGGCGTGCCGGCCGCGCTGGCGCACCGCATCGCCTCTCTCGAGCTCATGCTCTCGGCGCCCGACATCGTGCTGTTGCGCGAGCGCGACGCAGGCTCGCTGGACGAGATCGCCCGCGCCTATTTCGCGGTGGGCGAGCGCACCGGTCTCGACTGGCTGCGCAGCGCCACCGACATGGTGATCACCGGCGACCACTGGGACCGGCTGGCGCTGGGCAGCATCGTCGACGACCTCTACGATCAGCAGCGCGAGCTGACCGGCATGGCGCTGGCTGAAGGCTGCCTCGATACCTGGGCCGACAACCACGCCAAGGCGCTGTCGCGCGCCCGCGAACTGATCGCCGAGTTGCAGTCGAGCGGCAGCATCACCGTCGGCAAGCTGGGCTACGTGGCCCGCCAGATCAGGGGCGTGTTCGCGTCGATTTGAGGGCTGGGCTGGGTGCGAGGGCGCCGTAATTAAATGCACAGTCACCGCAATCGGCCTCGATCCGTGGGCGGGCAACCACGCCAAGGCGCTGGAGCGGGAGCTGATCGCCGAGATGCAGTCCAGCGGCAGCGTCACCGTCGGCAAGCTGGGCTATGTCGCCCGTCAGATCAGGGGCGTGTTCGCGTCGATTTGAGGGCGGGGCTGGGTGCGAGGGTGCCGTCACCGTAATGCATAAATATTTCAACACACTATTTCTTAAAAAAGATATTGTACACCCCCCATATAACCACAAATGCCGAACCTATCTCAAATGAGTTATCCCAAAACCAAGTCACATTAAAAACATTTTCAAGCATAGTGCTGGCAAAAATGCCAGCCGCGAGTATAATCCATCCAATAAATACCCAATTCTTCACTCTTTTTTTACCCGCTTTTATTAATGGGCTCCAGGATTACAGTGACAGTTTACTAATAGACTTTGTCCTAAGGGATTTTCGAGAAGTCAGTGCCGGAAGTGCCGCATTCCGGTGAGGACCATGGCCAGCCCGGCCGCATCGGCGGCGTCGATGACTTCCTGGTCGCGCATGGAGCCGCCCGGCTGGATCACCGCGGTGGCGCCCGCCTCGGCGGCGGCGAGCAGGCCGTCGGCGAAGGGGAAGAAGGCGTCTGAGGCCACCACCGAACCCTTCGTGCGCGGCTCGGCCAGACCTTCGGCCTCGGCCACGTCCATGGCCTTCCTGGCGGCGATGCGGGCTGAATCGACCCGGCTCATCTGGCCGGCGCCGACGCCCACCGTGGCGCCGTCCTTCACATAGACGATGGTGTTCGACTTGACATGCTTGCAGACCCGGAAGGCGAACAGCAGGTCGGTCAGCTCGCGCTCGGTCGGCGCGCGCTTCGTCACCACCTTCAGGCCGTCGCGGAACACCCGGCCATTGTCGCGATTCTGCAGCAGATAGCCGCCCGCCACCGACTTCACCGTCATGCCCGGCGCCGCCGGGTCGGGCAGGCCGCCAGCGAGCAGCAGGCGCAGGTTCTTCTTGCCGGCGATGATTGCGCGCGCCTCGTCGGTGGCGTCCGGGGCGATGATCACCTCGGTGAAGATCTTGGCGATCTCGGCCGCCGTCTCGCCGTCGAGCGTATTGTTGAGCGCGATGATGCCGCCGAAGGCGCTGACCGGATCGCAGGCGAGCGCGCGGCGATAGGCCTCGGCCATGGAGGGGGCGATGGCGACGCCGCAGGGATTGGCGTGCTTGACGATGACCACGGCGGGCTGCTCCGCCGGGTCGAACTCGGCGACGGCCTCGTAGGCGGCGTCGGTGTCGTTGAGGTTGTTGTAGCTGAGCTCCTTGCCCTGGAGCTGGCGTGCGCTCGCCACGCCGGGGCGCTTGTCGCCCGAGACGTAGAAAGCGGCCTGCTGGTGCGGGTTCTCGCCGTAGCGCAGGGTCTGCTGCAGCTTGCCGGCGATGGTCAGGCGCTCGGGGAAGGTATCGCCGAGTTGGCCGGCGAACCAGCCGGAGATGGCCGAGTCATAGGACGCCGTGCGTGCGTAGGCCTTGGCCGCGAGCCGGCGGCGGGTCGCCTCGGTGGTCGCGCCGCCATGGGCGATCATGTCGTCGATCACCGCCTTGTAGTCGGCGGCCTCGACCACCACGGTGACGAATTTGTGGTTCTTGGCCGCCGAGCGGATCATCGCCGGGCCGCCGATGTCGATATTCTCGATGCACTCGTCGAAGTCGCCGCCCTTGGCGACGGTTTCCTCGAAGGGGTAGAGGTTCACCACCAGCAGGTCGATGGCGCCGATGCCGTGCTGCGCCATGGCGTCGGCGTGCTTGTCGCGCAGGCCGAGCAGGCCGCCATGCACCTTCGGGTGCAGCGTCTTCACCCGTCCGTCCATCATTTCCGGGAAGCCGGTGTAGTCCGCCACTTCGCGCACGGGAATGCCGTTCTCGGCCAACAGCTTGGCCGAGCCTCCGGTGGACAGGAGCTCGACGCCGTGGCCGGCGAGAAAGCGGCCCAGCGCCACCAGCCCGGTCTTGTCGGAAACGGAAAGCAGCGCCCTGCGGATGGGTTGGTCGGTCATGATGGCCTTCTTGTTCTTGCGTTAGACTTTGAGCAGGCGCCAGTTGATCTGCAGCCGCTGCGCCCCGGTGGTGCTTACCACGAGCTGCCGCGTCGACCGCACATGGCCGCGCTCGCCCAGATAGATGCTTTCCTCGACATTGACGCCGTGGGTCGATTCGAACCGCCACATGGCGCCGCCCGGCAAGGACAACTCGACCGCGCCGCCGTCCACGGTGCGCCTTGCGTCCACGTCCGGATGCAGATGGAAGCGGATGTCGACGGGCGCCTTGGGGCGCTTCTTGCGGTTGACCGACCGCAGCGCGTCGATGCCCTCGACCACCTTGCCGCTGCGCGCCACCTTCAGGATGCGCTCGTGTTCGTAGCCGAACGCCATGACATAGCCATAGTGGGTGATGTCGAGGCTGACGGTGTCGTCCATCTCGTCGCGCGTCGCCAGCACCTTCTTGGGCCGCTTGCCGATGCGCTGGTTCCTAAGGATCGGGAACGAGTTCTTGTTGTCGATGATCAGCGTGGAATGGGCGGCCGTGGTGCGGCTGACCTTGTGCACGCCGTCGAACATGATCTCGTCGCTGGAGCCGCAATTGACGATCAGCCGCTCGGCGCCGACCGACATCTCGAACGCGTTGGGGCTGGCGTGGGCGTTGACGCTGAGGTCGCCCACGGGCGGCGAGCCGGCATCGACGACGATGGTGGCCTGGCCTGCCTGCACCCGCTGAAAACCCGAGTAGATCGCGCCGCCGAGCGGCTTGCCCTGGGCCTTGGCCGCATCGAGCACCTGATCGATCTCTTCGGCGGACTCCTCGAAACTGCCGTTGAACAGCGCCAGCCGGCCGTCGCCCAGCCGGAAGAAGCGGAGCATGGGCACCATGCGGTCGATGGCGCGCTGGATGTAGTTGGGCACCTCCTGGTTGGCGGCGCGCAGATCCGCCTTCAGCGCGACGAGCGCCCTCAGCGCCTCGAACTGGTCGCTGGGGTTGCGGGTGACGATGCAGCCATCGGCCAGCACCAGCCGGTCCAGCTCGCGCTCGAGCAGTTGCAGGCCTTTCGACATCCGTCGCGCGCCTTCGGGCAGGCAGAAGCCGCTGTAGACCAGGCCGATGATGGCGATCAGCCGCGGCAGGCCATCGCGGGCGGTGGGAGCGGTGCGCGCCAGGTGGCGCGCCTGCCGCGCCATGGAATTCATCACCGCGCTGTGATGCACCAGGTCCTGCGTGCTCACCGCCATGGAGGCATCGCTCATCCAGGCGATCAGCCGCTGGGCGATCACCTCGGGCTGCCAGGCGACCGGATCCCAATCCTGGAAGTCCTGCAGCCACTTCTTGATCAGCGATTCGACGTGGCGCTTGGCCGCGTCGCCGCCCTGGGCGCGGAAATGCCGCAGCCAGCCGAAGCCGTGCAGCGCGTCCTGCCAAGCCTGGCTGGGCGCGGGCAGCCGCCACGGGTTCTCGTTGGGCGCACTGACCGTGTGGCCGGCGAAGCTGTACTGGCCGCGGAACAGGGCGTCGGCCACGGCCACGTCGCCGCCCCAGTGGTTCTTGGGGTTGAACTTGATCTGCACCGGATGGGTGCCCTTCAGCACCCGGCGGTACACGAACGTGCCGTAGTAGTAGGTGCGCAGCCGCTGCCGCAGTCCGTGCGACATCCCGCGCGTCGGATCGGTAAACCTGGATTTCGCCTTGCTGGCCATGGCGCTCCGGCGGATCAGGCGGACGGGCCGCGAAGGCGGCGGATATTGTCCGAGTACTGCACCGATCCTCCCTTGAACGCCGCCGTGCCGGCGACGAGAACGTCGGCACCGGCCGCGACGACCCTGGCGGCGTTGTCGGCGGTGACGCCGCCATCCACTTCCAGGTCGATCTTCCGGCCGCTGCGGTCGATCATGGTACGCAGCCGTTCGATCTTCGCAAGCTGGCTGTCGATGAAGGACTGGCCGCCGAAGCCCGGGTTGACGCTCATCACCAGAATCAGGTCGATGTCGCCCAGCACGAAGTCGACGGCCTCGACGGGGGTCGACGGGTTGAGCGACACGCCGGCCTTGGCGCCCGTCGCCTTGATCGCCTGGACGGTCCTGTGCAGGTGCGGCCCGGCCTCCGGGTGCACGGTGATGATGTCGGCGCCCGCGTCGCGGAACGCCTGGATGAACGGATCGACAGGCGAGATCATCAGGTGAACGTCGAACGGTTTGTCGCTGTGCGGCCGCAGGGCCTTGATGACGCTGGGACCGATGGTAAGGTTGGGTACGAAATGACCATCCATCACGTCGATATGGATATAATCCGCGCCGGCCGCGTCGATCGCGCGGACTTCCTCGCCCAGCTTCGCGAAATCAGCGGATAGGATGGACGGTGAAATCCGGACCGGTTGTTGCATGGACCGTGCTTACCAACTTGACCCAGAAGCCGCAAGCACGACAGTCGTTTTTTGGCAGCGCATCACCCATTTACAGTGCATTGTTCGCGGCCTTACCAACAGGTAACTCTCGCTGCGGCGAACCCGGGGAGAAACTGTGCGTTTTTCTGGATCGGCTGGTATGACTGCGCATGAATAAATGGTTGGTTCGTTCTCTCCTCCTCGTCGCGGTAGTCGCCGCGGCCGGGGCGGCGTTCTGGTGGCGCGCCGGACCGGTGGCGGTCCAGGTCGCGCAGCCGCGGATCGGACCGGCGGTGCAGGCGGTCTATGCCTCGGGCACCGTCGAGCCCACCGTGATGATGCCGATCGCACCGATGTCCGGCGGACGGCTCGCGCAACTCCTCGTCGACGAGAGCGCCACGGTGACGAAGGGCCAGAAGCTCGCCACCTTCGACAACGAGGAACTGGCCCAGTCCGTGCGCGAATGGGAAGCCCGGGTCCGTTTCGCCCAGAACCAGTTCGACCGGGCGGCGAATCTGTTGGCGCGCGGCGTCGGCACCGGCGTCGCCCGGGATTCGGCCAGGAACGATCTCGATACGGCAAAGGCATCGCTCGCCCGCGTGCGCAAGCAGAACCAGGAAATGGAGCTGCACGCGCCGGAGGCCGGCCGGATCATCCGGCGCGACGGCGAGGTCGGCCAGGTATTCCCCGCCGGCCAGGCGCTGTTCTGGATGGCCTGCTGTGCGCCCCTGCGCGTTTCCGTCGAGGTCGACGAGGAGGACATACCGCAGGTCCGTCCGGGCCAGAAGGTGCTGATCCGCGCCGACGCATATCCGGACAAGGTGCTGGACGGCACGGTCAGCGAGATCACGCCGAAGGGCGATCCGGTGGCACGCAGCTTCCGGGTGCGCATCCGCCTGCCCGAGGACACGCCGTTGCTGATCGGCATGACCGCCGATTGCAACATCATCGCCGATGAGAAGCCGAACGCGCTGCTGGTGCCGGCGACCGCCGTCAGCGACGGCAAGGTCTGGCTGGTCAGGGACGGCAAGGTTCAGGAGCGGGCGGTGGTGACCGGCGCGTCCGGCAACGACTGGACGGAGGTCAAGTCGGGGCTGACCCGGGGCGACACCATCGTGATCCAGCCGGACGACCGGCTCAAGCCCGGCCGGGACGTGACGGTGCGGCGCGCCGGGCCGGGCTGATGCCGCTCACCCTGAAGATCGCGGTCACCCACCTCAACAGCCGGCGCCGGCAGACGCTGATGTCGCTGCTGGGGGTCATGCTGGGCGTGGCGTTCTTCATGGCGGTGAGTTCGCTGATGCGCGGCTCGGAGCAGGACTTCATCAAGCGGCTGGTCGATTCCGCGCCCCACATCACGGTCAGCGACGAATTCCGCGACGCGCCGGTCCAGCCGGCGGTGAAGCAGTTCCCCGACGGCGCTGTCGCCATCTCCAACGTCAAGCCGAAGACCGAGGTCCGCGGCATCCGCGGCTACAAGCAGAAGATGGCCTATATCGAGAACATTCCCGGCGTGAGGGTCGCGCCGGTGCTGTCCGGCCAGATCATCCTGACTTATGCGGGCAAGGAACAGGGCGTGCTGATGAACGGCGTCGTGCCTGAGCTGATGTCCGGTGTCAGCGACATCGAGGAGAAGATCGTCGCCGGCAACATGCAGGCCCTGTCGTCCAATCCCAACGGCGTCATCATCGGCCGGGCGCTTGCCAGGAAGATGAACCTCGGCATGGATGACAACATCACGGTCTCCTCGCCCGTGGGACAGGTGCGCACCATGAAGATCGTCGGCCTGTTCGAGACCGGCGCGACCGCCATCGACGAGGGACAGGCCTATGTGCTGCTCAAGCGGGCCCAGGTGCTGCTCGACCGGCCGGACCGCGCCAACATGCTGGTGATGCAACTCGACGATCCCTATGCGTCGCGCGAGGTGGCGGCGCGCATCGAAAAGCATATCGGCTATCGGTCCAGATCGTGGCAGGAGGCGTCGGAAAGCCTGCTGTCGGTGCTGCTGGTGCGCAACATCATCATGTACAGCGTGGTCAGCGCCATTCTCGTCGTCGCCTCGTTCGGCATCTACAACATCATCTCCACGGTAGTGATGGAGAAGCGCCGCGACATCGCCATCCTGAAATCCATGGGATTCACGGCCCGCGACGTGCGCCACATATTCCTCTGGGAAGGCACCATCATCGGGCTGATGGGCAGCGTCGGCGGGCTGACACTGGGTTATGGCCTGATCTGGGTGCTGTCGACCCTGCGCTTCCAGGTACCCGGCGTCAGCGTTCCCATCGAGATGCCGGTCTACTGGGGCCTCGACCAGGCGCTGATAGCGTGTGCCTTCGCCGCACTGAGCGCCATGGGCGCTGCCTATTTCCCGGCGCGCAAGGCCGGGCTGGTGCATCCGGTCGACATCCTCCGGGGGCAGGCGTGAACGGGGATGGCGCTGTCGAGGTGCTGCGCGCGGAACACGTCACCCGCGAGCTGACCGGCGAGGTGCCGGTGACCCTGGTCAAGGACGCGAGCCTCGCCATCAATCGCGGCGAGTTCGTCTCGATCATGGGGCCATCCGGCTCGGGGAAATCCTCGTTGCTCTATCTGCTCGGCCTGCTCGACATGCCGACCTCGGGCAAGATCTGGCTCGACGGGGAAGAAGTCACGACGCTCACCGAGCGCCAGATCGCCCGCATCCGGCTGGAGAAGCTGGGCTTCGTGTTCCAGTTCCACTTCCTGCTGGTAGAATTCACCGTGCTCGACAACGTCATGCTGCCGATGACCAAGCTGGGCCGGCTGCCGGAAAAGGAACAGCGCGAACGCGCCGAGGCGCTGCTGGCGGATTTGGGCATGGCCGACCAGCTCCGCAAGCGGCCCGACCAGCTCTCCGGCGGCCAGCGCCAGAGGGTGGCCATCGCCCGCGCGCTTGCCAACGACCCGCTGGTCATCCTGGCCGACGAACCGACAGGCAACCTGGATTCCAAGTCGAGCGCCAATGTGCGGGATATCCTGTCCGAGTTGGTGCACGATGGGAACAAGACCGTGCTCGCCGTCACTCACGACCCGGAATTCGCCCGGGCCGGCGACCGGCAGATCCACATCGTCGACGGCAGGATCGCGACCGACGGAATGCGGCCGGACTAGCCCTTCTTCACCAGCCGTGCGGCGAAGAAGCCGTCCATGCCGCCCTGCTCGGCGAGATGCAGCGGCAGGGTGCGCAGGTCGCCGTCCGGCGTGATCAGTTCGGCGAGGCCGCCGATCTCGCCGGCGGTCAACGGCTTGCGCGAGAAACCCTGGTTGGCCTTCAGGAAAGCGGCGATCTGCTGTTGCCCTTCCTCGGGCTGCAGCGAGCAGACGCAATAGACCAGCGTGCCGCCTGGCTTCAGCATGCGGGCCGCGTTCTTCAGCAGCTCGGCCTGCACCGGCTTCACCGAGGTCACGTCGCGCTCGGTCTTCAGCAGCGCCACATCCGGATGGCGGCGGATGGTGCCGGTGGCCGAGCACGGCGCGTCGAGCAGCACGGCGTCGGCGGGCGCGGGCGGCTTCCAGGTCGCGCCGTCGGCGGTGACCACCTCGACCTGCAGCTTCAGCCGGCGCAAATTGATATTGAGGAGCTTGACCCGGGGCGGCGCGCGGTCGACGGCGGTCAACGACACGCCCGCCGAGGCAAGCTGCGCCGTCTTGCCGCCCGGCGCGGCACACAGATCGATCACGGTCTTGCCCGAGATATCGCCGAGCAGGCGCGCCGGCAGTGCCGCGGCGGCATCCTGAACCCACCAGGCACCGTCATTGTAGCCGGCCAGCTCCTCGATTCGGCCGCCCGCGGTGATCCGGATGGTTCCGGTCGGCAGCGCCTGGCCGCCCAGCTTCTGCGCCCACTGCTTGAGGTCCAGCCCCGGCTTCAGGGTCAGGTCGAGCGGCGGCTCGCGCAGGTGGATTTCGGCGATCTGACGCGCCTGCTGGCCGCCATAGGCCTTGGCCCAGCTGTCCCACAACCATTTCGGCGTGTTCAGTTTCGGACCGTCCTGCCGGGCGCGTTTGGCGGCGCCTTCCTGCGACAGCCGGCGCAGCACGGCGTTGATCACGCCCTTGAACGCGGCGACCCGCTTGTCGTCATGCTCGTCGGCGAGGTTGACGGATGTGTCGATGGCGGCATGCGCCGGGGTGTTGAGGAACAACAGCTGCGCCACGCCGAGCCGCAGGATATCGCGCGGCGCCGCCATGGCGGGCGGCAGCGGCTTCTGCAGGCAGCCGTCGATCAGGTCGTCGATCTGGCCCAGCCGGCGCAGCACGGTGGCACAGAGCTGCCGGACGAACCCCCGGTCCTGCGGCGCCAGCGGCTCGACCGCGCGGGCGAACGAATCATCGAAGGCATGGCGCTTTGAAAGCACCGTTTCGAGCAGGGCGAGGGCGGTCTGGCGTGCAACATCCATGGCTGTCCTGAGTAGAGGGCGCGGCACGCCGTTTCAAGCGCTGTTTCGGGGCGTCACAGGCATTTAACCGAAGCGGGCGCAGACAACGCCCGAACGATCTGGTAAGCCTCGATTCCGTGAGCACCGACCCATCGCCCGATACTGCAGATCCCGATAGCGCAACGAGGCCCGAGACCGGCCACTCGAGGCCGCACGGCCCCAAGCTGTCCGAGTTGCTGACCCAGATCGCCGCAGATCATCCAACCGAGCGCATCTCGATCGCGGACATCGCGGCGCGGCTCGACGACCGGGCGTTCGGTGCGCTGATGTTCATCTTCTCGGTGCCCAATCTTCTGCCCACCCCGCCCGGCACGTCGCTGATTCTCGGCGCGCCGCTGGTGTTCCTGGCGCTTCAGCTCGCCATCGGCCGGTCGACGCCGTGGCTGCCCCGGCTGATCTCGCAGCGTTCCCTGCTGCTGACCGACTTCGCCCGCATCGTCGTGCGGGTCGCGCCGGTCATGGCCCGCGCGGAGCGGCTGATGCGGCCGCGCCTGATCCTGCTGGCGACGCGGCCGTTCGACCAGCTGATGGGTGTGACCTGCCTGTTGCTGTCGGTGATCCTGTTCCTGCCCATTCCGCTGGGCAACATGCCTCCGGCGCTGGCGATCTGCCTGTTCTCGCTGGCGCTGCTGGAGCGCGACGGGCTTGTCTATCTGGGCGCGATGCTGGCGGCGGTGCTGTCCGTCGCCCTGATCTCCGGCGTGGTCTACGGGATGATTGTGAGCCTGATTTTCCTGCTGTCCGACGTCCTCGGGCTGGTCAAGCCGCACCCCTGACCGCAGGGCGGCGACGCGCCGCCCTGCGGTCAGGCAATTGTCAGCCCCAGGGTCCCCGCGCGGTCGCGCCCGCCATGGCCCGCAGCGCGGCGATACGGTTGGCGGTCTTCGGATGGGTGGTGAACAGGCCGTCCACGGCGCCACCGTGCAGCGGGTTGATGATGAACACGTGCGCGCTGGCCGGGTTACGCTCTGCGGTCGGGTTGTCGATGCGCTGCGCGCCCATCTCCAGCTTCTCCAGCGCCGAGGCAAGCCATAACGGCCGGCCGCTGATCTCGGCGCCGGCGCGGTCGGCGGCGTATTCGCGGGTGCGCGAGATCGCCATCTGGACCAGCATGGCGCCGATCGGCGCCAGGATCATCATGGCGATGGACCCGATCATGCCCATGGGATTGTCGCGGTTGCCGCCGGTGAACATGGCGAAGTTGGCCAGCATGGAGATGGCGCCGGCAATGGTCGCCGTGACCGTCATGATCAACGTGTCGCGGTTCTTGATATGCGCCAGCTCGTGCGCCACCACGCCCGCCACCTCCTGGTGGCTCAGCAGGCGCAGCAGGCCGGTGGTCACGGCGACGGCGCCGTTCTCCGGGTTGCGGCCAGTGGCGAAGGCATTGGGCTGGTCCTCATCGACAATGTAGAGCGCGGGCATGGGGAGACCGGCGTTCTGCGCCAGCTGCGAGACCATGTCGTACAGCTCGGGCTCCGAGCGCGCGTCGACCGGCTGCGCGTTGTGCATGCGCAGCAGCATCTTGTCCGAGTTCCAGTAGGCGAAGAGGTTCATGCCGCCCGCCACCATCAGGGCGATAAGGGCGCCGGTGCCGCCACCGATCAGACCGCCGATCGTCATGAATAGCGCGGTGAGCGCCGCCATCAGCAGGGTTGTGCGAAACCAGTTCATCGAGAGTTTTCCGACTCATTAATGTTGCGAACCAGGCGATATGTGGGGATTGTCTGCGTCCATTCAATGAACCGCCCGACGGATTCGCAAGCATGACCGACCCCAAGGAAAAGCAGCCCGAGGCGACACAAGAGGACGCGGCGAAACCCGCAGATCCAAAGCAGAAACCGACCGAAATCGGTGGGCCGAAGGGTCCGGAGCCGACCCGCTACGGCGACTGGGAACGCAACGGCATCGTCAGCGACTTCTAGGTCGTTTCCCCCTATCATCCCGGTCTCCTGAGTCCAGGGAGACCCAATCCATGATCATGGCCAAGTTGACCGCGCTGGTGACCATCGCGGCGATCCTCTACACCTTCATGCTGGGCGGTCGCGTCGGCGCGCTGCGCGGCAAGACCGGCGTCGCCGCGCCGGCCACCACCGGCGATCCGATCTTCGAGCGCGCCTTCCGCGTCCACATGAACACCACCGAGCAACTGGTTGTGTTCCTGCCGGTGCTGTGGCTGTCGGTGCAGGTGATCGGCGATGCCTGGACCGGGCTGGTCGGCACGGTCTGGCTGGCGGGCCGGGTGCTCTACACCGCCAGTTACATGAAGGATCCCACCAAGCGTGGCCCGGGCATGCTGATCACCCTGTCGGCCACGCTGGTGCTGATCGTTGTCACCATCGTCGGCATCATCCGCGGCTTCCTTGCCACGTAGACGCCGCCGCCGTCCGGGCCATCAATGGCCCGTCGGCGGATGTTTGTTCGTCCGGCGCTTCTGCACCGCCAGGTTCAGCACCTCGACCAGCACCGAGAACCCGATGGCGGCGTAGATGTAGCCACGCGGCAGGTGCGCGCCGAAGCCGTCGGCGATCAGCGCCATGCCGATCATCAGCAGGAAGCTGAGCGCCAGCATCTTGGTGGTCGGATGCTTCTGGATGAAGTCCGAGATCGGGCCGGCGGCGAACAGCATGACGCCGATGGAGATCACCACGGCGGCGATCATCACCTCGATGTGCTCGGCCATGCCGATGGCGGTCAGCACCGAATCCAGCGAGAATACCAGGTCGAGGGCCATGATCTGGGCGATGATCAGCCCGAACGCCGACGCCGCGCCCATCTTCCGCTCTTCCACATGACCTTCGATGGAGTGGTGGATCTCGATCGTCGCCTTGACCACGAGGAAGACACCGCCACCGATCAGGATGATGCCGCGCCACGAAAAGGTGTGTCCGGCGAGGTCGAACAGCGGCTTGGTGAGCTTGGTCAGCCAGACGATGGCGAACAGCAGCAGCACGCGCATGATGAGCGCGCCGCCCAGGCCGAGAACCCGCGCCTTCGCCTGCTGCTCGACCGGCAGCCGCTGTACCAGGAGGGCGATGAAGATGACGTTGTCGATACCGAGAACGATTTCCAGGATCGTGAGGGTCGCGAGCGATGCCCAGACGTCCGGATTGGTCAGCAGCTCCATATGCACCTCATCTGATCGGTCCTACTTGTTCAGCCGGTTGTTCACCAGGTCGGAAACCACCGCCGGGTCGGCCAACGTCGAGATATCTCCCAGATTGCCCGGGTCGTTTTCGGCGATCTTGCGCAGGATGCGGCGCATGATCTTGCCGGAGCGGGTCTTGGGCAGGCCGGGCGCGAATTGCACCCGGTCTGGCGCGGCGATGCGGCCGATCTCCTTGCCTACCCACTCGACCAGCTCCTTGCGCAGCGCCTCGCTGGGCTCTTCGCCGGCGCTTAGCGTCACATAGGCGTAGATGCCCTGCCCCTTGATGTCGTGCGGATAGCCGACCACGGCGGCCTCGGTCACCAACTCATGGGCGACCAGCGCCGATTCCACCTCGGCCGTGCCGAGCCGGTGGCCCGAGACGTTGATGACGTCGTCGACCCGGCCGGTGATCCAGTAATAGCCATCCTCATCACGCCGACAGCCGTCTCCGGTGAAGTAGCTGCCCGGATAAGCCTTGAAATAGGTGTCGATGAAGCGCTGGTGGTCGCCATAGACCGTGCGCATCTGGCCGGGCCAGGAATCAAGCAGCACCAGATTGCCGCTGCCCGCACCCTCGATGATGTTCCCGGATGCGTCCATCAGCGCCGGCCGGACGCCGAAGAACGGCCGGGTCGCCGAGCCGGGCTTGAGCGGCGTCGCGCCAGGTAGCGGCGTGATCAGGATGCCGCCGGTCTCGGTCTGCCACCAGGTGTCGACGATCGGGCAGCGGCCGTCGCCGACCACGTCGTGGTACCATTCCCAAGCGGCCGGGTTGATCGGCTCGCCGACGCTGCCGAGCAGCCGCAGCGACTGCCGTGACGTCTTCTTCACCGGCCCATCGCCTTCGCGCTCAAGCGCGCGGATGGCGGTCGGCGCGGTGTAGAAGATGTTGACCTTATGCTTGTCGATCACCTGCCAGAAGCGTGAGGCGTCCGGATAGGTCGGCACGCCCTCGAACACCAGCGTGGTCGCCCCGTTAGCCAGCGGGCCGTAGACAATGTAGCTGTGGCCGGTGACCCAGCCCACGTCGGCGGTGCACCAGTAGATGTCACCGTCGTGATAGTCGAACACGTATTGGTGCGTCATCGCCGCGAACATCAGGTAACCGCCGGTGGTGTGCAGCACGCCCTTCGGTTTGCCGGTCGAGCCGGAGGTATAGAGGATGAACAGCGGGTCCTCGGCGTTCATCTCCTCGGGCGGGCAGAACGGCGGCACATGCTGCGCCTCTTCGTGGTACCAGACGTCGATGTCGGGGTTGAATGCCACGTCGCCGCCGGTGCGCCTGACCACGATGACCGACCGCACGCCCGGGCATTTCTTCACCGCCTCGTCGGTATTGGCCTTGAGCGGGATCTTCTTGCCGCCACGCAGGCCTTCGTCGGCCGTGATGATCACGGTGGATTCGCAGTCCAGGATGCGGCCGGCCAGGCTGTCGGGCGAAAAGCCGCCGAACACCACCGAATGCACCGCGCCGATGCGGGCGCACGCCAGCATGGCATAGACCGCCTCGGGGATCATGGGCATGTAGATGGTGACACGGTCCCCGCGCCGGACGCCCTTGGATTTCAGCACGTTGGCGAAGCGGCAGACCTCGTCGTGCAGTTCCCTGTAGGTGATGTCGCGGGAGTCCGCGGGCTCATCGCCCTCGAAGATGATCGCGGTCTGGTCGGCGCGGGTGTCGAGATGCCGGTCGACGCAATTGACGCTGACGTTGAGGGAGCCGTCCTCGAACCACTTGATGCTGACGCCGTCGTCGAAGGAGGTGTTCTTGACCTTGGTGTAGGGTTTGATCCAGTCCAGCCGCTTGCCGTGCTCGCCCCAGAATGCCTCCGGATCGCTCACCGAGCGCTTGTACATCTCCTGGTACCGCGAGTCGTCAACCCAGGCTCGCTTCGCCCATTCCTTCGACACCGGATACACCTGATCGTCGGCCATGCTCATCTCCCTTTCCCGCCCGGCCGGATGATAGGTGGCTGTCCCACGCCCGCACAATAGCGCGCGTGGGCCGATCATAAACAGGATAGGTTACCGCAAGCTTAACAAAATGCGCCGCCGCGCAAGACGTTACGGCGCCGCACCATGCTAGAGCAAGGCGGCGGCGGTTTCCTCGATGAACCGCCGTGCCCGGTCGACCAGCGGACCCTCGCCGGCGAGGGTCGGCACCAGGTTCAGGCGGTGCACGCCCAGATCCTCGTAACGCCTGAGCCGGTCGCGGTCGATCGGCCCGCGGGGCGTCACGGAAATCTCCAGCTCATCGAAACGGCCGGCCCGTCCGGCCTCGCGCGCCGCCCGCTTGAGACCCTCGATGGACTCGGCGACCGCGTCCTCCTTCTGGCCGTAGCCATACCAGCCGTCGCCGTGCCGGATGGCGCGCTGGTATCCGGCCGGCGACATGCCGCCGATGACGATGGGCGGATGGGGCTTCTGTGCCGGCAGCGGCTTTTGCTGGATGCGGTCGAACTTGGTGAAACTGCCGTCGAAGGCCGGCTTGTCCTGTGTCCACAGGGTGCGGATGACCTCGATATGCTCGTCGACCCGGGCGCCGCGTTCTTCGTAGGGCACGCCGATCGCCTCGAACTCGCGGGGAATGTAACCGACGCCGACGCCGAAGATGAGCCTGCCGCCCGACAGCACGTCGATGCTGGTGAGTTCCTTGGCCAGCACCACCGGATTGCGCTGCGCCAGCAGGATGATGCCGGAACCAAGCTTCAGCTTGCTGGTGACGCCGGCCGCGAACGACAGCGCCGCCACCGTGTCGATGAACGGGAACTCCGGTGGCACCGGCGACGGCGGCTCCTGGGGATCGATCACCACCACATGCTCGCCGGTCCAGGCGGACTCGAACCCGGCGTCCTCGGCGCACTTCAGCAGGTCGGCGATCGACCGAGGCTCGGCCAGCGGCCCGGCGTTGAATCCTGTGTAACCGAGTTTCATGACATCCTCCGCGAAAGTCGCCTGTCACGTTGACCGAAGGCCATCGGCCTACGCAACGAGTATCTCATCGCCCCGAACGGTGATCCGCACCGGCGTCAGGTATTCGCCCTTGCATGGCCCGTCGATGCACAGGCCGTCCTCGACCCGGAAGCGGGCGCCGTGATGGCCGCACTGGATGTGTTGTCCCTCGATGTCGAGGAAGTGGCCGCGCCGCCAGTCCAGCGGCAGCTTCAGGTGCGGGCACGCGTCCCGGTAGGCGTAGACCTTGTCGTCCCAGCGCTGGATGAAGATATCGTAGCGCAGCCTTCCGTCGCGGAACTGGAAGGACTTCGAGCCGCGCGGCGGCAGGTCGCCGAGACGGCACAGCACGGCACCGAACGGCGGCGCGCCGGGAACCTCGTCCAGGCTCTCGGCGCGCGGCGGCTTCACGGCTTCAGGCCGCCCATGCCGCAGATGATCGCCCAGTGCTCGTCGGTGACCGGCACCACCGACAGCCGCGACTGGCGCACCAGCCCGAAATCCGCCATGCGTGGGTCGGCCTTGATGTCGGCGAGCGTGACCGCCTTCGGCACCGGCTTGACCGCCTTCAGGTCGACGGTGACGAAGCGGCCTGTCGGGTCGGTCGTGTCCGGATAGGCTTCCTTGACCACCTCGACCACGCCGACGATCCGCTTCTCGTCGACAGAGTGGTAGAAGAACGCCTTGTCGCCCTTCTTCATGGCCTTCAGGTTGATCGCCGCCTGGTGGTTGCGCACGCCGGTCCACGAGGTGGTCTTGTCGCGCGCCTGGTCGTCCCACGAC
>CAMDTB010000033.1 GCA_945907245.1 Rhizobium sp. Q54
GCAGCGATTTGCCGGAGCGAGGTTCCGAGGCTGTGAAGTCGGGCAATCTCACACCGATCTTCAGCCGATAGCTGGCGGTACGTTCTTCCCATCGCAACACCTTATGCTGGTGTTGCACTTCGTTTGTGAACTTAGGGGATCCAGACTTGACGAGTTGTTGCGCGCTGCGCGCTGGCTTTTCGTAAGACAGGACTGGGTCCCGGCCTTCGCCGGGATGACGATTATTATTTTATTTAGAAGCCCTTACCCCTGACCCGGCCTCCAGCCCTCGGGGGCCATCTCGAAACCGGAAAACTCGAAGCCCGGCGCCACCGTGCAGCCGACCAGCGTCCAGTGGCCCTGGCTTTCGGCCGACTGCCAGGCGTGCGGGGGGATGACGGCCTGGGGAAGCTGGCCGAGGTCGAGCTGGTTGCCGAGGATGTGGCGGGACATGGCCTGTCCGTCCGCCGACACCGACAGCAGCAGCGGCGCACCGGCGTACCAGTGCCAGATTTCGGTGGCGTCGACCCGGTGCCAGCGGGCACGCTCGCCCGCGCGCAGCAGGTAGTAGATCGAGGTGAGCGGACTGCGCCCCTCGCCCGGCGCGCGGTGGGCCTCGCGGTAGTGGCCACCCTCCGGATGTGGCAGCAATCCGAGACGCGCGATGATGGCGTCCGCGTCGGTCATGGGCGCTCTCCGGCGGGATTCAAGGCATTTGGAAGATTCACGAATTTCGAGTCATCAGTGGTTGTAGGCCAAAAAACGCCTCACTATATAACGGCCGAACCAAAATACGAGGCTCCCGAGGGGGCCGGCGCGGTGCACGACGTGGCTGCCCCGGTCCGCCACAAGGAAAAAGAGGAGAACACGACATGGCTAAAGTTATCGGCATCGACCTGGGCACGACCAATTCCTGCGTGGCCGTCATGGACGGCAAGAGCCCCAAGGTCATCGAGAATTCGGAAGGCGCGCGCACCACGCCGTCGATTGTCGCCTTCACAGGCGACGGCGAGCGCCTGGTCGGCCAGTCGGCCAAGCGCCAGGCCGTGACCAACCCGGAAAACACCTTCTTCGCCATCAAGCGCCTGATCGGCCGCCAGTTCACCGATCCCGCAACCCAGAAAGACATCGGGATGGTCCCGTACAAGATCGTCAAGGCGGACAATGGCGACGCCTGGGTCGCGGCGCGCGACGACAAGTACAGCCCGAGCCAGATCAGCGCCTTCATCCTGCAGAAGCTGAAGGAAGACGCCGAGAAGTACCTGGGCGAGACCATTACCCAGGCGGTCATCACCGTGCCGGCCTACTTCAACGACGCCCAGCGCCAGGCCACCAAGGACGCCGGCAAGATCGCCGGCCTCGACGTGCTGCGCATCATCAACGAGCCGACGGCCGCGGCGCTGGCCTATGGCCTCGACAAGTCGGAAGGCAAGACCATCGCGGTCTATGACCTTGGCGGCGGCACCTTCGACATCTCGATCCTCGAGATCGGCGACGGCGTGTTCGAGGTAAAGTCGACCAACGGCGACACCTTCCTGGGCGGCGAGGATTTCGACATCCGGCTGCTGAACTACCTGGCCGACGAGTTCAAGAAAGAGAACGGCATCGACCTGCGCGGCGACAAGCTGGCGCTGCAGCGGCTGAAGGAAGCCGCCGAGAAGGCCAAGATCGAGCTGTCGAGCACAGCCCAGACGGAAGTGAACCTGCCGTTCATCACGGCGGACGCGACCGGCCCCAAGCACCTGACCATGAAGCTGACCCGCGCCAAGCTGGAAGCCCTGGTCGAGGAGCTGATCGAGAAGACCATCGGCCCGTGCAAGGCGGCGCTGAAGGACGCGGGCCTGACGGCCGGCGAGATCTCGGAAGTGGTGCTGGTCGGCGGCATGACCCGCATGCCGCGCGTCGTCGAGCGGGTGAAGGAGTTCTTCGGCCGCGAGCCTCACAAGGGCGTGAACCCGGACGAGGTCGTCGCCATGGGCGCCGCCATCCAGGCCGGCGTGCTGCAGGGCGACGTCAAAGACGTGCTGCTGCTCGACGTGACCCCGCTGTCGCTGGGCATCGAGACCCTGGGCGGCGTGTTCACCCGGCTGATCGACCGCAACACCACGATTCCGACCAAGAAGAGCCAGATCTTCTCGACCGCCGAGGACAACCAGACGGCGGTGACGATCCGGGTCTATCAGGGCGAGCGCGAGATGGCGGCGGACAACAAGCTGCTGGGCCAGTTCGACCTGGTCGGCATCCCCTCGGCGCCGCGCGGCGTGCCGCAGATCGAGGTCGCCTTCGACATCGACGCCAACGGCATCGTCAACGTGACCGCCAAGGACAAGGGCACCGGCAAGGAGCAGCAGATCCGCATCCAGGCCTCGGGCGGCCTGTCGGAAGCCGACATCGAGCGCATGGTGAAGGAAGCCGAGGCGAACGCCGGCGAGGACAAGAAGCGGCGTGAGCTGGTCGATGCCCGCAACAACGGCGAATCGATCGTCCACACCACCGAGCGCCAGCTCGCAGAGCACGGCGCCAAGGTGTCGGCCGCCGAGAAGCAGGCCATCGAGGACGCGATCGCGGCGCTGAAGACCGCGCTGGCCGGCGACGACCTGGCCGAGATCAACGCCAGGACCGAAACAGCGCTGCAGGCGTCGATGAAGCTGGGCGAGGCGATCTACAAGTCGCACCAGCCCGATCAGGCCCCGCCGACCGGCAGCACCGGTCCGCAGGACGGTCCGGCGGGCGGCGGCGACGACATCGTCGATGCCGACTTCGAGGAAGTGGACGACGACAAGAACAAGTCGTAACTCAGGGGTGACCGGGCGGCAGGCAACCCCTGCCGCCCGTTGTTTTGAGGAATTCCAGGGACGCGTGGATGTCGAAGGTCTGTTACTACGAGATGCTCGGCATCAGCCGTGAGTCCGACGATGGCGAGATCAAGAAGGCATTCCGCGCCAAGGCCATGGAGTGCCATCCGGACCGCCATCCCGGCGATACGGACGCCGAGCGCAAGTTCAAGGAAATCAACGAGGCCTACGAGGTCCTGAAGGATCCGCAGAAGCGGGCCGCCTACAACCAGTTCGGCCATGCCGCGTTCGAGAACGGCGGCGGCCGGCCCGGCGGCGGCGGATTCGATTTCAACTTCAACGGCTCGTTCAGCGACATCTTCGAGGATTTGTTCGGCGGCGCTTTCGGCCAGCGCGGCGGCCAGCGCCGCGGCGGACCACAGCGCGGCGCCGACATGCGCTACGACTATGCGGTGACGCTGGAAGAGGCGTTCGCCGGCAAGCAGGCCGAGATCGACGTCAACACGTCGGTCGCCTGCGAGCCCTGCGGCGGCACCGGCGCGGCGCCCGGCTCCAAGCCGGTCGATTGCCCGACCTGCCGCGGTATGGGCAAGGTGCGCGCCCAGCAAGGTTTCTTCACCGTCGAGCGGACCTGCCCGACCTGCCACGGCGCGGGCCAGACCGTGAGCGATCCCTGCACCGCCTGCCATGGTGCCGGGCACGTCAACCGCGACAAGACCCTGTCGGTCTCCATTCCCGCCGGCGTCGAGAACGGCACCCGCATCCGCCTGTCCGGCGAGGGCGAGGCCGGCACGCGCGGCGGCCCCTCGGGCGACCTCTACATCTTCCTGTCGGTGAAGCCCCACAGCATCTTCGAGCGCGACGGCATGGACCTGCATGTGAGCGTGCCGATCCCCATGACCACCGCCGCCCTCGGCGGCTCCATCGAGGTGCCGACCATCGATGGCAAGAAGGCCAAGGTCGCCATCCCCGAAGGCACCCAGACCGGCCGCCAGTTCCGCCTGCGCGGCAAGGGCATGCCCCGGCTGCAGCGCGGCGGCATCGGCGACATGTTCGTGCATGTGGGCGTCGAGACGCCGGTCAACCTCACCAAGGACCAGCAGCGCCTGCTGCGCGAGTTCGAGGCCGCCGGCGGCGGCAAATCCAGTCCCCAATCCGACGGCTTCTTCGTCAAGGCGAAGGAGTTCTGGGACGACCTGATCAAGGATTAGGGTTCGGCCCATCCGCGTTTCGTGATAGATGCGATCCGTGCCATTCCCCTCTCGTTGTCATCCCCGCCTTGAGCGGGGATCCATGGGCGTGGAGGCCGCGCCGCATGGGAGAACGGCTCATTCGCCCGGTCCCGGCGTCTGAAAACCGTCGTTGCCCAGAAATGGGTCCCCGCTCAAGGCGGGGATGACAAGAAAATGTGGGGACAACCATGAGCGATCTTGCAGTGGGCATCCTGGGGGGCGCGGGCCGCATGGGCCGGGCGCTGGTGCGCGCGGTCACCGAGGCGAAGGGCGCGACGGTCATCGGCGCGGTCGACGCGCCGGGCAATCCGGAGATGGGCAAGGACCTGGGCACGCTGGCCGGCATCGATCCGCTCGGCGTGACGCTGGGCGGCGACGTGCGGGCGCTGTTCGAGAAGGCGGACGTGATCATCGACTTCACCATACCTAGGGTCACCGCCGAGAACGCCCGCGTCGCCGCCGAGACGGGCACGGCCTATGTGGTCGGCACCACGGGCCTCGAGCCCGAGCAGCAGGCCGCGATCGCCGAAGCGGGCAGGCGCGCCGTCGTCGTGCAGGCGGCCAATTTCTCGCTGGGCGTCAACCTGACCATCGCGCTCACACGTCGGCTCGCCGAGGTGCTGGATGACAGCTTCGATATCGAGATCGTCGAGATGCACCACCGCCACAAGGTGGACGCGCCCTCGGGCACCGCGCTGGCGCTGGGGCGCGCGGCCGCGGAGGGACGCGGCGTGACGCTGGAGGACAAGGCCGACCGGGGCCGGGACGGCATCACCGGCGCCCGCAAGCGCGGTGACATCGGCTTCGCGGTGCTGCGGGGCGGCAACGTGGCGGGCGACCACACGGTTGTCTTCGCCGCCGACGACGAGCGCATCGAGCTGACCCACAAGGCCGGCGACCGGATCATCTTCGCCCGCGGCGCGGTGCACGCGGCCCTGTGGACGGCGGGGAAGTCCGCCGGCTACTACACGATGCAGGACGTGCTGAAGCTTTAGCCGGCGAACCGCGGCGCCCTGAACTTGCGCAGCGCGCCGTCCAGCGCCTCGCGGAAACTTTCCTTCTCATGCTCGACCAGGAATCGGCCCACCTCCATGGACTTGCCATGGGAGCGCAGCACCAGGCAGCCTTCCTCGTCGACCAGGATGCGGGTCCAGTAGGGCGGGAACGTGGAGCGAGTCTCGCCGCCGCCGGGCGCCACCTGCAGCACATCGAGACTGTCATCGGCCAGCGTTACCCGCTCGTAGCGCCGGCCCTCGCGGAAGTTGACGCGGAAGGCGATGTAGATCAGCGCCGCGTCGAGGCCGAAGAAGCCGAACACCGGCCACGCGCCCATCAGCAGGAACGCCATGCCGCCCACGAAGCTGATCGCGCCCACCGCGATCATCACGATCAGGAAGCCCCTGCGGCTGAGCGAGCGGTGCGGGTGCAGCACCGCGTCGAAATGCACGGCTGAGTCGGTCATCAGTGAAACATAGGCCCGCGCTTGCCCGGCCGTCATGCGGCTTTAATATGGCGCCCATGAAAAAGACGGACATCGAGGAATTCTTCACCAGGCTGCAAGGCGCCGACAGCGCGCCGCGCACCGAGCTCGACTACATCAATCCCTATACGCTGCTGGTCGCCGTGGTGATGTCGGCGCAGGCGACCGACGTCGGCGTGAACCGGGCCACCGGACCGCTGTTCAAGGTCGCGTCCACGCCGGCCCAGATGGTGGCGCTGGGCGAGGACCGGCTGCGGGAGTACATCAAGACCATCGGCCTGTTCAACGCCAAGGCGAAGAACGTCATCGCCCTGTCGCAATTGCTCATCGACCGGCATGGGGGCGAGGTGCCGCGCGACCGTGAGGCGCTGGAAGCGCTCCCCGGCGTCGGCCGCAAGACCGCCAACGTGGTGCTGAACGTGGCCTTCGGCGAGCCGACCATCGCCGTCGACACCCACATCTTCCGCGTCGGCAACCGCACCGGCCTGGCGCCCGGCAAGACGCCGCTGCATGTCGAGACGAAGCTGAACAAGGTGGTGCCCGACCGCTTCAAGCTGCACGCGCATCACTGGCTGATCCTGCACGGGCGCTATATCTGCAAGGCACGCAAGCCCGAATGCCCGAAATGCATCATCGAGGATCTGTGCGCCTACAAGGCGAAGACGATCTGACAATTACTTCGGCGCCGCTCCCGCCGGGACGGGATCTCCCGGCGAATAGATCGGCGTGCCGGACAACGGCCGGCCGGGGATCACCACCGGGCTGGCTTGCGGCAGGGCCGAGGCGTTGGCGGGCGTGCTCGGGCGGGGGCCGGTGAGGCAGCTGGCCGCCTCGGCCTCTCGGCCCGGCAACATGCGGCCCTGGGCGTACTTGACCCGTGGGCTGCCCTTGCCGTCCTTCGGGTCATAGAGCACCACCAGCAGCACGCAGGTGTCGTCGGCATACTGCCAGACCTGGGCCGGCGATTCCTTGCGCAGCAGCCTGGGCTGGCCGTAGCGGGCGCGCACGGATTCCGCGTCCTGGTCGATCAGCTCCCTGGCGCGGGTTTCGATGTCCGGTGTGACCGGCCTGGCCGGCTGCGCGGGTGCTTGCTGGACCGGCGGCGGCTCCTCCTTCTTCTTCCTGGCGTCGGCGGCATGTGCCGAAACGGCGGCGACCACCGCCGCCAAAACCAGGGTCCTCGATCCTCGCAACCTTCGCCACTCCCTTGAACACACGTGAATTCAGCGCCGTGCCGCCACCATCCCGAAATATCGGCGCGAGAGCAACCATCCATTGACGGCCCCGCACCGTGCGGTTGCACGCCCGACGTCCCAGCCTATACTCGCCCCGACGCAACCGCCAGAAAGTCCCCCCATGCATGAAATCGATGTTGTCGGCATCGGCAACGCCATCGTCGACGTCCTTTGCCAGGCTGACGACCGCTTCCTCGACCGCCATGGCCTGACCAAGGGCGCCATGATGCTGGTCGACGCCGAGCAGGCCGGCCGGCTCTATGCCGCCATGCCGCCGGGGGTGGAGATCTCCGGCGGGTCGGCCGCCAACACCATGGCGGGCATCGCTTCGATCGGCGGCAGCGGCGCGTTCATCGGCAAGGTGCGCGACGACCAGCTCGGCGAGGTGTTCGCCCACGACATCCGTTCCATCGGCATCAGCTTCATGACGCCGCCGGCGCTGGAAGGTCCGCCGACCGGCCGCTGCCTGATCATGGTCACGCCCGACGGGCAGCGCACCATGAACACCTTGCTCGGCGCGGCCAACGACCTGACGCCCGACGACGTCAACCCGGCGGTTATCGGCGCGGCGAAGGTGACCTATCTGGAAGGCTATTTGTGGGATCCGCCGGCCGCGAAGGCCGCGTTCCGAAAGGCGCTGGAGATCGCCCACGGCGCGGGCCGCAAGGTGGCGCTGACCCTGTCGGATTCGTTCTGCGTCGACCGGCACCGCGACGAATTCCGCGCCCTCGTCGACCAGGTCGACATTGTCTTCGCCAACGAGGCCGAGATCCTGTCGCTCTACCAGGTCGGCACCTTCGACGAGGCGCTGCATGCCGTGCGCCGGGCGGTAACGCTCGCCGTGCTGACCCGCTCGGAGCAGGGCTCGGTGATCCTCGACGGCGACGACGTGCATGTGATCGGCGCCGAGCGCGGCGTGACGGTGATCGACACCACCGGCGCGGGCGACCTCTACGCCGCCGGCTTCCTGTCTGGGCTGACGCGCGGCCGGCCGCTCGCCGAGTGCGGCCGCATGGGCGCCATCGCCGCCGCCGAGGCGATCAGCCACATGGGCGCCCGGCCCCAGGCGGACCTGGCCGCGCTGGTGGCCGAGAAGCTGGGATAGACCGTCAGCCCGCCGGATCGTGTTCGACACTTCCAACATCGATCAGAACCTGCAATTCCGACCGGGCGCGGCTGACCCGGCTCTTGATCGTGCCGATGGCGCAGCCGCAGACTTTGGCGGCTTCCTCGTAGGACATGCCCGCCGCGCCGACCAGCATCAGCGCCTCGCGCCGCGACGGCGACAGCTTGCCGAGCGCGTCGCGCAAGGCGAGCAGTTCCATGTGGCCGGGCTGGGCGGCGGGCGCGACGATGTCCGGCTCGTTGCCCGTCGCCGCCTGCTCGAACTTCCGGCGCCGAAGACCGCTGAGGAAGACGTTGCGCAGGATGACGAACGTCCATGCCTTGAAGTTGGTCCCGGCCTGGAAGCGGGCGCGCGCCGACCATGCGCGCAGCAACGCGTCCTGGACCAGATCGTCGGCATGGGACGACGAACGGGCCAGGCTGCGCGCATAGCCGCGCAGATGCGGAATGATCTCCTCGAGGGCCGTGGCAAACGCGTTGTCCGGCAGCGCGGTGGTCTCGAGCGGGTCCCGCTCGGCCACCGCCGCGGCGTCGGCCATCGCGTCAATTTTGTCCATAAACTCCTCGACGTTGAACAACCCGTGGTTGTCGGTTCACGGGTGGGTAACGTTCAGGAGAGTGAAAAGTGTCCCGAAAAACTCCAGGGAAAAGTTTGTACGGGGCGTACTTAGTCCAGTTTCAAGTGACGCAGAACCACTCCAGCCTTGGTCGCCGCGGCTTTCGGGCGCCAAGGCGATTCCGCCTTGGCTGAACGCGCTCTAGCTCTTCGCCCAGTCCCTGATCAGCATGGGGCCGAGCCGCTTGCCGCCGAAGATGTGGATGTGCAGATGCGGCACTTCCTGGTGCGAATCGGGGCCGTGATTGGCGAGAATGCGGTAGCCCGGCTCGGTCAGTTCCAGCTCGGCCGCGACCTTGCCGACGGCGCGGAAGAAACCCAGCACGAGCGCATCGGGCGCGTTGGCCGTGAAGTCGGCCATGGAGACATATGTCCCTTTCGGGATAACCAGAACGTGGATCGGCGCCTGCGGGTTGATGTCGTGGAAAGCGAGCGCGCAGTCGTCTTCGTAGACCTTCTTGCAGGGGATCTCGCCGCGCAGGATGCGGGCGAAGATGTTGTTCTGGTCATAGGCCGTCACTTCTTCCTCCCCTTCTTCTCCTCGATGCCGGACACGCCCTCGCGGCGGGCCAGCTCGGCGAACACCTCTTTCGGGGTAACCCCCTTGGCCGACCACAGCACCATCAGATGAAACAGCAGGTCGGCGGATTCGAGGACGGTCTCTCCCTTGTCCTTGGCGACCGCGGCGACGATGGTCTCGATCGCCTCCTCGCCCATCTTCTCGGCGATCTTGTTGATGCCCCGGTCGTGCATCTTGGCGACGTAGCTCTTGTCCGGGTCGCCGCCCTTGCGGGACTCGATGAGCGCGAACAGCTTGTCGATGACGTGTTGCTGGGCCATGGCGAAACCTTATGGGCCGACGGGCCGGATGGCAACGCCCGCCGCCGCCATGTGCGCCTTGGCCTGGGCTACGGAGAACGTGCCGAAATGGAAGATCGAGGCGGCCAGCACGGCGGTCGCGTGGCCGTCGCGGATGCCCTCGACCATGTGGTCGAGGGTGCCGACGCCGCCCGAGGCGATCACCGGAATGCGCACCGCGTCGGCGATGGCGCGGGTAAGCGGAATGTTGAAGCCCTGGCCGGTGCCGTCCCGGTCCATGGAGGTGAGCAGGATCTCGCCGGCGCCGTTGCGCTCCGCCTGGCGGGCGTACTCGACCGCGTCGATGCCGGTGGCGTTACGCCCGCCATGGGTGAAGATCTCCCAGCGGCCGGGCGCCGCCTGCTTGGCGTCGATGGCGACGACGATGCACTGGGAGCCGAATTTCTCGGCCGCCTCCCTCACGAAGTCCGGGTTGTTGACGGCGGCGGTGTTGATCGAGGCCTTGTCCGCGCCCGCCAGCAGGAGCTTGCGCACATCGTCGACGGTGCGGATGCCGCCGCCCACGGTCAGCGGCATGAAGCATTGCTCGGCGGTGCGCCGCACCACGTCGAGGATGATGCCCCGGTTCTCGTGGCTGGCGGTGATGTCGAGGAAGCAGAGCTCGTCGGCACCCGCGGCGTCGTAGATCTTGGCCTGCTCGACCGGATCGCCCGCGTCGCGCAGGTTGACGAAATTGACGCCCTTCACCACACGCCCGTCCTTGACGTCGAGGCAGGGAATGATGCGCGCCTTCAGCATGGGCTTTTCGCCATTTTCAACCTTGTCATCCCGGCGAAAGCCGGGACCCAGCGATCCAGGGCTGAGCGGCTGCAAGACTGGGTCCCGGCTTTCGCCGGGATGACAATGAAAGAAAGATCAAGCACGCAGCAGCTCCAGCGCGGCCTTCGGGTCCAGCCTGCCATCATACAGCGCCCTCCCGGAGATCACGCCCTCGAACGGCGCGCCCGTGGCCTTCAGCGCGGTGAGGTCATCCAGCGACGCGACGCCGCCCGACGCAATCACCGGGATGCTGGTCGCCCGCGCCAGCAGGGCAGTCTGCTCGACATTGACGCCGGTCAGCGCACCGTCGCGGTCGATGTCGGTGTAGATGATCGCCGCTACGCCGGCGTCCTCGAACCGGCGGGCCAGGTCGACGACGGTGATGGTCGAGGTCTCGACCCAGCCTTCCACCGCCACCATGCCGCCACGGGCGTCGATGCCGACGACGATCCGGCCGGGAAACCGCTTGCAGGCTTCCTTCACCGTGGCCGGGTCGCGCAGCGCCATGGTGCCGAGGATCACCCGGCGCACACCCTTGCCGAGCCACATTTCGATGGTCGCCATGTCGCGGATGCCGCCGCCAAGCTGCACCGGCAACGAGATCGCCTTCAGGATCGCCTCGACGGCAGGCGCGTTGACCGGCTTGCCCTCGACCGCGCCGTTGAGGTCGACGAGATGCAGCCACTGGAAGCCGGCATCCTCGAATGTCCTCGCCTGCTCGGCCGGGTTCTCGCCATAGACGGTCGCCCTGTCCATGTCGCCATAGAGCAGGCGCACACACTTGCCGTCCTTCAGGTCGATGGCGGGAAACAGGATCACGGCGTCCACCTCAGAAAGTTGGCGATCAGCCGCAGTCCCGCCGCCTGGCTCTTCTCCGGGTGGAACTGGCTGCCGATCATGTTGGCGCGCCCGACCAGCGCGGTGACCGGCCCGCCATAGTCGACGGTGGCCAGCAGATCGGCCGGGTCATCGGGCCGGAAGGCATAGGAGTGCACGAAATAGACATGCTCGCCGGTGGCGATGCCGTCGAGCACCGGGTGGGCGGCGCGCACGTTCAGGTCGTTCCAGCCCATGTGCGGGATCTTCAGCGACGGGTCCGTCGGCTCCATCAGCGCGACGGTGCCCTTCAGCCAGCCCAGACCAGGATGGCGACCGTGCTCCAGGCCCCATTCGGCCATCAGCTGCATGCCGACACAGATGCCGAAGAACGGCGCCTTGCGGCCGTGGACGGCCTGCTCGAGCGCCTCGCCCATGCCGGCGATGGCGAACAGTCCCTGGCGGCAGTCGGCGAAGGCGCCGACACCGGGCAGTACCACGCGGCCGGCGGACGCCACCACCGCCGGATCGGCGGTGACGACGATGGCCTGTCCCGTACCCGCCTCGGCGGCGGCGCGGGCGAACGCCTTTTCGGCTGAGCGCAGATTGCCCGAGCCGTAATCGATGATCGCGACGGTTTCAGCCGTGGCCATGGCTTTCTCGCGGGGTTTGGTTGCGGGGGCATATGCCCGCATCGGGCGGGCATGACAAGCTCAAACTACGCCAGGCCAAACTAGGCAGGGATGGCCGGCGTGGCGATATGGAGTTCCGCGCGGTCGTATTCCCGAGGCGCCGCTTCGATCTGGTTGAGGCGCTTGCCGAAATAGCGCATCTCGGCCTCCTCGATGGTTTCGCCGGTGGCGACGCCGGTCTCGACGAAGCCGCGCCGCGCCAGCGCCGCGCGCTGGAAGTCGCGGCCGAAGATGCCGACACCCATGCCGATCACCACCTGGATGGCCCAGTTCAGATATTCCGGAACGCCCAGCGTGGTCTGGCCGAAGCCGAGCAGCAGGTAGATGCCCAGCACCGCGAAGCCGGCAAGCCAGGCCCGCTGCACCCACAGCCACAGAAACGTGAAGATGAAGGCGAGGATGCTGAAGCCCTCGGGGACGAACTCGACCTCGCCCTCCAGGCCGCCCTTCTCGTGGACGGTGTAGAGCCTAGTCGCGGCCATCAGAGGCTCCCGCCGAGCACGCCCTTGGTCGACGGCACGGCGTCGGCCTTGCGCGGATCGATGGCGAGCGCCTGCTTCAGGCTGCGCGCGATGCCCTTGAAGCAGCTTTCGACGATGTGGTGGTTGTTCTCGCCGTAGAGGTTCTCGATGTGCAGCGTGCAGCCGGCGGCCTGGGAGAACGCCTGGAACCATTCCTTGAACAGTTCGGTGTCCATGTCGCCCAGCTTGGGGCGGGTGAACTCCACCTTCCAGATCAGGTAGGGCCGGTTCGACATGTCGAGCGCCACGCGGGTGCAGGTCTCGTCCATGGGAATGATCGCCGAGCCATAGCGCTCGATGCCCTTGCGGTCGCCCAGCGCCTGCGACACCGCCTCGCCGATGGCGATGCCGGTATCCTCGGTGGTGTGGTGGAAATCGATGTGCAGGTCGCCCTCGGCGCGGACCGTCAGGTCCATCAGCGAATGGCGCGACAGCTGCTCCAGCATGTGGTCCAGGAAGCCGATGCCGGTCTGGACGTCATAGACGCCGGTCCCGTCGATGTTCACCTCGACGGCTATCCGGGTTTCCTTGGTATTGCGTTCGATCTTGGCGGTGCGCATGTCGCATTCTCATACCGGGAACTGTGGATATTGTGTAGTTCTGTTTTCCGGCGGGACAAGGCGCGCGGGTACCCGGTTCCGCTGTTGTAACCCTCGCTCAAGGTCCCTATGTAACCAGCCATGTCCGACACACCCTCCTGGCACGGAACCACCATCCTTTCGGTCCGCAAGGCCGGCACGCTCGTCATGGCGGGCGACGGCCAGGTCTCGATGGGCAACACCATCGTCAAGCCGAACGCCCGCAAGGTGCGGCGGATCGGCGATGGCAGCATCATCGCCGGCTTCGCAGGCGCGACCGCCGATGCCTTCACCTTGTTTGAACGCCTTGAGGGCAAGCTCGACAAGCACAGCGGGAACCTCACCCGCGCCTGCGTCGAGCTGGCCAAGGACTGGCGCACCGACCGCTACCTGCGGCGGCTGGAAGCGCTGCTCGCTGTGGGCGACAAGGATGTCAGCCTGCTGCTGACCGGCACCGGCGACGTGCTGGAGCCGGGCGATGGCATCATCGCCATCGGCTCTGGCGGCAACTACGCGCTGGCCGCCGCCAAGGCGCTCTACGACATGGACCTGAGCGCCGAGGAGATCGTGCGCAAGTCCATGAAGATCGCCGCCGACATCTGCGTCTTCACCAACGAGAACGTCACCGTCGAGAAGCTGGAGGCCCAGTGAGCGCGTTTTCCCCCCGCGAGATCGTCTCTGAGCTCGATCGCTACATCGTCGGCCAGAACGACGCCAAGCGCGCCGTGGCCGTGGCGCTGCGCAACCGCTGGCGCCGGCAGCAGCTGCCCGACAGCCTGCGGGACGAGGTGCTGCCCAAGAACATCCTGATGATCGGCCCGACCGGCGTCGGCAAGACCGAGATCTCGCGCCGGCTGGCGAAGCTGGCCGAGGCGCCGTTCATGAAGGTCGAGGCAACCAAGTTCACCGAAGTCGGTTATGTGGGCCGCGACGTCGAGTCGATCATCCGCGACCTGCTGGAGTCGGCGATCGTCATGGTGCGCGAGAAGAAGCGCAAGGAAGTCCGCGCCCGCGCCGAACTGGCCGCCGAGGAACGGGTGCTGGACGCGCTGGTCGGCACCGACGCACGCCCCGACACCAGAGACAAGTTCCGCCAGAAGCTGCGCGCCGGCGAGATGGACGACAAGGAAATCGTCATCAAGGTCGCCGACACCAGCGGCGGCGGCGGCCTGCCGACCTTCGACATCCCGGGCATGCCGGGCGCCCAGATGGGCATGCTCAATCTGAACGACGTGTTCGGCAAGATGATGGGCGGCCGCACCAAGGACAAGCGCACGACGGTCGCCGAGAGCCATCCGCTGCTGATCGCCGAGGAGAGCGACAAGCTGCTCGACGACGAGGACGTCACCCGTTCCGCCATCGACGCGGTGGAGCAGAGCGGCATCGTGTTCCTCGACGAAATCGACAAGATCACCGCCCGCTCGGGCGAGCGCAGCGGCGCCGACGTGTCGCGCGAGGGCGTCCAGCGCGACCTGCTGCCGCTGATCGAAGGCACCACCGTCGGCACCAAATACGGCCCGGTGCGCACCGACCACGTACTGTTCATCGCCTCGGGCGCGTTCTCGATCGCGAAGCCGTCCGACCTGTTGCCGGAATTGCAGGGCCGCCTCCCGATCCGGGTGGAGCTCAAGGCGTTGAGCCGCGACGATTTCCGCCGCATCCTCACCGACCCGGAAGCCTCGCTGATCAAGCAGTACAAGGCGCTGATGGAGACCGAGGGCGTGACGCTCGACTTCACCGACGACGGCATCGACGCGCTGGCGGCGACCGCCTACGAGGTGAACCTGTCGGTGGAGAACATCGGCGCGCGCCGGCTGCACACCATCCTGGAGCTGGTGCTGGACGAGATCAGCTTCGAGGCGACCGACAAGCCGGGCACCACGGTCATCGTCGACGCCGCCTATGTGGACGCCCATGTGGGCGCGCTGGTGCGCGACACCGACCTGTCGAAGCACATCCTGTAATGGCAACCACCCGTCACGGCACCGAGGCGGACCTGGCGGCGATCACCGAGATCTACAACTACTTCGTCGCCAACACGGTCATCACGTTCGACACCAGGCAGTTCCGCACGTCGGACCGGCTGGGCTGGTTCAACCAGTTCGCGCCGCACGGGCCGCACCAGATCTTCGTGGCGGCGAGCGCCGGCAACGTCATCCAGGGATTCGCGTACTCGACGCCGTTCCGCGACAAGCAGGCCTACGAGCAGACCATCGAGGTCGCCATCTACCTGGCGCCCCATGCAGACGAGCAGGGCATCGGCAGCACCCTCTACGCCGCGCTGTTCGGCGCCCTCGACCAGCAGCAGGACCTGCACCGCGCCATCGCCATGATCGCCCAGCCCAACCCCGGCTCGGTGGCGCTGCACGAGAAGTTCGGGTTCCGCCTGATCGGCGAACTGAGCGAGGCCGGCTTCAAGTTCGGCCGCTACGTCGACATCCTGATGATGGAAAGGGCGTTCCCTACCGTATCCGCCTGATCACCACGTAGAGCGCGCCGTCGCCGCCGTGCTTCTGGGCGGCGGGATGCCAGGCGACGACCCTGGCCGCGTTCTCACCTTCGGAGAGCCATTGCGGGACCAGGTTGCGCAGGATGCCGGTGCGCGGTTCGGTCCAGGCGTCCTCGATGTCGTCCTTCTTGGCGCCGCCCTTGCCGGTGACCACGAGCACCACCCGCTTGCCCATCTCCTGCGAGCTGGCGAGGAATGGGCCCAGCGCGCGCCAGGCCCTGTCCTGGGTCATGCCATGCAGGTCGAGACGGCCTTCGACGGCGAGTTGGCCGCGCTGCAGCCTTTTGGCGCGGGAGCCGTCGAGGCCGGTCAGCGACTGGGGCGCCGGAGCGAGCTGGCGCGGCGGCATGTCGAACATGGGTTCGGCCGCATGGCGGCGCGCCGAATGATCACGGATGGGGATGTCGCGCGGATGGCGCCAGGCGTCTAAGCGCACCGGCTTGGCGCCCTTGAGCGGCGCCACATCTTTCGTCACCGCGGCCCACAGGGCGGCATCCTCCGGCCTGAGTGGCTTGGGGGTGGGCGGCTTGCGGGTCATTGGCTCGCCCGGGCTGCCTTCTCGGCCAGCGCCAGGGGCAGCAGGATATAGTAGCGGCCCGGGTCCTTCATGGCGCCGGCGGCGGCCTCGGCCTCATCGCCCTCGCCCCAGTAGAAGTCGCCGCGCACCCCGCCCCGGATAGCACCGCCGGTATCCTGGGCGATCACCAGGCGGCGGATCTTGCGCGCGCCGTCCTCGCTCTCGATGTCGACCCACATCGGCGCGCCCAGCGGCATGTGCTTGCGGTCGACCGCCAGGGAGCGGCCGCCGGTCAGCACCACGCCCTGCGAGCCGATGGCGCCTTCCGCCTGCTGTTCCTCGAAGAACACGTAGGAGGCGTTCTCGTCCATCAGCGCCGCACCTTCCGGACCATGGGCATTTACCCAGGCGCGGATGGTCTGCATGCTGGCCTCCTCACGGGTCAGCTCGCCACGCTGGACCAGCAGCTTGCCGATGGCGGTGTAGGGATGGCCGTTCTGGGCGGCATAGCCGAGACGCACCATGCCGCCGTCCGGCAGCCGCACCAGGCCGGAGCCCTGGATCTGCAGAAAGAAAGCATCGACCGGGTCCTTCAGGTACATGGCCTCGAGGCCGCGCCCCGACAGCGCGCCGCCGACGATGGCGCCGCGCGACGCGAACGGCACCAGACGGTTGCCCTCGACCTTGCCGGCGATGCGCTCACCCTTGAGGCTGGGGCGAAAGGCGCCGAGGTCCACCATGACAAGTTCGGGCGGCGCCTTGTAGAGCGGGACATTATAGGTTTCGTCGCGAACCCGGCTGCCCGAAACGATGGGCGCGTAATAGCCGGTGAACAGGCCGTCCGCGCTATGGCCCACGCGCACCGAGAAAGGCCTGAAGCGGTCCTCGAAGAAGCGGCGGGCGGCGACGGGATCGCCTGGGCGGACGCCGCCGGCATCTCGGCAATCGGCCTGCCAGTCGCCCACCGTGCCGGCAAAACCGTCGCCGTCCATGGGCTTGTCGGCAGGCTGCCTGAGCATGGCCGCGCAGGAACGCAGCAGCGCCTCGAGCGCGGCGGACTGGTTGTCACGCTCCCAGCCCGGGAGATCGGCATAGGCAACCGGCTTCAAGGACAGGGTCGGTGGCGGCTCCTCGCCCGGCTGAACCGGCACGGGCAGTGGCCGCGATATCAGCAGCCAGGCGCCTGCCGCCGTGAGCACGGCGAGAAAGAAGACGATGAGAATAAAGGGGGATCTGCTGTGCACCACCGGCCGGCCCCTAGAACATGGTCGGTTCAGGCCGGTACGGCCTGAACGACAAATCATGTTCTCCGTTAGGGAACCTGGAGCACAGTGAGCCGGTCAGGTGAGTCCACATGACTGGCTTACTCTGCTCCAGGGGGCCGGTCAGTCGTTGGACTGGGTGGCGACGAGCAGCCAGTTCGGGTCGCGGGCCTTGACCTGGCGGGCGAAGGTCCAGATGTCGGTGACTGTCTCGGTGTCGGACGGATTGCCGGAAATAATGCGGCCCTCGGCGTCGCGCACCACGCTGATCAACTCGGCCTTGAAGGTAACGGTGACTTCGGCGGTGCCGTTCTCCAGCCTCGCATCGGTGATCTCGGTCTTGAGAACGTCCACGATGGTTGTTTGCATGGTCTGGTTGGCGGCCTCGCGCTCGGCGATGGCGGCCTCGAAGTCGCGCAGCACGTCGGGGCTGAGCAGCAGGCCCAAGGTCTCGCGGTCGCCCTCGGCGAAGCCCTTGGTGACCATTTCGTAGGCGCCGTTCGCGCCTTCGAGGAAGCCGTCGGGATCGAAGCTGTGGTCGGCCATCATGATCCGCGTCAGGGTCTTGCCCAGCGGCGTGTCGCGGTCGAACTCGGTCGCCGTGGCCTGGGGGGTCACGGGTCCGCGGTCACGGCCGGGCAGTTCGACGGTCTTGGCGTCCGGCGCGGGCGCCCTTTCGAGGCCTGCCGGATTCTCCTGGCGGCGTTCGTTGCCGGTGCGGCGGCCGAGTACGCTGACGAGCCGCAGAATGATGAATCCCGCGAGCAGAGCCAGAAGTATGAGGTCGAGTCCACCGCCCATGATACTACGTGTAACCTTTCGCTTCGATACGGCCGGTTGAACGGCGCCAGCCCCAACCCCAGGTCAAAAGGTGTCGCGGGCCGCCCGCAAGGCGCATGGCCGTATCGACCATAGATAATTCGCGGTTGTTGAAAGAACAAGCATGCTGATTGCCTTGATCCTGATATTCGTCGCCATCCCGGTGCTGGAGATCTACCTTTTCATCCGGGTCGGGGCGCTGATCGGTGCGGTGGCGTGCATCGCACTGGTCTTCCTGGCCGCCGCTCTGGGCGCGATTGTCATTCGCCTGCAGGCGCCGCGGGTCATCGGCCGGGCGCAGGACAGCCTTGGGGCGGGTGTCGCGCCGGTCAACGAGGTGCTGGACGGGCTGGCGCTGGTCGCCGCCGGAGGGCTGTTGATCGTACCCGGCTTCTTCACCGACATCCTCGGCTTGCTGCTGCTGATTCCCTGGCTGCGGCGGACCCTTGGCCATGCGCTGCTGCACCGGGCGCTGAAGCCTGCCGCAAGGCCGCCAGGCGCCGCCGGCGGCGGAGTCGTGGACGGTGAATTCGAGGTGGTGGAAACGCCTCCTCCGGCCGATCCGCCACGCTTGCCACCGTCGCCATAAGCCAGTTGAAGCGCCACGCCGCCGCCGCTACAGTCCGCGCGCTTCATTCCAGCGAGGATTCCATGAACGACAAGAACCAGCAGGCGGATAACCAGGGCGGCCAGGTCGTCCTGCTGACGCAGTATGTGAAAGACCTGTCGTTCGAGAGCCCCAACACGCCGGCGATCTTCCAGTCCAACGAGGAGAGCAAGCCGCGCATTGACGTGAACGTGTCGGTCCGCGTCAACCAGGTGGGTCCGGAAGGCTTCGAGGTGGTGATGACGATCAACGTCAAGGCCATGAGCGGCGAGATGGTCGCGTTCCTGGTCGAGCTGGAATACGGCACCCTCTGGGGCGTCAGGGGCGTCCCCGAGGAGCATCTGCCGCCGGTGCTGCTGGTCGAATGCCCGCGCCTGATGTTCCCGTTCGCGCGCCGCGTGCTGGCCGATTCCATTCGGGACGGCGGCTTCCCGCCGGTGTTGCTGGAGCCCGTCGATTTCGCGGCCCTCTACCGGGCCCAGCACCTCGCCAACGCGGAGACCGGCGACAAGCCGAACTGAGCCGGGCCTATTCCTGCAGCCAGAGCGCGTTCGCGATCTTCGCGATGAAGGCGGCATGCGCGGCCAGCTCGTCTGCCGTCGGCGCGTGAGGCCGCGGCGGCCGGATGTTGCGCTGGATGGCGATGTTGACCTGGGAGGTCTGCACCGAAAGCACCAGGCCAGGCTGGCGCCCGCCGATCAGTTCCAGATAGACCTCCGCCAGCAGCTCGGAGTCGAGCAGCGCGCCGTGCAGCGTGCGACTGCTGTTGTCGACGTTGAAGCGCCGGCACAGGGCGTCGAGGCTGTTGTTGGCGCCGGGGAACTTGCGCCGCGCCAGCGCCAGCGTGTCGATCACTCGCTCGCCCGGAATCACAGGCCGGCTGGCGCGCTGCAGCTCGGCGTTGAGAAAGTTCACGTCGAATGACGCGTTGTGGGCAATCAGCGCGCCGTCGTCGATGAAGGCGAGGAAGTCGTCCACCACCTCGGGAAAGCGCGGCTTGTCGGACAGGAATTCCTCGGACAGCCCGTGCACCTGGAACGCGCCCATGGGCATGTCGCGGTCCGGATTGAGATAGACGTGGAAACTCCGCCCGGTCGGCATGTGGTTGACCAGCTCTAGGCAGCCGATCTCAACCACCCTGTGGCCCTGCAGCGGGTCGAGGCCGGTGGTTTCCGTATCGAGGACGATTTCGCGCATCTATCTCCGCCGCAGCAGGATTCGGCCCGGCCAGACCCGGGCGCGGCCGGTTCCCCGGATCGTTCGCAGGATACGCTCGACTTCGTTGCGCGCAAAGGCCTTGCCGAGGCTCGAATGCACGACGAAGTCGGCTTTCCGGCGCTTGACCACGTCGGGCGTCTGCTGGGCGAGGACATGCCTGAACCGGTCCTCGGTCATGCCGGGGCGCGCGAGCACCCGGCGGCGCTGCACCTCGGGCGGCGCCGACACCACCACCGAATAGTCGACATAGCGGTTGCCGCCGGTTTCGAACAGCAGCGGGATGTCGAGCACCACGATCGGCGCGCCGCGCGCCTGCGCCCGCTTGAGGAACCGGCGCTGGGCCTGGCCGACCAGCGGATGGACGATGCGCTCCAGGCGCCGCAACTCCTCAGGCTTGCCGAACACCCGCTTGCCCAGCTCGGGCCGGTCGACGGCGCCGTCCTTGACGACGCCGGGAAAGGCGGCCTCGACCGGCTTCACCGCCGCACCGCCCTTGCGCATCAGCGCGTGGACCGCCGCGTCCGCGTCATAGACCGGCACGCCGGCCCGGCGGAACATGCGGGCGGTTTCCGACTTGCCCATGCCGATGGAGCCGGTCAGTCCGATCAGGATCATTTTCCCCCCAAATCTTTCACGATCAGGTCGCGCAGTTCGGCCGTCACCGCCGGCCGGACGCCGAACCAGGCCTCGAAGCCCGGCACGGCCTGGTGCAGCAGCATGCCCAGGCCGTCGACGGCCAAGTTGCCGCGCGCCCGCGCCGCAGCCAGCAGCGCGGTCTCCAGCGGCGCGTAGACGATGTCGTTGACCAGTGCGTCGGCAGGCAGGTCGTCGAGCCGCAGCACCAGCGGTTCCTGCCCCTGCATGCCCATGCTGGTGGTGTTGACCAGCAGCGCGGCGTCCGCCAGCGCCGCCTCGCGTTCGTCCCAGCCGACGACCTCGATCCTGCCATGGCCCAGTTCCGCCGCCAGCTCGTTCGCGCGAGCCCGGGTGCGGTTGGCGAGGCGGATCGTGGGAACGCCCGCGTCGAGCAGCGCCACAACCACGGCTCGCGCCGCGCCGCCCGCGCCCAGCACCACGGCGGGGCCAGCATCGAACCGGTACTCGGGCGCGGTGACCAGGAAGCCCGCGTGCCCCGCGCCCTGCGCGCCGGCGATGAAGTTTTCCCGCAACAGCCGGTTGGCGCCCTGTACCAGGTTCTGCAGGAAGCCCTCGACGTCGGTGTTGGTCGCGTGGATGACACCGTCCCGGATCACGATGGTATTCGCCGCGCCGATGCGCCGGGCGAGTTCATCGACCACATCGGCGGCATCGAGCGCCGCATGCTTGTGCGGCACCGTGCAGTTGCAACCCGCAAAGCCCTGCGCCGGCAGCGCCCGGATTGCCGCCATGGCGTTTTCCGGCCGTACCGGCAGCAGCTTGTAACTGCCGGCAATGCCGTGCTTCTTCAGCCAGTAGCCGTGGATCAGGGGCGAGCGGGAATGGGCGACGGGCCAGCCCATGACGCCTGCCTTGATGGGTGCTGTGGGTGACACTCAGGCCTCGATCAGGTTGCGGTGCCTCAGGAAAGCCAACAGCGGCAGCAAAGGCAAGCCCAGGATCGAGAAGAAATCGCCGGTGACCCGTTCGAACAGCTGCGACCCCTGGCCTTCGAGTTGGTAGGCGCCAACGCTGAGCAGCGCATCGTCGCCGATCGCGTCCAGATAGCTGTCGATGAAGCTGTCGCTGAACCGTCGCATAACCAGCTCCGGCCGTTCGCTGTGCCGCCACACCACCTCGTCATCGCACACGATGACGGCGGCGGTGCACAGGTGATGAGTCATGCCGCGCAGGCGGCGCAAATGGCTGCGGGCTTCTTCAATGTCCGCGGGCTTGTCGAACAGGCCGCCACCGCAGACCAGCATCTGGTCGGCGCCGATCACCAGCGCGCCGGGACAGGACGGCGACACGGCCCTGGCCTTGATGACGGCCAGCGCCTCGGCGATCCGCATGGGATCGGCGCCCGCCATCTCGCGTTTGGTTACGGATTCGTCCACGTCCGCCGGACACACCTCGAACGCCAGGCCGGCCTGGCGCAACAGCGTGGCGCGCACCCGGCTGCCCGACGCCAGCACCAGCCCCGTCATGCGCCGTTCAACTCTTCCTGGCGCCGCTGGTAGAGACTGTAAATGGCGGCGGCGGTTTCCTCGATGGAGCGCCGGGTGACGTCGATGATCGGCCACCCGCGCTTGAGGTAGACGCGCCGGGCGGCGGTGATCTCTTCCGCCACCGCCTCAGGGTCCGCGTAGGCGGTATCCTCCGGCTCTGACAGCGCCCGCATCCGGGTACGGCGGATATGCACCAGCCGGTCGGGTGACACGGTCAGCGCCACAACCAGCGGCTTCTTGAGCCCGTCCAGTTCCTCGGGCAGCGGTACGCCGGGCACCACGGGCACATTGGCGACCTTGAGGCCCCGATTGGCCAGGTAGATGCCGGTCGGCGTCTTCGAGGTGCGCGACACACCCAGCAGGATGATGTCGGCCTGGTGCAGGTCGTCGGTGCGCAGGCCATCGTCATGGGCCATGGTGAACCCCATGGCCTCGATACGGCCGAAATACTCGGCGTTCATCTCGTGCTGCTGGCCGGGCCGCCCGAGGCTTTCCGCACCCAGGAACCGGCCGAAGGCATCCATCACCGGATCGAGTACGGCGATGGACAGGAAGCCGAGCGACCGGCAACCTTCCTCGAGCTGGGCGCGCAGCTCGCGGTCGACCAGCGTATACAGCACCAGTCCCGGCGTACGCTGGATAGCGGCGAGCGCCAGTTCCATCTGCTTGGGGCTGCGGATCATGGCATGCATGTGCTCCATCGCGTCGAAGCCCTCGAACTGGGCGAGCGCCGCCTTGGCCACGGAACTCAGTGTTTCGCCGGTGGCGTCGGAAACCAGATGAAGATGAAATCGCTGCATTGCCTGCCCGATGTGAAGCTGTGGACGAACTGTGCATAACCTGCTCGTCTTGGCAACCAGCGGGGTGCGCGCAGTGTCAGCGGGGATAACCCAGGCAAACCATGAGTCCGTTGAACAAGTGAATCGCGGCGCCTGTGAGTCATGCGGACTACCACGTCCAGCGCACAGGATATCCCCATGATTCAGGTCTCGGGACTCGGCGGGCAGGCTGGCATGGCCGGGGTTTATCCACGGACGCCGCCCCGCCAGCGGCGCGAAAGGCATTATGGTGGCCAGCGCGCGAACAAGTATTGTATGACTGCGCTGCCCCCGTGACTCACAGGCATCCACTACCTCTTCAACCTTTCTCTTTAAAGAAACCTTAAGGATAAGGGCCCGTGAACAAGGCTTCCTCCGGCAAGCGTCTGATCGACGCGCTGACCAACCATCCCGTGGATCGTCCGCCGTTCTGGTTCATGCGCCAGGCAGGACGCTATCTGGCCGAGTACCGCAAGGTCCGGGCCCAGGTCGGCGACTTCCTCGAGCTGTGCTACACGCCGGAGGCAGCCGCCGAAGTGACCCTGCAGCCGATCCGGCGCTATGGCATGGACGCGGCCATCCTGTTCGCCGACATCCTGCTGATCCCCGACGCGCTGGGGCAGAAGCTGGAATACAAGGAAGGCGAAGGTCCTGTACTCGAGCCGATCCGGACCGCCGCCGGCATCGCCGCGCTCAGACCCGATGCGATCCACGATCGGCTGTCGCCCGTCTACGAGACCGTCGACCGGGTTTCGGGCGCGCTGCCCGACGGCACCGCGCTGATCGGTTTTGCTGGCTCGCCATGGACCGTGGCCAGCTACATGGTTGAAGGCCATGGGTCGAAGGAATTCCAGGAAACCCGTCTCTGGGCCATGCGCGATCCTCAGGCTTTCCGCTCGCTGATCGACGTGCTCACCGACGCGACGACGGAATATCTGGGCCGCCAGATCGAAGCGGGCGCCCATGCGGTGCAGTTGTTCGACAGCTGGTCCGGCGTGCTGTCCGAGGACCAGTTCGGGCGCTGGTGCACCGCGCCGACGCGGACCATTGTCGGCCGGCTGAAGCGGCGCTATCCGGGTATCCCGGTGATCGGCTTTCCGCGCGGCGCGGGCGCCAAGACCGCCGAATATGCCGCCGCGACCGGCATCGACGGCGTCGCCATCGACACGTCCATGCCGCCGCGCTGGGCAGCCCGCACGCTCCAGACGACCGTCACAGTGCAGGGAAACCTGGACCCGCTGGCAGTGGTGGTCGGCGGCAAGGCCATGGAGGATCAGGCCCGGGAGATTCTCGAGGCATTGTCCAGCGGGCCCTTCATCTTCAACCTGGGTCATGGCATCGTGCCGCAGACGCCGCCCGAGCACGTGGCGGCTTTGTCCGATTTGATCAGGAATTGGCGCAACGGCTGATTTCCGGGAGACGATGGCGATGACCCTGTTTCTGGCCAACATCCAGCCGTGGATCCTCGCGGCGCACATCATCGCGATGATCGCGTGGATGGCGGGCATGCTCTACCTGCCGCGGCTGTTCGTCTATCACTCGGGCACCATGCCGGGATCGGAAGCGTCGGAGCTGTTCAAGATCATGGAGCGCCGGCTGCTCAAGGCAATCATCAATCCGGCCATGATCGCCACCGTCCTGTTCGGCATTCTGCTGCTGTGGGCCGGCGATTGGGCGCATATGAAGCTGGGCTGGATGCACGCCAAGCTGACGCTGGTGCTGCTGCTGGGTGCCGTCCATGGCGTCATGACGGGCCATGTGCGGCGGTTCAGGGAGGACCAGCGCGCCAGGACCGCCCGCTACTACCGGGTGATGAACGAAATTCCCACGGTCCTGATGATCGGCATCGTCCTGCTCGTGGTGGTGGGCAGCCGATCCTGAGGGTTTCCGGGCGCTTTTCCAGACTCTCCATTTTTGCTGGACAAGGCTTGAACCATTGGCCATTGTGGCCATATCCCAAGGCAGTAATACGCGCTGTCGCACCCCTTTCCGGGGGTCTCTCGGAAAAACATCTCCACAAGAACCAGTACGACCGACCGGTGGGACGCAGTGAGTGGATTTTCGCCACTTGGTCCCGGGTTTGTCGAAACAGTTCCATCCTTCCAGAAGGCAATCGGATATTCCGATGGATCTACAAGAACTTAAGGGCAAGTCGCCGCCTGACTTGCTGGCGTTCGCCGAAGAGCTCGAAATCGAGAACGCGTCGAACATGCGCAAACAGGACATGATGTTTGCGATCCTCAAGCAACTGGCCTTCCAGGGCGAAGAGATCACCGGCGTCGGTGTGCTCGAGGTGCTGCAGGACGGATTCGGCTTCCTGCGATCGCCAGACGCCAACTATCTGCCGGGCCCTGACGACATCTATGTCAGCCCCAGCCAGATCCGCCGATTCGGCATGCGCACCGGCGACACCATCGAGGGGCCGATCCGCGCCCCCAAGGACAGCGAGCGCTACTTCGCCCTGTTGAAGGTCAACACCATCAATTTCGAGGATACGGAGAAGGCCCGTCACAAGGTCAACTTCGACAACCTCACGCCGCTCTATCCCGACGAGCGCCTGGTGCTGGACCGCAGCGGCGCCCTGGGCGATTCGAAGAGCGACGACATGAGTTCGCGGATCATCGACATCATCTCGCCGCTCGGCAAGGGCCAGCGCGCCCTGGTCGTGGCGCCGCCGCGCACCGGCAAGACCGTGTTGCTGCAGAACATCGCCCATTCGATCACCGCCAACCATCCCGAGGTCTACCTGATCGTGCTGCTCATCGACGAGCGGCCTGAGGAAGTGACCGACATGGCCCGTTCGGTGAAGGGCGAGGTCATCAGCTCGACCTTCGACGAGCCGGCGACCCGGCATGTGGCGGTGACGGAAATGGTCATCGAGAAGGCCAAGCGCCTCGTCGAGCACAAGCGCGACGTGGTGATCCTGCTCGATTCGATCACCCGCCTGGCGCGTGCCTACAACACCGTGGTGCCATCGTCCGGCAAGGTGCTGACCGGCGGTGTGGACGCCAACGCCCTGCAGCGCCCGAAGCGCTTCTTCGGCGCCGCCCGCAACATCGAGGAAGGCGGCTCGCTGACCATCATCGCGACGGCCCTGATCGATACGGGCAGCCGCATGGATGAGGTGATCTTCGAAGAATTCAAGGGCACCGGTAACTCGGAAATTATCCTGGACCGCAAGGTCTCGGACAAGCGCGTGTTCCCGGCTCTCGACATCCTGAAGTCCGGAACCCGCAAGGAAGAGCTGCTGGTCGACAAGGGGACGCTGTCGAAGATGTGGGTCCTGCGCCGTATCCTCAACCCGATGGGCACGGTCGATGCCATCGAGTTCCTGCTCAGCAAGGTCAAGGACAGCAAGAACAACGCCGACTTCTTCGAGTCGATGAATACGTAGGCTTGTTGCTGTTTGAGCGTTTGGGAAGGGGCGCTTCATGCGCCCCTTTTTCATTGCCGTTAAGCCACTCTCAATGAGAGTGTGGATGGGGCGAGCCTAAGCCCCCCTGAGCGCCACCGATTCCATGGTGTGGTTACTGCCCTTGTGCAGGATCAGGTCGGCGCGCTGGCGGGTCGGCTGGATATTCCGGCGCAGATTGACCAGGTTGATGGTCTCCCAGATCGACGTGGCGGTTTCCTTCGCCTCGCTCTCGGTCAGCACCGCATAGCGATGGAAATATGAGGCCGGGTCGCGGAACGCGGTTTCGCGCAGCCGCAGGAAGCGCTCGACGTACCACTGCAGCAGGTCTTCCTCCGTTGCGTCGATATAGATCGAGAAATCGAAGAAGTCGGACACGTAGGGCATGGGCTCGGCGCCGGCCGGGCTGGTCTGCAGCACGTTGAGGCCTTCGACGATGAGGATATCCGGCCTGTCGACCACCAGCCGCTTGTCGGGCTGGACGTTGTACACGAGGTGTGAATAGGTCGGCGCCGACACGTCGCGCTTGCCGGCCTTCACATCGGCCATGAACGCCAGCATGGCGTGCAGGTCGTAGCTTTCCGGGAAGCCCTTGCGGTTCATGATGCCGCGGCGCTCCATCTCCTCGTTGGGCAGCAGAAACCCGTCGGTCGGCACCAGGTCCACCTTGGGATGGTCGGCCCAGCGGCTGAGCAGGGTGCGCAGGATGCGGGCGGTGGTGCTCTTGCCCACCGAGACGCTGCCCGCCATGCCGATGATGTAGGGCACCTTGCGCTTTTCAAGGCCAAGGAACTCGTTGGTGGCGCGGAACAGCTGCTGCGAGGCCGCGTAGTGCAGGTTGATCAGCCGCGACATGGGCAGGTAGATATCGATCACCTCGTCCATGGAGATCGGCTCGTTGAGGCCTTTCAGCCGGTCGAGCTCCTCGGGCGACAGGGTGAGTGGCGTGTCCTCGCGCAGGCGCGACCATTCGGCACGGGTGAAGTTCCGGTAGGGGGACACGCTAGGCACGGTCTTACGATTCATTGGCCTGTGGGGCCTGGACATAAGGGGCGGACGTCAGGCCGGCTCGTCAGGGCAGGATGACGGTTGATCCGGTATGTTTGCGGCCTTCCGCGTCGCGATGCAACTGAACGATGTCGTCGAGACGGCAGGTCTGGTCGATTTTCCCGCGTCGGACGGCTTCGATCGGCAACCTAGCGCAGGTTGGCGGCGAAGAAGTCCAGCGTCCGCTTGTTCGCCAGGTCGGCGTCCTGCTTGTCGTAGTGCTCGCCGCCGGTGCGGGCGAAGGCGTGGTCACGGTCCGGATAGTCGTGCAGCGTCACGCGCGGGTTGCCATCGAGGCCCTCATGCATGGCGGCCTGGGCTTCCTTCGGCACGAAACCGTCCTCGGACGCCACGTGCAGCAGCAGCGGCCGCTTGATGCCCGAGGCCTCGGACAGCCGGTCGTTGATCGACACGCCGTAATAGCCGACCGCCGCGTCGATGCTGGTGCGCGCCGCAGTCAGGTAGGCCAGCAGGCCGCCGAGGCAGTAGCCGACCGCGCCGACCTTGCCGGTGCAGCCGTCCATGTTGCGCAGCGCGTCGATGGTGGCGCCGATGTCCTCGATGCCCTTGTCGATATTGAAGCCGTTGAACAGCTCGAACGCCCTGGCCCAGTCGGCCTCGGTCTTGTCGGTGAGCTGGATGCCCGGCTCCTGCCGCCAGAACAGGTCGGGCGCGAGCGCGACATAGCCCTGCGACGCCAGCCAGTCGGCGGTCTCGCGGACGAAGGCGTTGACGCCGAAGATCTCCTGGATGATGACGACGCCTGGTCCCCGGCCGCTCGCTGGCTTGACGAGGTACCCGGTGAAGGTGCCGCTGCCGTCTGTCGCCTGGATATTGATCTCGTTCATCAAAGGTCTCCTTTGCCCGGTGATGCAGGAACTCTAGTAGCAGGGGATGGACGCCTCAAGGCTGTTGGCTTACAGCAGCGCGTCTTCCAGCCGGAGCAGAAGCACCTTGGTCTCGGTGCCGCCGTCGCCCGAATAGCCACCCAGGTCGCCACCCGACGCGAGTACACGGTGACACGGAATGATGATCGGGATCGGATTGGAGCCGCACGCGCCGCCGACTGCACGGGCAGCCGTGTCGAGTTTCCCGGCCATTTCCCCGTAAGTCTCTGTCTTGCCATATGGAATCCGGACCATGGCGTCCCAGACACGCTTCCTGAATGCGGTTCCGTATGGCCGCAGCGGAAGGTTGAACCGCTTCAAGTCCCCGTCGAAATAGAGATTGAGCTGGCGCTTGGCCTCGAGCAGCAGTGGTGTTTCGGTCTGCACCGCGCCCCAGCCCCAGTCCAGCGAGACGATGGCGCCATCGTCCTCGCTGATGGTGAGGTCGCCCACCGGGCTGTGCATGGAAAGCTGGGTCATGATCCGGCCCCGTTCAGCATGTCGTGCAGCACGGACGCAACGGTGATCGGCAACGAGCAGGTCTGGCCATGGCAGACATAGGCCGTCGGTTCACCGCCGATCTTGGTTTTGCCATGAGCTGGGTGGCCGTCCGGCAGCGCAGCACCGTCTGGGACAACCTGCAGCACCCGGTTGGGCAGCGGCACAGTGCACACGGCGTTCAGCAAGTCCTGTGTGTTCGGTTCGTTGCGGTTGCCGACGATGACGATCTGGTCGGCGTTCAGCAGCAGGTCGAAGCCCGTGAGCAGCGTCGCATGGGACGGCGCCTGGCTGGCGACCGCCGGGGAAAAGGCAGAGACGAGCTGCTCGGCCCTTTCCCGCCATACTTGGTTGCCGGTCAGCAGCGCCAGTCGCGCAAGCACTTCGACCATGACGCCGTTGCCCGCAGGCACGGCGTTGTCGGTCGCGCTCCGCGAGCGGACGATCAGCGCCTCGGCGTCGTCGGCGGTGAAGAAATAGCCGCCGCCCTCGCTGTCCCTGAAGCGCGCTTCGACCGTGCTGGCCCAGGCTTCGGCACGGCGCAGATAGGCATCGTCGCCTGTCGCCTCATGCAGCGCCAGCGCTGCGCGCGCCATGTTGGCGTAGTCGTCCAGCATGCCTTCATGCTGCGCTTTTGCTGCGCGGTATGAGTGCAGCAAACGACTGTTTCCCGCCGAATCCGTGCGGGTCTGGTCGCGCACGATCGCACCGAACGCGGTCTCTGCCAGCGCCAGCCATTCTGGCTCGTCCAGCGCCGTCGCCGCACCCGCGAGCGCGGCGATCATCAGCCCGTTCCAGTCGGCCAGCGCCTTGTCGTCCCAGCCGGGGTGGACTCGGGCGTCGCGCACCGTGAACAGCAGTTCGCGGATGCGGGCCATCCGCTCCTCGGTCTCATCGTCCGGTTTCTCGCGCAGGTGCAGGCGGTTGAGGATGTTGTGGCCCTCGAAATTGCCGCGCGGGCTGACGTCGTAGATCTGCGCGAATTCGTCGGCGTTGGTGCCGAGGAACTCCTGCAGCTCGGCCGCGGACCAGACGTAGAACTTGCCCTCCTCGCCCTCGCTGTCGGCGTCCTGGCTGGCGGCGAAGGCGCCGTTTCCGGCGATCATCTCGCGCGCCACCCAGCCGATGGTCTCGCGCAGCCGCCGCTCGAACAGCGGATTGCGGTCGTCGAGCCAGGCCTGGGTCAGCAACTCGATGATCTGGGCATTGTCGTAGAGCATCTTCTCGAAATGCGGCACCAGCCATCGGTCGTCGACCGAGTAACGGGCGTAGCCGCCGCCGATATGGTCGTAGATGCCGCCCTCCGACATGCGGTCGAGCAGTAGATCGACGGCGCGCTTGTAGCTGGGTTCGCCAGTCTTGCGGTAGGCCAGCCAGAACAGGCGGAAGATCGGCGGATTGGGGAATTTCGGCGTCCCGGACAGGCCGCCGCGGGAAAAATCGACGCTGTTGATCAGCTTGGCGGCGAGCTGTTCTACCGAATCCGGTCGCAGGGTGCCGCCGTCGCCGGCGCCGGCCGACATCAGGCCGAGCCGCTGGACCAGCGCCGTGCGGTTCTGGTCGACGGTCTCGCGTTCCTCGCGCCAGACGTGGTCGATACGCTTCATGATGTCGACGAAGCCGGGCTGTCCCCAACGTGACTCCGGCGGGAAATAGGTGCCGCCCCAGAACGGCTCGCCATCCGGCGTCAGGAACATGGTCAGCGGCCAGCCGCCCTGTGCGCCCAGCAGGTGCAGGGCCGACATGTAGATGGCGTCGATGTCGGGGCGTTCCTCCCGGTCCACCTTGATGCTGACGAACAGCTCGTTCATCACCGCGGCAATCTGTGGGTTCTCGAAGCTTTCATGGGCCATCACGTGGCACCAGTGGCAGGCCGCGTAGCCGATCGACAGCAGGATCGGCTTGCCGGCTGCCTTCGCCTCGGCCAGCGCCGCCGGGCCCCACGGCCGCCAGTGCACCGGATTGTCCTTGTGCTGCAGCAGGTAGGGGCTGGTTTCCAGGTCGAGCAGATTGCGGGTCATTGGGTTTCCGTGACCGATTGGTGTACGGTTTGGGTCTGGACCACCCGCTTCTGTCAGCCGCGAGAGGGTACGCCGATGAAGGTGACGATAGACATAGACTGCACCCCGGAGGAAGCCAGAACCTTCCTCGGCCTGCCCGACGTCAAGCCGTTCCAGGACGCGATGATGGACAAGATGCAGGACCAGGTGCAGAAGACCATCGACACGCTGGGGCCCGAGGCGATGATGAAGGCGTTTTTCCCCACCGGCATTCCCGGCCTGGAGGAGATGCAGGGCCTGTTCTGGCGCATGGCCACCGGCGGCGCACGTAACAAGACGGAAAAAGACAAGGAATCCAAATAGCTTATGCCGACAGATCCGCCGCTTTACTTCGCCGCGCATGTCTTCTGCTGCACCAATGAACGGTCCGAGGGTCACCCGCGCAGCTCGTGCAAGGCCAAGGGCGCCGAACCGCTCCGCGACTACATGAAGAAGCGCGCCAAGGAACTTAAGATCAAGGGCGCGCGGATCAATGCCAGCGGCTGCCTGGACCGTTGCGAACTGGGGCCGACGATGGTGATCTATCCGGAAGGCGTCTGGTATCACTACGACACCGAGGCCGACGTGGACGAGATCATCGAACGGCACCTGCAGAAGGGTGAGCGGGTGGAGCGGCTTTTGCTGCAGCCGGGCCAGACCGTGCTCGCCGAAACCACCAGGAAATGACCACCATCTACGCGCTGGCGTCGGCGAAGGGCCGTGCCGGCGTCGCTGTGATGCGGCTGTCGGGCGAGGATGCGGGCATGGCGCTCGCCACCCTCACCGGCAAGGATGTGCCGCCCGCGCGGCAGGCGGCGTTGCGGACGTTCGCCGATCCGGGAACCGCTATCGTCATCGACCGGGGCCTTGCTCTCTGGTTTCCGGCGCCCGCCAGCTTTACCGGCGAGGATGTCGTCGAACTGCACCTGCATGGCGGCCCGGCGGTCATCGCCGCCATGGCCGCCGCGCTCGACGGACTCGGATTGATTCCGGCCGAGCCGGGCGAATTCAGCCGCCGCGCCTTCGAGCACGGCAAGCTCGACCTGACCGAGGCCGAGGGCATCGCCGACCTGGTCAACGCCGAGACCGAAGCCCAACGCATCCAGGCGTTGCGTCAGATGGACGGCGCCCTTGGCGCTGTCTACGAAGGTTGGCGCGGCGACCTGATCCGGGCTCTGGCATTCCTCGAAGCCGACCTAGATTTTCCCGACGAGGATCTGCCGGGCGGAATCGCGGCTCGGGTTCTGCCGGTGCTGGACCGGCTGGCGGCGGAATTCCGCGAGCATCTTGACGACGGCCGCCGCGGCGAAGTGCTGCGCGACGGCTTCCAGGTCGTCATCACCGGTGCGCCGAATGTTGGAAAGTCCAGTCTTCTCAATGCGTTGGCGCGGCGGGACGTAGCCATCGTCTCGGAGATCGCCGGCACCACGCGGGACACCATAGAGGTCCGGCTCGACCTGGGCGGCTATCCGGTCACGCTGGTTGATACGGCGGGCCTGAGGGACTCCGACGACGTCATCGAACAGGAAGGCGTGCGCCGCGCCCGCGCCCGCGCGGCGCAGGCGGATTTGCGCCTGCGAATCTTCGAAGCAGGCGAAGGTGTCGGCCTCGCACAGCCGGACGATCTGATCGTCATCAACAAGGTCGATGTGGTCCGGCCCGGGGACATGCCCGTCGCCTTCATGATTTCCGTGCGCACCGGCGAAGGGATCGACGTCCTGCTCGGGGCGCTTGAGCGGAAGGTTGTCGGGATGATGGGGCTGCGCGACGCGCCAAGCCTGACCCGATCCCGTCATCGCCGGGCGCTGGAAGACGCGGCCGATCACCTCGACCGCGCTCGCGTGGGGTTTGCCGGGAAGCTTGAACCCGAGCTGGTTGCCGAGGATGTCCGCCTCGCGGCGCGGTCCTTGGCGCGTATCACGGGGCGAGTGGATGTGGAGGATATCCTCGATGTGGTGTTCGGTGAGTTCTGCATCGGGAAGTGAGAGCGTTAAAGTGATGTTTCACGTGAAACATCCCTGTCCCTGTCCCTTGCCCTGACGCCGCTGCGCGCATAGATTGCGCGCAAACCGGAGCAGGTATGTACGATGTTATCGTCATCGGCGGTGGTCATGCGGGGTGCGAGGCGGCTGCCGCCTCGGCTCGTGTCGGCGCGCGCACGCTGCTGCTGACCCACAAGGTCGAGACCATCGGCCAGATGTCCTGCAACCCGGCCATCGGCGGTCTGGGCAAGGGTCATCTGGTGCGAGAGATCGACGCGCTCGACGGCGTCATGGGCAGGGTCGCGGATGCGGCCGGCATCCAGTTCCGGCTGCTGAACCGCGGCAAGGGTCCGGCGGTGCGCGGTCCGCGCGCCCAAGCCGATCGCAAGCTGTACCGCAACGCGATGCAGGCGCTGCTGCTCGACATGCCAAACCTGACGGTGATGGCCGGCGCGGTGGAAGATCTGATGGTCGAGGAACTCGCGGTACCCGGTGACGCGACCGCGCGTGTGGCGGGAATCATTACTGGCGACGGGACGGAAATCCGAGCCGGCCGCGTGATCCTGACCACCGGCACGTTCCTCAGCGGCATCATCCACATGGGCGAGCAGCAGACGGCGGGCGGCCGCATTGGCGAGGCGCCGTCGGTCGGGCTGTCGAAGACCTTGCGCCGCCGGGGTTTTGTCGTGGGACGGCTGAAGACCGGCACGCCGGCGCGGCTCGATGGCCGGACCATCGACTGGGCGAGCCTGGAAGCGCAGCCCGGCGACGATCCACCTGTGCCGTTCTCGTTCCTGACCGAGACCATCACCACGCCGCAGATCAACTGCCACATCACCCACACCAACGCGGCGACCCATGCGATCATCCGCGCCAATCTCCACCGGGCGCCGATGTATTCGGGGCAGATCGAGTCGAGTGGACCGCGCTATTGTCCCTCCATCGAGGACAAGGTGGTGCGCTTCGGCGAGCGCGACCGTCACCAGATCTTCCTGGAACCGGAAGGCCTCGACGACGACACGGTCTATCCCAATGGCATCTCCACGTCCCTGCCCCGCGATGTCCAGGCCAGTATGCTGAAGACGATTCCGGGCCTTGAGCATTCGGTCATGCTGCAGCCGGGCTATGCCATCGAGTATGATTTCGTCGATCCGCGCGAGTTGCGCCCAACCCTGGAAACGCGGCGGGTTGCAGGGCTGTACTTCGCCGGCCAGATCAACGGAACCACGGGCTATGAAGAAGCCGCCGCGCAGGGCCTGATGGCCGGATTGAACGCGGCAGTGTCTGCCGGCGGTGGTGAAGCGGTCGTGCTCGATCGGGCCGAGGCGTATATCGGGGTTATGATCGACGACCTGGTGACGCGCGGCACCCAGGAGCCGTACCGCATGTTCACATCGCGCGCCGAGTATCGGTTACGCCTGCGAGCGGACAATGCGGACCAGCGGCTCACCCCGCGCGGTATCGATCTCGGCTGCGTCGGCGCTTTTCGCGCCGAGGCGTTCGCGGTGAAGTCGGCGGAGCTGGCCGAGGCCCGGTCGCTGGCCCGCGCGTTGTCCCTGACGCCGAACGAGGCCGCGGCGCATGGGATCGTCATAAATCATGACGGTAAGCGGCGGCCGGTTCATGAACTGCTTGCCTATCAGGATGTGACGTTCGAGCGCCTTGCAGGCATCTGGCCTGAACTGCAGCGGTTTTCGCCGGCCGTGCGGGAGCAGATCGAGATCGATGGCCGGTATGCCGGCTACATGGATCGGCAGGAGGCGGACGTCGTCGCGTTCCGAAAGGACGAGTCGCTGGTTCTGCCGATGGACCTCGACTACGCGCTCATTGGTGGCCTCTCCAACGAAGTGCGCGATAAGCTGGTTCGCACCCGGCCCGCTACGCTCGGCGCTGCGTCGCGCATTTCCGGAGTTACCCCGGCGGCGCTGACCGCTCTCCTTGGCCATGTCCGCCGTGCCGGCGAGCGGCAGAAGCGGCGGGCGTGAGCGTCGGGTTCGATTCGGCCGCGTTTGCGCGCGCCACCGATGTTTCACGTGAAACATTACTTAAACTCGAAGCCTATGCGGCGCTGCTCGAAAAGTGGCAGCGGTCCGTCAACCTGGTCTCGTCCGCCTCGCTGCCTGATGCCTGGCGCCGCCACTTCCTCGATTCGGCCCAGCTCGCCCCGTTGATCCTCGCGGCCAATCGGGCGCCGCGCTGCGCCGACCTCGGCACCGGCGCCGGCTTTCCCGGCATGGTGCTGGCGATCATGGGCGTCGGCACGTGGACCCTGATCGACAGCGACCGCAAGAAGCTGGTTTTTCTGCAAGAAGCCGCCCGCGTCACCGGTGTTTCTGTTAAGCTGCTGCCGTCGCGTCTCGAAGCAGTGGAGGGCGTCATCGCGGACATCGTCACGGCGCGCGCATTGGCGCCTCTCGGCAAGCTGCTCGGCTATGCCGCGCCGCTTCTCGCCGAGGGCGGCAGTGCATTCTTCCTCAAGGGGCGGGACGCGGATGCCGAACTGGCGGACGCCCGCGTTCAATGGGCATTCCGCGCCGACACCTATCCCAGCGCCACGGATCTCGAGGCGAAAATCGTTCAAATCCAGGATGTTGCCCGTGCTGTCTCTGGGCGTTGAAGGCAAGCGGAAGAAACGCCACGGCGGCAGGATCATCGCCGTCGCCAACCAGAAGGGTGGCGTCGGCAAGACGAC
>CAMDTB010000034.1 GCA_945907245.1 Rhizobium sp. Q54
CGCCGCAACGCCACCCCGTCAAAATCATCCCGCAAGCCGATCGCTGATCCCATGGTCACGCCCTCCAAATGCAGGACGCCATTGATTCAGACTTTCGTCAGTTTGGGAATCCCTGACGCGAGTCAGCCTCACCGCAGGTTGGTATTAGAACGCTGTTAAGCCGCTGGGGGTTTCGGAGGGGGTGACTATGAAGAGTGCCAACAAGTTGATGACGGCTGCCGCGTGTTCGGTGGTCACCGTCGTCTTGGGCGCATCTGCCGCGTTCGGAAACGGGTTCCTCGAGAACCGGCCGTGGCAGTTCGATACCGCCAATGACAAGATTGCCAAGGCCTCGATCGCTGACCTTCGCGAAAAGAACAAGGGCGGCTATTACGATGGCTTCGACACGAACATCAACAATACCTACACCACCAACATCGCCGGCGATCAGATCAACTGTAACCTGACCGCATCGGCGATCGGCAATACCGGGTCGAACGGGGTCAGCAGCAACGCCTCGTCTCCGGTGATCGACATGCCGGGCAATATCGGCGCCAACGCGACCGGTAACGTCAGCGACACAGCCACCAATGGCTTCACGCGGTCGAACGGTGACGGCAACTCCGCCACCAGTACGGGCGGCACCGGATCGGGCAGTTCCGGCACCGCAGGCCAACTGAGCAACACCTCGCAGGGCAACACCAACAGCCCGCAAACTGCCGGGGTGGACAATTCGAGCGTTTCCGGCAGCGTGGACGGCATGAATTCGTCCGGGGGCACGTCGGACGTCGCGCTGAATTCGGAAATGTCCAATATGGATAGCCCGCAGACGGCCTCGGTGGATAACAGCGAAGCGTGCGGCTTCAGTGAATCGGCCGCGGCACCGCTGAACTAGGCGGTTAGTCCGGTAGCCGGCCAGCGCCGGTTGAGGGGCAAGGGCAAGAGTGGGAATATCGTGATTACCGGCTACAATTTGTGCAGGAAAATCGTCACCGCCGCAGCGATCGTTTCGCTGACAGGGTGCATGGCGTCGGTCGATCACTACAAACGAAATTCCGATGAGGCGCCTACGGTCCAGGGCCCGCCCGTCACCGACAACACCACGCCGCTGGAAGGCACGTTCCAGTGCATGGCGCAGAAAATTCGCGAGAGCGGTCGCAACAGGATTCGCGTCGCCGTCGGTACCGTGAAGGATTACACCGGCAAGTTCAGCGAGTCCGAGGGCGGCAACCCGATCACCCAGGGCGGCTCGCTCATGGTGATGTCGGCGCTCGGCAAGCTGGGCGACGCGGTGCGGCTGCAGGAACGTTTCGACACGCAGGTCACCGAACTGGAACTGCGCTACCTCGACCGACGCTACCTGGGCGACGGCTCGGTGCACGAAGTCCGCGGCAAGACCGGCGGCTCGCAGAAGGTTCCATGGAAGCCTTATTATGGCGGCACGGTCATCGAGTCCGACTACTTCATCGTCGGCGGCATCACCGAGCTGAACTACAACGTGCAGACCGGCGGCCTGGAAGTTAACATCGACGGCTTCGGCGGCAAGGGCCGCGTGTTCACCGTCAACGTCGCGGCCGACCTGCGCATCGTCGACACCTCCTCGCTGGAAGTGCTCAAGACGGTCAGCCTGCAGAAGCAGATCACCGGCTACGAAGTCGGCGCCAACATCTTCAGCTTCTTCAAGAACACCCTGGTCGACGTCAACGCCGGCATGAAGAGCCAGGAGCCGCTGCAGCTCGGCGTCCGCACCGTCCTGGAACTGGGCGTGCTGGAACTGGTCGGCTCGGTCACGGGCGTCGACGAGAAGCCGCTGGTGAACTTCGATGGCGTCAATTCCTGCCCGTCGGTCTCCGGCGTTCCGGTCGCCGTCGCGCCGACCGAACCCCCGCCGCCACCGGAAGCGCCTGCTCCGGCCAAGGCCAGCACCTTTACCGTGTATTTCGCCACCGCCAGCGCGCAGCTGACATCGGAAGCGGAGAAGACCGTCTCCGACGCCGCTGCTGCCGCCAAGGCCGGTCAGGCCGCGAACCTTCTGCTCGAAGGCCACGCGGACACCCAGGGCGGCGAGCTCTACAATCTGGATCTGTCGCGGCGCCGCGCCGTGGTCGTCCAGGATGCGCTGGTCAAGGAAGGCATTCCGAAGAACCGCATCTCGCTGGTGTGGTACGGCGAAAGCCAGCCCGCGGTGAAGACCGGCGACAATACCGCCGAGCCGCTCAACCGCCGTGTGGTGATCCAGATCCTGGAAGATACCGCGCTGCTGAAGTGAGGCTCCGGATGCAGCCGTCGCTTAACCAAGGGGAACAGCGGTGAGCGTATGGCGGTTCGGATCGGGGATGGTGGCGATGATGGTGGTGGCGGTCTTCGCCACCGCCGCGCAGGCCCAGCCGCTCAATACCGAAAAGCCGGTCGAGCCGGTCACAGGCGATGCCTCCCCGCTCGGCGACGCCGAGGATGACGGCGAGGCCGTTCGCCGGCCTCTTCCAGGCATGACACCGCCGCCGCCCTCGATTACCGGCAAGCCGGCGCCCGGCGTTCAGTGGGCCGAGCACGTGTCGCCATCCTTCCGCCGCTGGATCGAGGGCGACGTCATGCCCGCTCCGCGCGCGGCACCGGCCGATCCAGCCATCCGTAACCAGCCTGACGCCCTCCAGCGCGGCAGTGACCTGAGCAGCGTCGAGAACGCGCTCGACAGGGCTGCCCCGGCGACACCCGACAAGGGCGGCGTCGGCGCCCGCACCCTGTTCATGAAGCGGGTCAGCCGCGCCCACGCGCGGTCGATCGTGGGTCCGGAAGGGGCACTGATGGGCGCCGAGCTGGCCGACGGCATTTCCCTGGCGCCGCTGGCGCGCAGCCGCTCGAAAGGCACGCTGTTCGACCGCCCGCTGCCCGAGACCGGAGCGCCGCCCAAGCTGACGACCGGCCCGCTTCCCGGCGATGGCCCGCTGCAGGATATCCCACCAGAATTACGCGATGACGGCGGCCCGCTGTTCGATCCCGGTGCCGCGCCCGACGAACCGGCAGACGACAAGGCCTATATGCTGGCTTTGGCCAGGGGCGACCTGGTTGGCGTCGAACTGGGCGACAAGGTCACCGTCGTCCACGTGTCGCAGTTCGCCAAGGGCGAACGGCCGGAAGGCGGCGAGTTCGTCGTCTATCCACGCGGCCGATTCCGTCCTTGGGGCCCCATCAATTCGTTCGAGAACGTCAACTCGTTCCAGGCCATCAACGTCGAGCCGCTGCAGAGCGCAGAGGATCCCTCCGACCCGTCGCCGGTGGCGCGCAGTGCCTATTCCATCGGCAACTGGGACCTGCCGGGCGAGGTGCATCTGTCCCTGTCCGACAGGTCCATGTACGAACGCCGCGAGTGGCTGATCCGCCACCTGCATGACTGCTGCGGCCGCAACTCCGTCACCGTGATGCACGATCCGCTGGCGCTCGTCCTGCACTACAACGGCATGTTCTTCGTGCCCGGACAGGTCGCAACGGTGATTCCGCTCGCCCCCGGCATCCGGGCCTGGTAGTCGCCGCCCCGCCCGCGGGAACCGGCATCCTGCCGCCACGCTACCTATAGGAAGCCCCATAGGGGCATGTATGATGCGTCGGCGATTCATCGGCGTGAAGGAGAGTGTGCATGCGGATCGGTATCCTGACAGGCGGCGGCGACGTCCCGGGCCTCAATCCCTGCATCAAGGCCGTTGCGACCAGCGCCGCCGAGCTCGGCTGGGAGACCATCGGCTTCCGGCGGGGCTGGGCCGGTCCGCTGTATATCGATCCCGACGACCAGGAATCGATCGACATGCACACAATGATCCTGGACCGGGGGCGGGTTCGCGGCATCGACCGCACCGGCGGCACCGTGCTGCACACCTCGCGCACCAATCCGGGGCGGGTGCCGCTGAACGATCTGCCGCCGTTCCTCGAGGCGCCCTACGCCATCGACAAGAACGCCCGGATCGACTGCACCGACCATGTGCTCGAAGTGCTGGAGAAGCTGGGAATCGGCGCTCTCGTCGCTATCGGCGGCGATGACACGCTGTCCTACGCCGCGCGCCTGCACAAGGAGGGCGTCAAGGTCATGGCCTGCCCCAAGACCATGGACAACGACGTGTTCGGCACCGACTACTGCATCGGGTTCGGCACGGCGGTCAGCCGCAGCGTCGAGGCCATCGACGCGCTGCGCACGCCCACCGGCAGCCATGAGCGCATCGCCGTGGTCGAGTTGTTCGGCCGCAACAGCGGCGAAACGGCGCTGATTTCGGGCTATCTGGCCGCGGCCGACCGGGTGCTGATCAGCGAGGTGCCGTTCGACGTGGAAAAGGTTGCCGAGCTGATCATGCGCGACAAGACCGACAATCCCGCGTCCTACGCGATGATCGTGATCTCCGAGGGCGCCACCATGAAGGGCGGCACAACCATCGAGACCGGCGAAGCCGATCCTTATGGGCACCGCAAGCTGGGCGGCATTGGCGACATCCTGGGCGATGAGCTGAAGCGGCTGACCGGCCAGGGCATCGTCAACCAGTCGCTGGCATACCTGATGCGCGCCGGCGCGCCGGACGCTCTCGACCGCATGGTCGCGTCGGCCTACGGTGCTGGCGCAGTGCAGCTGTTGTCCCAGGGCAAGAGCGGCCTGATGATGGCGATCCGCGACGGCAACTATACCACCGTGCCGGTCGACACCTGCGTCCAGGGCAAGAAGCGCGTCGACGTGCCCGAGCTTTACGACACGGACCAGTACCGCCCGGTGATCCGCCAGGTGCAGGGCAAGCCGATGTTCCTTTACTGAGGCCGGCGGCGGGCGCCGGATGGCGCCAGCAGCGCCAGACCCAGAAGCAGCAACGCGCCAGGCTCCGGCACCGGATGGTCAGCTGTCTCAACCGTCATGGCATCCAGATAGAATGCCGAGTCCACGGCTTGGAAGCTCCATGCGCTCGCGGCGTCGAGCACCGAGAAGTCGCCGTCGCCGAACGAACGCGCAGCCCCGTTCAGCAGGTATTTGCCGTCCTCGATGGGCTTTCCGTCGGCGCTGGAGAACAGCAGTTTCTGCAGGAACACGTCGCTGCTGAAGGTAAGGGTAAGGATTTCCGCGGTCCACATCCCGGTGTTCACCGCTTCCTCGCTCGAGGCGCAGTCCTCCTTTTCGCTCAGACCGCTGCAAACGCCCAGGCCGCCCGGTTCGTCCGACAAATAGGCATAGGCCTCTTCCGGGGACTCGACGCCCTTGACGTCGACCAACTGGCCGGTAGCCACGACCTCCAGTTCCTCGCCTCCCGTGAATGTGGTGCCGATCAGGCCGCCGCCCGACGAGAAAGCGAGGCCTGCGGGCACTGCGTCCAGTTCGGCAGGGCTCCCGGTGCCGCCCTTGAGCGCATAGGAGGCGAAGTCGAAGTTGACGGGGGTCGCCCCGGCGGACGTAGACGCCGCTAGCAATAGTCCGGCGGCAAGGAGACCCCGCCGCAGCCGGTGTATCTCAATCTGCATTAGCGCCCAGCATCGCTGGCGCAGCGGCCCGCCACGCCATGAACTCAATCTAAAGTAACATGTCCATCGGGAATGAAGCCACAACAGGTTACTATCAGGGCCGCATGTGAAATGCCGAGCGGCCGGGCGTGCGCAGCGGGGCGGCCAGGTTGGCGAATTCGCACAGCAGAGGCCGGGTATCGCGCGGGTCGATGATGTCCTCGATGAGGAAGGCCTCCGCCGTGCGGAACGGCGAGCGGACCCGGTTCAGCCGTTCTAGGATGTCCGCGAGCATGGCCTCGGGATCCTCGGCCTCGCGCAGTTCCTGGGTATAGGCCGCCTCGATGCCGCCTTCGATGGGCAGCGAGCCCCAGTCACCCGAGGGCCAGGCATAGCGATAGCGCAGCCGCTCGTGGTTGGTGTGGGCGGACCCGGCGACACCAAATGCCTTGCGGATCACTACCGAGCACCACGGCACCGTCGCCTGGTAGACGGCGGCAAGCGCGCGTGAGCCGTGGCGGATGGTGGCGGCCTGCTCGTGCGCCACGCCGACCGCGAACCCCGGATTGTCGACGAAATGAATCACCGGCAGGTGGAAGGTCTCGGCCATGTCGCAGAAGCGGATGCATTTGTGGGACGCGTCCGCCGTCCAGCCGCCGCCATAGAAATACGGATCGCTGGCCATGATCGCCACCGGCCATCCGTCCATCCGGGCGAGCCCGGTGATGAGCGGCCGGCCGTTATACTTGCCGATCTCCATGAACGAGCCCTGGTCGACCACGGACTCGACGATCTTGCGCATCTTGTAGACCTTGCGCCGGTCCTTCGGGACGATCGACAGCAGCGATTCCTCGCGCCTTTCCGGATCGTCGGTGACCGGGCCGCGCGGCGGCAGGTCGAACACGCTGGACGGCAGGTAGGACAGGAACCGTCTTGCATTGGCGATGGCCTCGTCCTCGGTGGCGACCTCGTCGTCGACCGAGCCGTTGCGGGTGTGCATCCAGCTGCCGCCCAGTTCTTCCTTGGTGACGTCCTCGCCCACATGCTTGGCAACCGGCGGGCCGGCGGCGAACATCTGGCTCAGTTCCTTGACCATCACCGAATAGTGGCTGGTGACGAGGCGCGCGGCGCCCAGGCCGGCGACCGGACCGAGGCCCAGCGCGACGACCGGCACCACGCCCATGTTGGCGACCACGTAGTCCCAGCCGGGATTGCGCGGCAGGTAGGTGCGGCCGTCCTTCTCCAGCATCTTGACCGAACCGCCGCCGCCGGTGCCGTCGATCAGCCGCACCAGCGGAATGCGCAGCTCCAGCGCCATCTGCTCGGCATAGGCCTGCTTGCCGGCGATGGCTGCGTCCGACGCGCCGCCGCGCACGGTGAAGTCGTCGCCCTGCACCATGATGGTGCGGCCCTCGACCTTGCCGCGACCCATCACCGTGTTGGCCGGCATCACCTCGAGCAGGTTGCCGTTCTCGTCATAGGTGCCCTTGCCGGCGAGACCGCCGACTTCCCGGAACGAGCCGGGATCGACCAGCCGGGCGATGCGGTCGCGCACTGTCAGCTTGCCCCGCGAGGTCTGCTTGAGGACCTTGTCGTCGCCGCCCATCTTCAGCGACATTTCCTGGCGGCGGCGCAGTTCCGCGACGTCGGCTTCCCAACTCATCGGTGTCTCCCCTGTTAGTTGGAAGGCATTGTCACGGATAAGCCGGCGGGACGCAATTCACGCACGCAGGTAAGGCGCATTGATGCTCCCAACCCCCTCGATTGTGATCCCGGCCTTCGCTGGGCTGGCAACATTTCGGAATGTAAAAAAACGAAAAACGGCGCCGGCTTCGCGCCGGCGCCGTCCAATCCCGGAAAGGGGGCGGGATTACTTCTTGCCGATGTTCTTTTCGAACTGGGCGGTCAGCACGCCCCAGATGTCGGTCTGCGCCTTGCGGGCGATCTCCGACAGGTCGCCGAAATTCTTGGCGGCTTCCTCGGCCTTCGAACGGAAGGTCTCGAGCGAGCCGGTCAGCACGGTCTGAGCGTCGCCCTTGGCGAGCTTGCCGGCGGTTTCCTGCCATTCGGCGACGGCCTGGGTGGCAATTGCCTGCTGCTGCTTGACGATGTCCTGCAGCGCATTCGCGGCGATCTTCGCCACGTCGCCCATGGCTTTCATGTTGCCCTGGCCGGCTTCGGTCAGCGACTTCATGTCCACGGCCGGAAAGCTGCCGCCGACCATCTTCTGGATGTTCTCGTACCAATCCGCGAACGGGTTCGCCGGCGTGCCGGTGTTCTTGTTAGCCATATTCAGTTCCTCTCATTGTCGCCTTGCGGCGGGTCGACCCCGATGCTCAGTGATGAAAAGGTTCCAAAACGGCCGGGGCTGCTGTTTTGTGCACTGCAACATAACAATGATCTTTTGTATTGCAAGTGCGAAGTATCCGGTGGTGGCAAAAACCTCTTTCAGGGGAACGCGGGCAGCCGGTAGACGCGAGTCGCGGTGCCGGAAAAAAGCGCCAGCTTGTCGGCGGGGCTGAAGCCGGCGGCGATCTGCTTGAACGAATTCCACAGCACGCCATAGGACACCGAAAGCTTGTCGACGGGGAAGTTGCTCTCGAACATGCAGCGCTCCGGCCCGAACACATCGATCATATGCAGGTACCAGTCCCGCGTAGCCGTGGTGAGTTCGTCCGAGGTCGGCGGTTTCTCGTTCTTGTGCCAGCCGAAGCCGTTCACCGCCATGTTGATGCCGCCCAGCTTGGCGTTGACGTTGGGGCATGTCGCCAGCTCCGCCACGTCCTTCTTCCATTGTACGAAGATCTCGTCGCGCTTGCCCTCGTAGGGACCGACGCCCAGCGGGCCGCCGAAATGGTCGAAGATCACCGGGATGTCCGGGAAGGCCCGCGCCAGGTCGGTCAGCTCCGGGATCTGCGGATGGTACAGCCAGGAATCGAAGCTCATGCCGAACTTGCCCAGCTGGGCGTAGCCCTCGCGGAAGGTGGCATCGAGCAGCAGGTGCTCGGTCGGGTTGGTGTGCGAGCGGCGCACCCGGTCGTCCTTGTCCCAGCCAGCGGCGTGGCGGATGCCGCGGAACCGGTCGGGTGCGGTGTTCATGTGCGCCTCCAGCACCTCGGCGACGGGCGCGCCCAGCGTCAGGTCGGCGAAGCCGACGATCCCGGCGCAGGCCCGGGTCTTGCCATAGAGGCCGCTGGCGCTCATGGCGGCGATGCCGTTGACGAACTCGGTCTCGCCGACCGGCGCCATCCGCACCGGCCCTTCGGCGCGGTACATGGCGGCGCATTCCATGAATACGGTGGCGATGACGTTATGGCCGCTGCCGGTATCCCGCAGCAGCTCGTCGAGCAGGTACCGCGAGCCCGGATGGTCCCACAAATGATGGTGCGGATCGACGATCGGCAGGTCGGGCTCCAGCGCCGCTTCCTGCACCTTGGCCAGCCAGGCCGCATCTCCCGCCATCGTCTTCTCCCCATTCGGTTCGGCAGCGAGCCTAACCCAGGGATGGTTACGGGAAAAAGGCTAATCCGGTTCCGCGCAGGGCGCCTTGCGGGCGAAGCCGCCGAACAGGTCGAGCAGGCGCTGGCGCCAGTGCTCGATGACGTCGTCCTGCTCGAGGATCGGACCGGTGCTGATCCGCGCCCACATGAAGCCGCCGAAGGCGCAGTAATCGGCATAGGCCGGCGCGTCGCCGCACAGGAACGGCTGTTCCTTCAGGGCCAGGCGCATGGGCTCCAGGCTGGCGCGTACCCGCTTGACGCTGCCGGACTCGCGAATCTGTTCCATGGTCATGCCGGTCCACTGGAAGCGGCTCTCGCGGTAATAGGGCTGATCGGCCTCGGGCGTCAGGTCGAAGGTCGGCGCGCAGCACAGCATGAACAGGCTGGACAGGAACTGGCTGTCGCACCAGTGGTTGAACACCCGCGCCAGCGCCCGGCCGCCATCGCCGCCAAACAGGCTGGGCCGGTCCGGATAGCGGTCCTCGAGATGACAGGCTATCCGCCAGGAATCGCTGACGACGGTGTCGCCGTCGACCAACACCGGCACCCTGTCCTGGCCGGAGAATGCGAGTTTCGCCTTGTCGCCATAGCCGATGGCGACGGTCTCGGGCGCGAAGCCCTTGTGGGCCAGCGCCATCTTCGCCCGCCAGACGAACGGGCTGACCGAGCGACCGTTATTGAGGACGAGTTCGTAGAGCTGCATGGACGAAGACTAGCGCGGCGTGGTGCCTATTGCGCGGCGTATCCGACATAGAGCCGCGTGCTGTATTCGAAAGCGACCGTGCCGTTTCGCGCAAGGCCGCCATCTTGGGCCCGTGGCTCGAACGGCCGGTATCTGACGGGACGGCGCCGTTTCAGTAATCCAGCTTGTACTGCACCTTGAACTTCTGGTTGCCGGTGGTCGTCGCCTCGGTGCCGACGCTCAGGTTCTTGGTCAGGTTGATGTCCACCGAGACCGACTGCGCGTCCTCCTCCTCGGTGGCGCTGCCTGCCTCGATGTAGATGTTCTTGGTGATGTACTTGCCGCCGCGGATCACCGGCTTGCCAGCATCTTCCTCGTCGTCGGCGCCCGGCCGGGCGAGGGTGCCGACGGTCAGACGGTCCAGGGTGAACGCGCCGCGCAGCTTGCCGATCACGTCGAAGCCCGACCCGGACGACCCCAGCGAGGCGACGGCGGCGGCGAGCTGGGCGGCCTCGAACGCCGACAGGTTCTGCTTGCCCTGGCCGAACAGCACGCGGGAGATGATCTCGTCCTGCGGCATCTCCGGATTGGACGACAGCTTGATCTGCGGATTGGACGCGCGTCCGGTCAGCGCGATCTCGGCCGATAGCGACGTGACCGAATAGACCGCCCGCGCGGTGATCACCGGATCGATGTCGGTGCCGCCCAGCAGCTCGATGCGCGAGCCGTCCTGCAGCACGAACCGCCGGCCGGCGAAATCGAACTCACCCTTGACCAGATCGACGCGCCCCTGCATGGCCAGTTGATCGGTGGTGCCGCGCAGGCGGACCTGCCCACGCCACTCCGAATCGAGGCCGCGGCCGCGCACGAAAACGCGGTTGTCCGCGGTCACATTGATGCGCATCCGGGTCTTGAACGCCCGTTCCGACGGCTTCTCCGGCAGGCTGATCAGCCCGGGGGGACGATTCAGCTCGACCACGTAGAGCTTGACGAAATCGTCCGACGCCTTGGCATTGAGCGTGTACTCGGCCTCATTGATGGCGGCCTCGCCCTTGAGCAGCGCGCCGTCCTTGTCCTGGGTGTACTGGATCTGGCCGGTGGCGCGCGCCGTCATGTCGCGCAGCTTCAGGATGCGCGCCTTGGTGAACTGGGCGCTGATGTCGGCCTGCATGCCGCCGGGCGCCAGCGGCTTCACCCAGCCCGACAGCACGATCGATCCCTTGCTTCCGTCGGTGGCGTTGGTCGACGGCAACTCGAGCAGACTGTCCTTGAGCACGAAGCGCAGGTTGGCCGCCTCCAGCCTGGTGCCGGTGGACAGGTTGCGATAGGTCATGCCGGCGATGGCGAAGTTGCCGTTGAGCGTGGGATTGGCGATCGAGCCGGCGACCCGCGCGTCAACCGTCGCCCGGCCGCCCAGGATATGTTCGTAAGCGCCGGTCAGCGGCCATAGATTGGCGAGCTCCGCGTTACCCTTGATTGTCATGGTCAGCGGTTTGTCGACCTCGACGGCAAGCGCGAACGGACCCTTGACGCCGCGCGCCACGGGCAGGTCCAGCGTGAGATCCAGCTTTCGTTCGCCGCGGGTGTCGAGGTTTAGGCCACCCTTCACCCGGCCGTCCAAGAGAGATACGTTGCCTTTGATGTCGACCGGCCTGTGTTCGAGCGTGTCCTCGACGATCAGGTTGGCGATCTGCAGCTGGGCGGTGCCGCGCGGCACGCCGCCAGTGAAATCGATCTGGCCGTCGATGGTCAGCTTTCCGGCCACGTCCTGGCCCTGGACCAGCACCGACAGCGCTGCCAGGTCGAGATCCTTGCCAGAAATCCTGGCCGTGCTGCCGCTGTCGCGCAGGGTCGCCTGCAGTTCGAGCGGCGCGCCGTTGTAGCTCAGCCTGACCGGGCCGATGTCGGTGCGGCCCTCGGCGAGCACCGCCATTGCCGGCGCGGACAAGGCGATCTTCTGGCCGGCGATGGTGCCGTCGAGGCTGTCGAGGGTGATGGTGTTGGGCGCGGCCAGCATCGCACGGTCGGCGCGCCCCTTCAGCGACAGGGAAAGCGGCCCCTCGAAATCGCCCTTCGCCGACGCGGCCAGCGACAGTCCGCCGCCGCTGGGCGTGATCGTGGCATCGAGGCTGGCCAGCTTGGCGCGGTCATAGACGATGTCCTTGCCGTCGAGGGTGATCCGGCGCACGTCGAGCGCCTCGCCGATGGCGACATCGCCTTTCAGCTGAGCGCTGGCGACCGTAACGGCGGTCTCGCGGCCGGTCGCGAAGGACGCCTTGGCCACGGTCACATCGAAGCGCAGTCCCTGCGCGTCGCCTTCCGGATCGAGCGTCACGGTGCCGTTGACGGTTCCGGCCGCCGGCGTTCCCGCCAGCGCGGTCAGCACCCCGCGCCCGGACAGGCGCAGGTCGAGCCTGCCGGCCATCGGCGCACCCAGGCTCGCGGCAGCCAGTTCTCCCGACAGGCTCGCTGACTTGCCCGTGAGTTCGATGGGATCGGACCGCCATGCCCCGTTTTCGTCGAACACGAACGGGATCGCCGCGGCCATCGGCTCACCGTCCATGGCGAAGGCGGCGTCAATCCGGCCGCGCGGCGCCGCGACGACGTCGGCCGCTTCGGCGCTTAGCGTCAGGCCGGTGATCCTGACGCCGGACAGCGACGCCTGCGCCAGCGCCGTGCGCAAGGTCACGTCGGGCGAGCCCGTGTCGCCGGTCAGAGTGCCCGCGATGGTGACGGGGCCCGCCGCCTTTAGCGCGCCGTCGCCGACGATGTTGGCGATGTTGGCGAAGCGCGCCTCATAGGCCGCGTCGATGGTCTCGCCGATCCGGCCTTTCAGGCTGGCCGTTACCTGCGCGCCCGCGACCGCGCCATACAGTTCGCCCTGGCCGCGGCCGGCGGGATCGTCGAGCATCAGCCGGAACGTCGGCGACGGACCGAGCAGCGCCGACAGCCGCGCGTCGGCCATTTTCAGTCCCTTGCCCGCGCCTTTCGCCCTCACCATCAACCTGCCGCTGTCGGGCTGCCACTCGAAGCTGCCATCGGCATCGACGCCGCCGCGCACACCCGCGTCCACCCAGCGTCTCACATTGGCGATGGCGACGCTGGCCGAGCCCTTCACCGACAGCGGCGACAGGACCACGTCACCCTTGGCGGCGATACGCGAGCCGTTGTCGGACAACTGCAGGTTGGCGATGGCGATGCGGCCCTTCGCCGGGTCGTAGCGTCCGTCGAGCACCCAGTCGGCGCGCAGGTTCCGCTCGCCCGCGTCGACACCCTCCAGCGCGCCCTTGCCGTCGAGCGCATAGACCATCGCCGCACCCGAGCCGGTGGCGGTCAGGCTGACGTCGCCCGACGCCTTGCGCGCCGCGAAGCCGTCGCCCTTGAGCTGTTCGATGGCGATGGCGGCATTGACGTTGGGGCCGTCGCCGGTCTGGGTCACGGTGCCCGCCAGCGATGCCGAGCCATAGGTCCAGCCACCCAGCACCGGTTCGAACCAGGCAGCATTGCGGGAGACGATCGAGAAGCGCGGCGACAGCATGGCCTGCCGGTCGGCCAGGCTTCCCGCCAGCCTTATCTCGGCGCCCTCGTTGACGATGCTGGCGGTGTAGGCATCGGGCATGCCGTCCTTCAACCTGAGATCGAAGACGACGCGCGGCGCGCCGATCAGTGCCGTGGTCTCGTCCGTGGGCAGGAACGGGCGCGGGTCGAGCATACCCTCGATATGCAGCCGGTCGGTGACCGTGATGTCGAGCGCGGCAATGGAGGTGTCGCCGCGCCTGCCGTCCAGCCGCCCGCGCCAGTTCTTCACCGATCCCGAGCCGTCGAGGACGAGAGAAATGTCGCCCTGCTCGCCCGGGAACAGGAATGCGCCCAGGCCCTGGCCAGCCTTGCTGACGAGCCTGCCGTCCAGCACCAGCCGGTCGTCGCCCGGATCGTAGTCCACGGCGAGGCGGATATACTCGCCCTGCGGATCCTGCGGCGCGAGCGCGAGGCGGAGTTCAACCACCGGATCGGTCGTCCACCGTCCGGCGCCCACCAGGGTAAAAGCGGTGGGCGAGCGCTCGAAGCGGACCTCGTCCACCTTCAGCCGCTCGAGCCGCACGTCGACTGGCAGCGTAGGCAACTCGGTGGGCAGCGGCTCGTCCGGGCCGTCCGGCGGCGCCGCGGCGATCAGCAGCCGCTTCGCGGTCAGCGCCTCGACCCGCACCTTTCCGGCCAGCAGGCCCAGATGGCGCCAGCGGAGGGCGATGTCTTCGGCGACGACCGTGGCCTTGCCGCGTTCGGCGATCGTCAGCCGCCGGATGACGACATCGGAAAGCGGGTCACCTTCCAGGCCGTCGACGGTGGCCACGGTGCCGGTCGCCTGATCGCTCAACGCGTCCTCGACGATGCCGGCGATGACGCCGTTGAAGGCGCCGACGCGTACCAGCACATACATCAGGACGACCACCATCACCGGTCCGGGAATCGATCCAGACGAGGTTGCCCTCGGCTTTATGACCCGTGCTTGGCACTCGAACCTGGTGGCGAGCGCCGCGACGGACATCGCGCTGGTAAGCAACCAGCATGTCGAGGACAGCACGGTGCAGTCGACGACCACGGGCAGCTTCGTGGTCGACGCGGCCAATATCGGCGGTGCCGGCGGCGCGGTCACCGACTCGTCGATCAGCCTCTCGGGCAACAGCGCCAGCGCGCTGACCGTGGGCAACGCGGTGGGCGAGAACGTCATTGAGGTGGCCGACGCGGTCACCTTCGCGGCCTCGGTTGGCCTGGTGAGCTTCCAGCTGGTCCAGGACAATGCCAACGGTGCCGGCTTGGTCATGTCGGCCGTCGTAGAGCCGAGCGACGATGACATCGACATCGCCATCGTCGACCTGACCTCCAACGCCCTGACGACGACCGGTTCCCGGTTCGACATCGACGGCAACGCGATCAGTGCCCAGGTTTACGGCAACCTGGTCGCGGGCGACACCAACGCCATTCGCATCGACGCCGTGACCGTCGGCGACAACGACATGGGCGCCCGCACGGGCGCCAACTCGTCCATCGACGTCAGCATCGGCGCCGTCGAGGCGGTGGTCGACCGCAACATCGCCACCGACGACCTGCCGCAGACCACGGTGAACTCGGGCTTCTCGCTGATCAGCGACCAGAGCTTCGAGGACTCGGGCCTCAACCCGGTCATCGCCAGCATCAGAGGCGATGGGGACCTGATCGACGTTAACATCGGCTCTAACGACCCTGCGGCTTTGGTCGAACGCGTGGACGTGTCGGCGAGCGACAACGGCATCACCGCCCGGGTCAACCTGAACACCGCCAGCAACGCCATCGAGATCGGCCAGAACAGCAATGTCGAGACGCTCGATGCGAACATCACCCTGGTTAACACCCAGACGTTCTGGGACGAGGAACTCTTTCCCAACGGCTCCGGCCAGATCCAGGTCGACATAAACGGCCAGATCGACATCGATGTCGATGCCGGCGCGACCACCATCACCGACGTCAATGTGGAAGCCAACGGCAATGCGTTCCTCGGCGAGGCGCGGATCAGCGGCGCCACCAACACCATCGCCGTGTCCACGCAGACCCAGGTGGTCACCGGCCTGATCGCCGGCGCCGACGTCCAGTCGGTCAATATCGGCGACGGCAAGAGCACGGTCCGCTCCGAGATCGGCCTGGTCAACGACCAGGATTTCAACGGCCTGATATTCGGCGGCTCTTTGTCGACTGCCGGTGTGTCTGTCGAGTTGAACGACAACGACATCGATGTCGATATTGACACGGACGATGGCTCGCTCGCCGACAGCGTCGTCGAGGCCGACGGCAACAGCCATCGCGCGCTCGCGCTCGGCAACGACGCCACCAATGCGCTGTCGCTCGACGCCGGCACCATCGATCTGTCCGACGCGCTGATCGGCGGCGGCGCCGGCAACGCACCGCTCGCCATCATCAGCAACGCCCAGCGCGGCAGCGATGCCGACGACACACCGGCCGGGTTCGCCATTTTCGCTGCAAGCATCGACAACAGCGACATCGAGGTAGACTTGAACGGCGTCGATAACGATATCGACAATGTACACGCCTCGGTCGACGGCAATCAGTATGTGGCGCTCGCCCGGGTGAACAACGGCAACAACGTTCTCGACGTCACCGGCGGCACCTACGAGCCGGTGGCCGCCACCACGCCGCTGGTCCAGGCCCTGAACATTCCGGTAACCGGCGGTGAGATCGCGGCCGAGGACCTGGCGTTCGGCGTCGCTTCCTATCAGCTGAACGGCTATGACGTGTTTGCGGTCGGCGAGGACATCGAACTGGAGGTTTCCGCCGACTCTCTGGGCGTTCAGATCGACTCGAGCAGCTTCTCGGTCAGCGACAATACCCTGCTGTTCCAGGCCCGCAGCAACGACAACATCAACGACGCCTCGGTGGCGTTCACCACCAACAACGTCTCGGCCTTCGTCGCCAACGTGCAGAAGCCTGGCTCGGACGGTGTCCAGGCGGTCGTTATTGGTGAAGACATCACCCTCCGGATCGATGGCGAGGACGCCACCGACACCACGGTGGATGTCGATGGCAACAATGTCTCGCTGATCGGCACGATCAACCGGGCGCTGCTCAACACGCTGAGCCTGGATGGCAACAAATTGCTCAGCGGCACCGGCACCACGACACCGTCGGCGCTGATCGATCCAGCCGGCGCCGGCGCCGACGTGTCCGTGGTCTCCGACGCCAGCGTGATGAACGTCCAGGGCGAGGACTCTGTCGGCTCGGGTTTCGATGAAACGGTCTTTGTCTTTGGCGAGGACATCGATTTCTTCGTCCGTTTCGAACAGTTCGACAGCGGTTCGGTCTCCATCGACAACAACCTGCAGCTCAACCAGGGCATCATCCACAGCGCCAACAACCTGCTCGGCATGGGTGCGTCCTACGCCTACAACGAGGCCACCGGCGCGGTCAGTTTGGCGGCGACGGGCAATGTCGCCAATATCTCCGCCACCGGCTCGATCATCTCGCAGCAGATTGTCACCGTTGACAGCGGCGTGTTCGTCCAGGGCGAGGACACCGACCTGCAGATAGACGTCGACGACATCTCGTCGACCGATGCCGTCGCCCTCAGCGTGTCGAACAACGACCTGCTGAACCAGGCCATCGGCGGCACCGTGCTCAACCGCATGGACGTGCTGGCCGGCGTCACCATTACCGGCGTCGTCGCCACGCCCACGCCGGAGATCGGCGATCTCTCGGTGGGCAATCCGCTCGTCGCCAACGCCGACTTCAACATCGTCAACTACCAGGCCGGCGAGACCGAGGTGTTCGCCTTCGGCGAGGACAGTGAACTCAGCATCGAGATCGAGTCGGACGCGGTCGGCGATTCGCTCACTGTCAGCGGCAACGAGCTTGAATCCAGGGCAACCGGCTTCAACGCGTCCAACATCATCGTGCTCAACGCCGGCGCCGCCAGCGACGCCACCGCCAACGTCGTCAACAGGCAGGATATCGCCAACGCGACGGTCCAGGCGCTCCAGGACGAGAATCCAGACCTTATCGATCCGCAACCAATCGCGCTGTTCATCGACGCCAACGGCAACGGCGCCGACGGCAGCAGCGTCACGCTGGACGACAACATGGTCCGCAGCGTGGCCAGCGGCAACGTCGCCCTGAACGCGATCTCGACGACCGCGGGCGCGACCCTGCAGGAATCGTCGGGCGCCGGCATCACCATCGATCCGGCCGGCCCGGTGTTCCTGGCGCCGACCGACAGCGATTACGCGGTGCTCAACTACCAGAGCTTCACCGACGCCGAGGCGCTGTCCGGCACCAATGAGGTCGGCATCTATATCGATGGCTTCAGTGGTGCGACCGGTGTCGACAACAGCTCGATGAGCGTCAGCGACAATACCGTGACGGCGGCCTCCACCGCCAACCGGGCCGAGAACCATCTGGTGCTCAACACCGGCACGTTCCAGCACCCGAGCGCGACCGTGGGCAACCTGCAGTCGACCAGCGGGGCGACCATCTCGGCGACCGCCAGCAACGTGACCATCGGCATCGGCAACGGCGACAACATCGCCGCGACCAGCAACAACAGCTCGTTTACGGTGCGTGGCAACCAGATCGGCGCCACAGCCATCGGCAACACCGCCGTCGGCAGCATCACCAGCGGCAACTGATCGCCGTCACTTCGACACACGGGCAAGGGCCGGAACGCACGTTCCGGCCCTTTGCTTTTGCGCTATACTGCGGACGCCGTTAACGGGGGAGCCGCATGCTGATATTCCGCCAGCTGTTCGATCCGCAATCGTCCACCTATACCTATCTGCTGGCCGATCCGCGCAGCCGCGACGCGGTGCTGATCGACCCGGTGTTCGAGCAGGTCCGGCGCGAGGTGGCGCTGATCGAGGAGCTGGGCCTGGACCTGAAGCTGACCATCGAGACTCACATACACGCCGACCACGTCACCGGCGCGTGGCTGCTGCGCCACCGGCTTGGCAGCCGGATCGCGGTGTCCGCCCGCTCGGGCGCGGCGGGCGCCGATATCTATTTCAACGACGGCGACCGGCTGGACTTCGGCAACCGGCATCTGACGGCAATCGCCACGCCGGGCCACACCAGCGGCTGCTCCACCTTCGTCCTCGACGACAGTACCATGGCGTTCACCGGCGACTGCGTGCTGATCCGCGGCTGCGGCCGCACCGACTTCCAGCAGGGCGACCCGTCGGCGATGTACCGCTCGGTGCACGACCGCATCTTCCGCCTGCCCGACGAGTGCCTGCTGTATCCGGCCCATGACTACAAGGGCTCGACGGTCACCAGCGTGGCCGAGGAGAAGCTGTTCAATCCGCGCCTGGGTGAAGACATCGGCGAAGGTGACTTCACCGGCTACATGCGCAATCTGGGGCTGCCGCACCCCAACAAGATCGACATCGCCGTGCCGGCCAACCTGCGCTGCGGCGAGCCGGAGGCGGCGGCCGCCGCCGATCCCAGCATCGCCGAGCCGGACTGGGCCCCGCTCACCTACACCTATGCGGGACTGTGGGAGATGCAGCCGGAATGGCTCGAGGAGCATCTCGCCCAGGTGCAGATCGTCGACGTGCGCGAGCCCAGCGAGTTCAACGGCATCCTGGGCCATGTGCAAGGCGCGGTGCTGATGCCGCTGGGCGAGTTGAAGCAGCGGGCCTCGTCCCTCGACAAGGCGCGGCCCGTGGTCACCGTCTGCCGCTCCGGCGCTCGGTCGGCCCAGGCGGCGGTGATGCTCGACAAGGAAGGCTTCGGCAAGGTCGCCAACCTGGCCGGCGGCATGCTGCGCTGGCGCTCCCAGCGCCTGCCGGTTGAGGGGATGGAGTAGCGCGGCGTCGCCGCTACCCGCGCTTGCCCGCTTCCCGCAGGATCGTCGGTTCCTGCTGGTGGAACGCACCATTGCCGACCGCGGTCGTCGCGCCGGCGTCTACCGCCAGCGTCTGACCGGTCACGTAGCGCGCCTCGTCGCTGGCCAGGTACAGCAGCGCGTTGGCGATATCGATCGGGAACGCGGCGATGCCCAGCGGCGAGGACGCCTTGAACGCGGCGGCGGTCTTTTCCTCGTCGTTGACATCGCCGGTCACCGCGCTCGCCGTCATCGGCGTCACCGTGCCGGCCGGCGCGACCGCGTTCACCCTTATGCCTGACGCGGCCAGCTCCGACGCGGCCGACTTGGTCAGGCCGACGACCGCGTGCTTTGCGGCCGTGTAGGCGTGCGGACCCAGCCCGCCCAGAATGCCCGCCGTGCTGGACAGCGACAGGATCACGCCGCTGCGGCGCGGCTGCATGACCCGCGCCGCATGCTTCATGCCCAGGAACACGCCGCGCAGCAGGATGGCGATGGTGGTATCCCACGCCTCGACCGAGGTCTTGGCGATGGGGCCGATGGCGCCGACGATGCCGGCATTGTTGACCATGATGTCGAGTTGGCCGAACTCGGCCACGGCGAGGTCGACGGCCGCCGCGATATCGACCTCGCGGGTGACGTCGCAGCGGACGAAGCGCGCCCGGTCGCCGAACTCGGCGGCGGCGGCGACGCCGGCTTCGGCCTGCAGGTCGGCTATCACGACCGATGCGCCTTCCTCGACAAACCGCCGCGCCGTGCCCAGCCCGATTCCGCTCGCCGCGCCGGTGATGACGGCGACCTTGCCCTGAAGCCTTGCCATGAATCCCTCCCGTATTTGATTGGCTGCGCGATCCTAGATCGGCGGTGGGAATCGACGAAGGGGTTTTTCAGGGCGCTTTGTCGCTAGGCCAACCAGGCGGTCAGATCGCGCCCGGCCAGTCCCGACAGCCGGCCGACGTCTTCGGCGTAGTAGTCCGCCAGCTTGCGGCGCTCCGTCTCGCCCAGCGGCGGATAGGACAACTGGCCGGAGACCAGCCGCAGCAGCGCCCTGCCGGCGGCGGTGGCGCCGACGGCGTCCGAGATCGCGCGGCGCACCCGCTCGGTCCGCACCAGCGGCTTGAACAGCCGCTTGTAGACATGCGGGATACCGGTTGCCTTCCTGGCGTTGGCTCGTTCCGCAACCGCGCTGGCGTCGAACACGTGTGGCGCGCCCAGGAACGCGCTGATTTCGCCCAGCAACTCGGCCGGCCGGGCCTTGATGTCGTCGTACAGCGCCACATGCAACTGCTCGCGCGGATAGAGCGCGAGGAAGCGGGACAGCTGCCGGTGGTACAGTCCGTTCTCGAGGATCTCCCGCGACAGCGGGTTTGCCGGATCGAGATGGGCGGCGACGTCACGGGTCACCTTGGCCCGGTCGAGACGCATGCAATAGCCGGAATAGGCGCGGTCGACGGGATTGCGCAGGATGGCAACCAGCCTCGCGTCGGGCGCCGCGTCGTGGATACGTGCGGCTGCCAGCGGGTTGATCATGTAGGAGTTGGAGCGCTCGCCCCGCAGCTGGCCGGGCCGCGCCGCCGCGAAGTGCGCGGCGTACCAATCCGGCGTCTCGCGCCCGAAATAGGTGCTGAAATAGTGCACCTCGGTGTCCGCGAGGAAGCAGGCGGGATTCCGGCTCAAGCCGTCGGCCAGCCATCTGGTGCCGGATTTGGCGGCGCCGATGATCATGAAGTCCGGTGTCATGCCTGGTGGAGTCCCCCTTCGCGCCCGCAGTCTATCCCGGCGGGAATCGGGCGTCAAAACAGCGTGCGAGGCGTCCGCCGTGCGAGGTTCCCCCACAGCCGTGCAAATATACCGCTGGATTTTCAGGCGTGCTCCGCACAAACAGGCCGGGCGATGTCCGGAGACCCCGATGACCCTGAAGACGGCTGAAGATTTCCTGGGCCTGAAGCCCACCCACAATCCGCACCGCTGGATCCTGCCGATCGTCGATGCGGTGTCGACGCCCGGGCATTTCCTGTTCGGCGGCTGCGGCCTGGGCGCGGCGGTTTCGGCCATGGAGCAAACCTGCGGCCGCCCGGCCGTCTGGGCGACGGCACAGTATCTGTCCTATGCCCGCCCGCCCAGCATCATGGACCTGGATGTCATCGTGCCGGTCTCCGGCAAGAGCAACACCCAGGCGCGCGTGGTCGCGCATGTGGGCGACACCGAGATTCTCACCGTCAACGCGGCGCTGGGCGCCCGCGCCATGGAACTCAGCGGCCAGTGGGTGACGCCGCCCGACGTGGCGCGGCCGAACGACTGCGATCCGGTGCCGCGCTGGTCGAAGCGGGAGGGCTTCATCGACAGCCGGGTGGAGCTGCGGGTCGCCCATGGTCGCTGGGGCATGCATGACGACGGCACGCCCGGCGACGGGCGCTCGGTGCTGTGGGCGCGGATTCCCGAAGGCGTCGAGATGACCGCGCCGATGCTGGCGGTCATCGCCGACTGGATGCCGTCGGGCCTCAGCGGCGCGCTGGGCCGCCGCGCCGGCGGCAACAGCCTCGACAACACCATCCGCATCCACCAGCTCAGGCCGACCGAATGGGTGATGTGCGACATCCAGGTCCACGCCGTCCATGCTGGTCACGGCCATGGCCGCATGCATCTGTGGAGCGAGGACGGCACCCTGCTCGCGACCGCCAGCCAGTCCGTCATCGTCCGGATTCACAAAGAAACGCCAACGGGATAAATCATCCGGTCCGGTAAAGACCTGTTGTCTGCGGACAGGTGTCAGTTTTAACATGGACTGGTTCCGATGGGCGGGGGTGTGCGTCGGGCCGGTCGTTTCAGTTAGTTCATTCTGCATCCGACACGGAGGCCAATGCCATGGTGACGAATGCGGCCGCATCGCGGTCGACCGTCGCCCTAATGTGCCTGCTGACGACAGGCATCTGGTTTGAAGCAAAGACAGCGGCCGCCGAGCCCGTTGCCGGAGCTTCGCGCCCAGAATACCAGAAGGTGGATCAGGTGGTTACCACCGCCCGCCGACGGGAGGAATCTGTCCAGGACGTGCCGGGCACCATCTCGGTGCTGCCCGAGGCGCTGATGCACAGGCTCGGCGTCGAAAGTCTGGCTGACCTGTCGGTCATCGCGCCCAACCTGCTGGTCGCGCCCGACAACGTGTCGTCCCGCGCGTCGCGCATCACGCTGCGCTCGCAGGTCCAGAACGACACGCTGATCACCGTCGATCCGGCGGTAGGCTTGTACCTCGACGGCGTCTATGTGGCGCGCAGCGCCGCCTCGCTGTTCGACCTGGTGGATGTGGAGCGTGTCGAGGTGCTCAACGGTCCGCAAGGGACGCTGTACGGCCGCAACACCACGGGCGGCGCCATTACCGTCACCGCCAACAAGCCGACCCGGGAATTCGAAGGCCGGGTCAGTGCCGGCATCGGCCTGTACACCGACAAGCCGGGCAGCGGCAACGGCGTCAACCACGACGTGTCCGCCGTGGTCAACGTCCCGCTGTCCGACAAGCTGGCGGCGCGGTTCGTCGCGCAGAGCTCCGGCCTCGCCGGCTACAGCGACAACACCTTCCTCGGCCGCGACCTGGACGACGACCGTACCCTGTCGTGGCGGGCCAGCATCGCCTGGCAGGTCAGCGACGACGTGGACGTGCTGCTGATCCATGACGGCATGCGCTCGCGCGGCCACGAGCGGCTCACCCAGGTGGCCGAGATCGTTCCCGCCGGGCTCGACCCCAATTGCAGCCTGGCCGATCCCAACCCGGTCAACGCGTCGGCCTGCGCCATCAACCTGTTCCTCACCGGCGGGCAGTGGGGCGCGGCGGCGCTCGACGGCGATCCCCGCCGCAACGAGCAGAACCCGCTGCTGCTCACCGGCGAGCCGGGGCGGCTGGCGGCCGACGTGCAGGGCGTGGCGCTGATCACCACCGCCCGTCTCGACGGCGTCGTGCTGAAAAACATATCGGCCTGGCGGCATTTGGAGCAGTACAGCTCGTTCGATTTCGATGGCACCGCATTCGACATCGGCGAGGCGGTGCAGACCGACAGCCAGCACCAGCTGTCCACCGAGTTCCAGCTGATCGGCGACAATCCCGGCGCCGCCCTGGAATGGCTGGTCGGCGCCATCTACCTGGACGAGGCCGGCCGCACCGACAACACGGCACGGGCGCTGTCGTTCCTCAACCCGACCAATCCGTTCACCGCCACCGGCCGCGGCGTCAACAGCACGGCGGGCGTCTATGGCCATGCGGTCTGGGCGCTGGACGAGGTGTTCTCGCTGGTCGGCGGCGCGCGCTTCACCTGGGAGCGCAAGCGGCTGACCGCCGACAGCCGCGACGCGCTGGTCGGCTGCCTGGTGCCGCCCGAGCTGAACGAGGACCTGGCGACCGGCGGCTGCCGCGGCGAGTTCGGCAAGAACTTCACCCGGCTCACCTGGGAGGCGGGTGTCAACGCCCAGGTCGCCGAACATGCGCTGCTGTTCGCCAAGGTCGCGACCGGCTTCAAGAGCGGCGGCTTCAACCTGCGCGCCAAGTCGGACATCTCGTTCGAGCCGTTCAAGCCCGAACGCGTGCTAAGTGTCGAGAGCGGCGTGAAGTCGTCATTCCTCGACGGCAGGGCGCTGGCCAACCTGACCCTTTTCTATGCCGACTACACCAACATCCAGCGCACCGACTTCACCATCGAGGGCGGCAACATCACCACCTTCATCACCAATGCCGCCAAGGCCAATGTGTGGGGCGGCGAGCTGGAACTGGACGTGGCCGCGCATGACAGCCTGCGGCTGCGCGGCACCCTCGGTGTGTCCATCGCCCGCTACCGCACGTTCGATTTCGGCGGCGAGGACTTCTCCGACAAGCGGTTCCCGCTGGCGCCCGATTTCTCGGCCGGCATCGCCGCCATCTACACCCTGCCGATCGACTGGTTCGGCGCCGACTGGACGCTGACCGGCGATTTCACCTGGCGGTCCAAAACCTACGAGGACGTGGCCAATACCGAAAGCCTCGCCCAGGGGTCGTTCGGCCTGCTCGACCTGCGTCTCGACGTCGAGCTGCGCGACAGCCCGGTCAGGGTCAGCGTGTTCTGCAGGAACGCCACCAACAAGCTCTACAGCACCACCGGCACCACCTTCCTCGACCAGCTCGGCTGGGCGTTCAGCCAGTATGGCGAACCGCGCCGCATCGGCATGCAGGTGGACGTGGACTGGTAGGCGCCGGCGCGCTTCCGGGGCGGTCCCTCAGTAAAGCGCGTCCAGCACGTCCTTGTACCGGCGGACGATCACATGCCGCCGGATCTTCATGGTCGGCGTCATCTGCTCGTTGTCGATGCTGAACGGCGCGGTCGCCACGGCGAAGCGGCGCACCTTCTCAGTCGACGACAGCCGCTGGTTCACCCGGCTCACCGCCTTGTCCATGACCGAGTGGAATGCCGGATCGGCCGACAGCGACGGCATGTCGGCGGGCTTGCCGTTCTCGGCCGCCCATTTCGCCGCCCATTCCATGTCGGGCACGAGGAGCGCGACCATGTGCGGCCGCCGGTCGCCATACAGCATGGCCTGGCCGATTTCCGGCTCCAGCGTCAGCAGCCCTTCGACGCGGGCCGGCGCGACGTTGTCGCCCTTGTCGTTGACGATGATGTCCTTCTTGCGGTCGGTGATCTGCAGGTGGCCGTCGTCGTCGATGATGCCGATGTCGCCGGTGTCCAGCCAGCCGTCGATAATGGTGCGCGCCGTCGCCGCCTCGTCGCGCCAGTATCCCTTCATCACCAGCTCGCCGCGGATCAGGATCTCGCCGTCCTCGGCGATGCGCACCTCGGTCGCCTTCATCGGCGGGCCGACGGTGTGGATCTTCACCAGCCCCGGCCGGTTGACGCTGACCACCGGGCCGGACTCGGTCTGGCCATAGCCCTGCAGCAGCCGCAGGCCCAGCGCGTGGAAAAACAGGCCCACGTCGGAGTTGAGCGGCGCGCCGCCCGACACCAGCGCCTTCACCCGGCCGCCGAAGCGCTGCTGCACCTTGCGGCGCACCAGCCGGTCGAGCACGCGGTTCTGCAGCAGCTCCGCCAGGCTCAGCGACCGCCGGTCGATGAAGCGCTTCTCGCCCAGCGCCAGCGCCTTGTGGAACAGCCTGGCGCGGGTGCCGCCCTGCTCCTCGATGGCGCGGGTCACGCGGGTGCGCAGCATCTCGAACAGGCGCGGGACGACGGTCATGATCGTCGGGCGGCACTCCGCCATGTTCGCTGCCAGCTTGTCGATGCTCTCGGCGTAGTAGATCTGCGCGCCGATCGACAGCGGGAAGAACTGGCCGCCGGAATGCTCGTAGGCGTGCGACAGCGGCAGGAACGACAGGAACACCTCGGTCCTGTCGAGGCCGTCGTCCAGCCCCAGCTCGGCGATCACCTCGCGGGCGCCGGCGCAGTTGTGCAGGATGGCGCCGTGGCTGATCATCACGCCCTTGGGCGCGCCGCCGGTGCCCGAGGTGTAGATCAGGCAGGCCAGGTTGTCGCGGGTGGTGGCGGCGATGGCGGCGCGGGTCTCGGCGACGGTGCCCGTGCTGCCGGCCAGCACGTCCTTCCAAAGGTGGACGTCCAGGTCGAGGCTTTGCGCCAGCTTGGGCGGTTCCATCGCGATGACGAAATCGACCGAGCCGGCGTCCATGGCCGCGGGCAGCAACTCGCGCGCCAGCCTGGCGGTCGAGACGATGGCGCCCCGCGCACCGCTGTCGCGCAGGATGTGGTCGTGATCGCGCTCCGTGTTGGTGGTGTAGGTGGGCACGGTCACCGCGCCGGCCGCCATGATGCCCAGATCGGCGATCAGCCATTCCGGCCGGCTCTCGCTGACCAGCGCGACCCGGTCGCCGGGCTGGATGCCCATGGCCTTCAGCGCGGCCGCAAGCTTCGCGGCCTGCTCGGCGACCGAGCGCCAGGACACCGGCTTGAACGGCTTTCCCTTGTCGGGCTTCGACCACACGCAGGGCCGGTCGCCCCGCCGGTCGGCCTGATCGAGGAACATCTCGACGAGATTGCGCGCGGTTTCGGCGGTCATGGATTGCCCCTCCCAAGGAAGGGTTACGTTACGGCAGGCACGCGGGGCGGGCAACCCGCCACCCTCTCATTGTCACCCCAGAACAAGTCCCATCGGCGTCAATTTCACGCGCGAGCCTACCCTCTTTGTCATCCCCGCCAAGCGAAGCGCGCGCGGGGACCCATCTCGACCCGGGGCTCGCAACTATCACGTGGAGACATGGGTCCCCGATCGCAAGTCTCGCAGCCGCGAACCTGCCGGTTCGCGGGCTCGACTAGCGTCGGGGATGACAACTTCAGAGAGTGCGACCGCTAAGTTGACGCCTATGGGAACAAGTCCGGGGTGACAATTCAAAGAAAAAGTCGACGAACTTAGGCCAGCCGGTAGACGCAGTATTCGTTGCAGCTCGGCCGCGCCACCTTCACCCAGGCCAGGCCCGGGAACGTGGCGGCGAGCCGGTCGGCGATCCAGCGCGAGATGGTCTCCAGCGACGGAGTCTCCAGGCCGGGGATGTCGTTCAGGGTGTTGTGGTCCAGCGTGTCCTTCACGGCGTCGAGCGCCCTGGCCACCTCGGCGAAGTCGGCCACCCAGCCGGACACCGGATCGGGCACGCCGGTCAGCGCCACCTCCACATGATACGAATGCCCATGCATGCGCTGATAGCCATGCCCCACGGGCATGTGCTGGAAGTGGTGCGCCGCCTCGAAGGTGAACGCCTTGACGATTTCAAGCCGACCGGTCATGGCGCGGCTGTGTACGGGAAAGGTGGGGTTTAGGCAAGCGGGATGAGGGTCGAAGGACAGCTATCGATGAAACGTGGACATCCGCTTCAAGCGAGAATTCGCCTGATGCGTCGCCCAGCAAGCGCTGCAAGCAGTCCGAGTAGGAACCCGACAAGCGTCCAGCCAAGTGCAACCGCAATATACACTACGGCTGTCCGGCTAAAGTCATTTACGTAGTACTCCGCGAGTGTCGTATCCGCGCCAAATCGGGGTGCGACAAGCATAAGGGGATAGCTTGCTCCCCACGCGAGCACTGCGATGCCAACACACAGAGCAGCCGCGACCTTGAAGGATCGAGGCCGGACAATCCCGACAGAAGCGGCTAATACCGCCGAAATGATCCATCAAATGTAGAGAGGGCTCATGAAGACAGGTTACGTCAGCAGTTGAAGCTCTGCTATGAATTTTAACCCAAGGCTTCTGCCATGCGCCTTAGGTCTGTACGCCGAATTTTGACGCCATTGGCGCTCTCTGTGATCGGGAACGCTTCCACCGCCACGAACCGCACCGGCTTCTTGTAGCGGGCGAGGCTGCCGCAATGGGCGAGCAGCGCCGTCTCGTCGCAGTCGTGGCCCTCGCTCGGGATCACGAACGCCACCGCGCGCATCCCCTGCGGCGTGCCGATGGCCACCACCTGCGCCGCATGGACCGACGGGTGCGCCTGCAGATGCTCCTCGATCTCGGCCGGGTTCACCAGGAAGCCGCCGAGGCGCAGCACGTCGCCCATGCGGCCGAGGAACTCGAAGGCGCCGTCCGGCTCCAGCCGGGCCAGGTCGCCGGTGCGGAAGAAGCCGTCTTCGGTGAAGGCGGCGCCGGTCGCGTCCGGGTTGCCGTCATAGCGGGCGAACAGGCTGGGGCCGGCCACTTCCAGCGCGCCGGCTTCGCCCATGGGCAACACCGCGCCGGTTTCGGGATCGACCACACGTACGCGGGCCTCGGGTGACACCGGCGTGCCGCCGCCCTTCTTGCGCTCGGCTACCGAAGCGTCGATGGGGCGGACGCTGTAGAGCGCCATGCACTCGCTCATGCCGTAGAGGCCGCGCAGGGTCACGCCGCGCGCCTGCGCCCGTTCGACGATGTCGTCGAGGGCGCTGTTGAAGGCGGCATAGCCGATGAATTTCAGGCTGGGAAACGGCTCGGGTCCCGCGTCGAGGATGCGCTGGATCATGTCGTCGCTGGCGGCGAAGCTGTCCACGTTCCATTGCCGGATCAGGCCGGCGGCCAGCGGACCGTCGAATTTCGCCAGCATCACCAGCCGGCCGCCCGACGCCAGCACCGCCATGGCCTGGGCGAAGCCGAACACGCCGCACAGCGGCAGCGCCTGCAGCGAGACCGTCTCCGGCCCGAAGCCGAATCCGGCGGCCACGTCCAGCGCGTGCCGGGCGATGGAGCCATGGGCCTGCACCACGATCTTGGGCGCGCTGGTGGTGCCGGAGGTGGTGAAGGTGGCGCAGTCCATGTCCGGCGCGGCCAGCGACGCGTCCATCGGCGGGTCGTCAAGCAGCGCCTCGAAGCGGATGCGCGGCGCGTTCTCCCAGCCGGGCGTGGCGACCGCGCCGCCGCCCATCTCGATCAGCATCTCCAGCTTCGGCAGGGCCAGCGGATCGATGCGCGCCAGGATGTCCTGGCTGGCGATGCCGTCGAAGCCGGGCCACAGCGCCAGCGCCTTCGCCCCGGCGCGGCCGACGATGTCGGCGACCTCGCCCGCGCCGAAGCGGGTGTTCACCGCCACCGCCGTCACGCCCAGCCGGGCGCAGGCGAGCAGCAGGATCACATAGGCCGGCATATTGGGCAGCCAGAAGGCGATGCGGTCGCCCGGCATGAAGCCCAGGCTTTTCAGGCCGCCCGCCACGTTCGCCGCCTGCTTCACCATCTGGCGATAGGTGATAAGCTCGTCGTCCCATATCAGGGACACGCGGTCGGGATGCCGTTGGGCAGCCGCGTCCAGCACTTCGGGGAGGGTATCGAGCCGTGTCATCCGTAACAGTTAACGAACGCCTGCAGCAGATCACAAGCGCCGAAAGCAGGCTGCTCGAAGGAAAGGTCGCCATCATCACCGGCGCGGCTTCGGGCATCGGCCGGGCCACCGCCCAGCTCTTCGCCGTCCACGGCGCGAAAGTGCTGGCCGTCGACCTGCCGGACCACGGGCTGGTCGACGCGCATGCCGACTATGACGACGTCATCGGCCTGGAGCACGACATCACCGGCGCCGACGCGCCCGAGAGGATCGTCGACACCGCCATCGCCACCTGGGGACGGCTCGACATCCTGTTCAACAATGCCGGCGTCAGCGGCCGGGCCAACACCGTCGACATGCCCGACAGCCACTGGGACAAGGTGATGAGCGTCAACGTCACCGCCCAGTTCCGGCTGGCGAAGGCGGCGATCCCGCACCTGCGCGAATCCGGCGCGGGGCGCATCATCAACACCGCCTCGGTGATGGCGCAGGGCACGGATTACGGCCTCGCCGCCTATTGCGCGTCGAAGGCCGGCGTCGCTGGCCTGACCCGCACCATCGCGCTGGAGGAAGGCCGCTACGGCATCACCGCCAACTACATCGAGCCGGGCGCCGTCGTCACCGGCATGACCACGGCCATGCACCAGGACGAGAACGTGGCGGCGATCTGGGCGAAGAAGTCGCCGCTCAAGCGCCTCGGCCAGCCCATCGACATCGCCAAGGGGGCGCTGTTCCTGGCGTCCGACCTGGGCGGCTTCGTCACCGGGCATGGCCTGCGGGTGGATGGCGGGCTGATGCTGCGGGTGTGACGCCAATTCCTCAATTCGTTGTCATCCCGGCGAAGGCCGGGACCCAGAACGGGGAAAGGGCGTAGCTTTACGATCACTGGGTCCCGGCTTTCGCCGGGATGACAATAATTTTTGGGTTCAACCCAGCTCGAAACTGGTGACGCCGAATACTTCGCCCAGCGGCAGCAGCGGCTTGGGGCCGAGATACATGCGCGCTGTCTCGAACGAGGGCGTCAGGCCTTTCTTCTCGGCCAGCGCCACGGCGTCCTTGTTGGGCTCGGGCACGTCGAGGAATACCGGGCCGTCCACGCCCGTGGCCGCCGCGTCGAACAGACGCTCGGCGATCTCGGGCGACACCGCGAACAGCGGGCCGATCTTGGTGCCTTCGCGGCACGGGCGCGTGACGGCATAGCCGTCGAGCCGGGCGCCCTGGAAGCAGCCCAGCGCCCTGTGGCCGCCTGTGTTGAGCCAGGCGTCGAGGAAGGCGGGGCGCGGATAGCCGAAGCAGGCCAGGTCCATGGCGTCCATATGGCGCTGGTCGCCTTCGGTCAGCAGCCGGACAGCCGGATCGGCCGGGGCAGAGGATGGCGCGCCGCCGAAGCGGATGTTGCGGTGGTCCAGCACGAAACCGGACTTGGCGTAGTTGTCCTGCTGGGCGACGACGCCGTCGAGGCCGATGGTCCTGACCTTCTCCAGTTTCGCCATGCCGGCTTCCCAAGCCTGGATGCCATAGCCCTTGCCGCGGTGCTCGGGCACGCACAGGTAGAAACCGAGGAAGCCGAACGACGGGCCGTAGGACACGGCCGAGATCGCGGTGACCGGCTCGCCGTCCAGCAGGCCGATCAGGAAGCCGTCCGGGTCGGCGGCGTGGAAGCAGTCGGCATCGCGCAGCCCGGGGTTCCAGCCCTCGTTCGCGGCCCAGCCGACAATGAGGTCCAGTTCGGGGCGGGTCGCGGTTCGGACGATGAAATCGGCCATGGCTCAGCCCAGATCGATGACGTCCGGACCGGGCGTCTTGTCGAACAGCCTGGCTTCCAGGTCGGCGCGCCGCTCCAGGGCCGCGCGCTGGTTGACGTAGCCCTTCTCGGTGATCTCGTGGTTTTCCATGGATGGCGGCTCGACCATCAGCAGCGCCCGCTGGATGCGGGTGGACGAGCCCGGCCTGGTCTTGTTGTGCGCTGCGAGGCCGTCGCGGATGTGCTGGACGACTTTCGGATGGCGGATCAGGTCCGCCACCGGCAGGTCGTCGCCGACGCCGGCGATCTTGCGGCACGCGGCCACGTTGGGCCACAGCAGGCTGCCGACGAAATCCTTGTCGTGGCCGGCGATCAGATTGTCGGCGACGGCGGGCGCGCAGGCGTCGTTTACCTGCACCCGTAAGGTGCCCACGGACACGAAGGTGCCCGAGGTCAGCTTGAAGTCCTCGACGACGCGGCCGTTGAAGCGCAGGCCCTGGTTGATGTCATCTTCGTCGACCAGCGCCAGTGCGTCGCCGATCTTGTAGAAGCCTTCCTCGTCAAACGCCTCGGCGGTCTTTTCCGGCTGGCGGTAATAGCCGGTGAAGATGTTCGGGCCCTTCACCCGCACCTCGAGCTTGTCGCCGTTGGGCACCAGCTTCAGCGTGGTGCCGGGCATGGGCAGGCCCACATTGCCGGTGCCCTCGATGGGCCAGTGCAGCGTCGACGACACCGGGCCGGTCTCGGTCGAGCCCCAGCCGGTGCGGAACAGCAGCCGCTGGCCGGTCTCGCGCACCGCCAGGTCCTGGTAGCGCTGCCAGATCTCGTGCGGCAGGCTGGCGCCGCCATAGCCCAGCTTGCGCACGCTGGAGAAGAAGTGGCGGGCGAGCGCCTTGTCTTCCTCCAGCGCATGGACAACCAGCGCGTGGCCGGCGGCGACGGACAGGTACTCGGTCGGCGCGATCTCGCGCAGGTTCTCGACCGTGCGGCCGAGGAATTCGGGCAGCGGCTTGCCGTCGTCGATGTAGAACGAGCCGCCCTGGCTCAGCACGCCGTTGAAGTTGGAGTTGCCGCCGTAGCAGTGGTTCCACGGCAGCCAGTCCACCAGCACCGGCGCGTAGTCGGGATCGCGCGGGAAGATGATCTCGTTGGCCTTCTGGTTCGAGCACATCATCCGCTGGGTCTGCGCCACGCCCTTGGGCATGCCGGTCGAGCCGGATGTGAACAGGTACTTGCCGACGGTGTCGGGCCCGGTGCGGTGGTATGCCGCCTTGACCGCGTCGGTCGGCGTCGTCGCCGTCAGGTCGCTGAACGGTGTCGCCCGGAAGCCGCGCGGCGGATCGTCATGGGCCACCAGCTCGACGCCGTCCAGGTTCAGCGACGCCAGCGCGCCCTCGAACGGCGTGCCCTGCTCGACGAAGATCAGCTTCGGCTCGATCAGGTTGAACACGTGGTGCAGCTTGGAATGGGCGCCCGGCATGGTCGAATAGGCGGTGGCGACCGGCGAGGCGGGGATGCCCACCTGCATGGCGCCCATCACCAGCAGCGCCTGGTTGATGGAATTGCCCGACAGGATCATGACCGGCTTCGAGCCGTCGAGGCCGCGGTCGAGCAGCGCCTGCGAGATCGCGTTCACCTTCCGCAGGCCCTCGCCATAGGTGATGCTCTCCCAGCTGCGGTCCTTCGCCCGCTGCGCGATCCACAGCCGGTCCGGCACCTTCGCCGCCCACTGGTGCAGGAACGCGACCACGTTGGGCTCGTAGTCGCCCAGCTGCAGCAGGGTGTCGACGATGATGCTGCCGTCGGGCCGGCGCACCATCTTGCCCTGCGGCTCGGCGTACGGGATCGGCAGGAATGGGGCGAGGTTGGTCTTCTGGTCCATGTGTGGCCTCAGCGTCCGGTGAATTGGGCGGGGCGCTTCTCCAGGAAGCTGGCGACGCCCTCCTTGTGGTCTTCGGTCTGGAACAGGATGCCCAGGATGTGGGCGATCCAGCTGCCGATCTCGCGGTGGTCGCCATAGGTGGTCTTGCGCAGCCCTTCCTTCAGGTGCTGCACCGCGAGCGGCGGATTGGCGGCGATCTTGCCGGCGAGCGCATAAGTCGCCGGCATCAGCTCGGCGTGCGGCACCGTCTTCAGCACCAGGCCGATGCGCTCGGCCTCGGCGGCGTCGATGACGTCGCCGGTGAACAGCAGCTCGGCCGCCTTCTGCACGCCGACGATCAGTGGCAGCCGGGTGAGGCCGCCCAGGTCGGTGATCAGGCCGCGCTTGACGAACAGCTCGGCGAATTTCGCCTTGTCCGAGGCGATGCGGATGTCGGCCATCAGCGCGACATCCATGCCCCAGCCCATGGCCGCGCCGTTGACCGCGGCGATGATCGGCTTGCCGCAGTCCATGATCGCCGTGGCGGCCGGCGTCGGCACCGGCTTGACGCGGGTCAGGCGGTGCACGCTGCCCTCGCGCTCGCTGCCGGCCATGATGGCGCGCACGTCGTCGCCCGAGCAGAAGCCCGGGTCGGCGCCGGTCAGCACCACGACACGCACGTCAGCGTCGTCATGGGCGAGCAGGAACGACGTTTCCAGCTCGTCATAGGCGCGGCGGTTTAACGCGTTGTAAATCTCCGGACGGTTCAGGGTGACCGTCGCGACATGATCCTTCACGTCATAGACGACGTGGACGAAGTCTTCAGGTTTCAGCATCCCGTTTCCCCAGCAACGCGCCAGTCTATGCGGCGCAGGAAGCACTTGGCAACGCGGGGATGACGGAGATCCACTGCCCGGAGGGCGAAAAGTTACGATTGATTTTTATACGGCGATCCAGATATTGAATTGACTTTAGTTAAATCCGTGGAAGTATATGAATAGAAGCAGATTACACGGCCAATTTAATGTAATGGTGCGTGTAAATAAACAAATAAACTTCAGTATAAAAATTACCATACAACGGGACTTTATTGGGGGAGTTCAACCATGGCTGTCAGACATGGCATCCGCGCCGGAGCAGTGTTCGCGCTATCTGCATCGTTGTTAGCCGGCGTCGCCACGGTCGCGCCCGCGTCGGCGCAGGACGCACCGCCGCCGGCGGTCCACAGGACCGAAAGCATTACCGTCACCGCGCGCAAGCAGGAGGAAACCCTGCAGGAGGTGCCCGTGGCGGTGACGGCCATCGGCGGCGCCGATGTGGAGCGGTTCGACTTCGACAAGATCGAGGACGTGGTGACCCGCATCCCGACGCTGAACGTCCAGATCGGCGGCTCGGGTTCGGGCGCCCAGCTCAGCCTGCGCGGCGTGGGATCGTCCAACATCTCGGCGGCGTTCGATTCCGCCGTGGCGCTGGACTTCGACGGCGTCCAGGTCAGCACCATGCGCATCCTGCAGTCCGGGTTCATGGACGTG
>CAMDTB010000035.1 GCA_945907245.1 Rhizobium sp. Q54
CATCGCCGACCAGGTCGCCGCCGCCGCCAACCTGGTCATGGGCGAGGCGACCGAGGCCACGCCCGTCGCCATCGTCCGCGGCCTCACCACGCCGCGCAACGAGCGCCCGGCGACGGTGCTGATCCGGCCGAAGGAAATGGACATGTTCCGGTGACCGGGCCAAAGACCGGCAACGTCCTCGCCCTCTGCGGCGGCGTCGGCGGCGCCAAGCTGGCGCTCGGCCTGTCGCTGATTCTGCCGCCGGAAAAGCTGACCGTCATCATCAATACCGGCGACGACTTCACCCATCTGGGCGTGCGCATCTGCCCGGACATCGATACCGTCACCTACACCCTGGGCGGCCTGTCCAACACCGAGCTGGGCTGGGGCCGGATGGGCGAGACCTGGGAGTTCATGGAGAACCTGCGGACCCTCGGCGGCCCGACATGGTTCAACCTGGGCGACAAGGACATGGCGACCCATGTGGAGCGCACCCGCCGGCTGATGGATGGCCAGAGCCTCAGCCAGGTCACTGCCGACTTCGCCCGCAGCCACGGCATCGGCCCGCTGCTCGCGCCAATAACGGATGACGAGGTCGCCACGGTGATCGAGACCGACGACGGCGACCTCGCCTTCCAGCACTATTTCGTCCGCGACAAATGCCAGCCCGAGGTGCGCGGCATCCGTTTCGAGGGCGCCGAGAGCGCCATGCCAAGCCCGGCCTTCATTGCCGCGCTGCGCGGCGACCTGGACGCCATCGTCATCTGCCCATCGAATCCATACCTCAGCGTCGATCCACTGCTCGCGATCCCGGGCGTTCGGCAAGCGCTGGCGGCCAATGCCGCGCCGGTGATCGCCGTCTCGCCCATCGTCGGCGGCAAGGCGATCAAGGGGCCGACCGCCAAGCTGATGGCCGAGCTGGGCCTCGACGTGACGCAGCACACCATCGCGCATCACTACCGCGACCTGATCGACGGCCTGGTGCTCGACACCGAGGACGCGGAGATGGCGGACACGCTGGGCGTCTCCACCTACGTCACCAACACGGTGATGAAGACCATCGACGATCGCACGGGCCTCGCCCGCGCGGTGCTCGACTTCGCCACCGCACTGAGGCGCTGACACGTTTCCCGAAACGCGAAGGGCCGCGCGATCGCTCGCGCGGCCCTTGCTAGTCGATTGGCCGAAACCTCAGACGTGCTCGCCCGCCTTGTAGGGGGCGAAGTTGCCGGTCAGGTCGGTCGGCCCGCGATACAGCACGTTGAAGTCGCGCTTGGCGAACTTCCACTTGCCGTTCTCGCGCACCAGCTTGTCGTCATAGACGCCGGCCACGCGCACCTGGTCGCCCTTGGCGTCCTTGATGTTTTCCTGGACGTAGAACCGGGCGGTCGCCGTGTCGCCGTTCACCGTGATCAGGCCCGGCTGCACCCAGTGCAGCACATGGGGGTAGCCCTCCATGACCTTCGACCAGAACGGCTTCAGGGTCTCGCGGCCCTTCATCGGCGCGGGCATGCCGGGCAGCGCCCATTCACCCTGCTCGGCCCAGGTCGAGCCCCAGATGTCCACGTCGCGCTGCATCACGCCGTCGGCGTAGGTCTGGGCGAGTTGCTGGATCTCCAGCTTGTCTTCCACTTCACTTGGCATTGTCAGTTCCCCATTTGGATTGCGGTTTTCAGCGTGAGACGACGCCCTTCACGATTGGCGTAGCGCGGGCCATCTTGTCGCCGTCATAGACGATCTTCTTGGTCGGGATGAATTCCATGACCACGCGGGCGGGCGAATCCAGGAATTTCACGAACTGTTCGACCTTCTCCTCGCTGACGTGGCCATACAGCTTGCGGGCGAAGGCCGGATAGAACCAGTCCTTGATCTGCCGGTTGGCCTTGTCGTGGATGACCGAGATGCCCTTGTAGGTCACGGTCTTGCCCGCGCCCCATTCGGTGCCGGCGCTGGTGATCACCACGCAGCTGCGTGGGTCGCGCTTGATCGCCGGGAACCGGGCACGCTGCTCGGCGCCGGTCAGCCAGATCCGGCCGTCTTCGGTGTCGAGATACGACATGATGACGCCTACCGGCTCACCTTCCTTGTTGGTCCAGATGAAGGTGCATTCACGCTGCATCTTGCGCAGCTGCGCCTCGCGGTCCGGATCCAGCGGATACTGGGTCACGTCCTCGTAGTCTTCCGCGTATTTCGTCATTTCCCACCTCGTTTCGAAGGAAAGTCATTGATGTCGATTCGGTTTGCGAGGGTAGGCGGTCGGCACGCCGCTCGCAAGCGGCGCCGCTGATTTGTTCCTCACCGGTTTACTTGTCCCATGGCCCGCGATAACCCTTGGGCCAACAGTTCAAATGGCGGGGAATGCGATGATCGACGTCTTCAAGGGCATGGCCAACACCTGGGAATGCGACGAAAACGGTCACCTCAACGTGCGCTTTTACGCGTCCAAGGTGGGCGAGGGGCTGGCTACGCTCTGGCATCACCTGGGGATGTCGCGCACCGCTCGGCGGGTGTCCGGGCTCGACATGGTCGTGGCCGACCAGCATCTGCGCTTCCTGCGCGAAATGCATCCCGGCTGGGGCCTTGCCGGCCGGGCCGGCATCCTGGAGGTCGGCGTGGACCGGCTGCGGGTCTATGTGGAGCTGGTCAACGGCCATACCGACGCGGTTTCGGCCACCTTCAACATGCTGATCGTCTCCCGCGACCGCGGGACAGGCCAGCCCATGCCGCTCGCCGAACCGGTGCGCGCCCGCGCCGAGGAACTGCTGATGGACCTGCCCGCCCACGGCGCGCCGCGCAGCATCGCGCTCGACGATCCGGGCATATTCGTCAAAGGCGCGCCGACGCTCGCCCAGACCGAAGGCATGGGCCTGATCGAGATCACCCGCGGCGTCGTCCAGCCCATCGAGTGCGACGACGCCGGGCAGATGCTGCCGGAGTTCTATATCGGCCGCATCTCCGACGGCGTCGTCCACCTGGCGCGGCACTACCGCCCGGTCGACACCGGCAAGGAGCGCTCGACCACCAAATATGGCGGCGCCGTGCTCGAATACCGGCTGCGTTTCAACAAGCCGCTGCACCAGGGCAACATCGTCGTGGTGCGTTCGGGCCTCAAGCATGTGGGCGAGAAGGCCAACCACATCATCCACTGGACCTTCAACGGCGAGACCGGCGAGCTGGTCTCGGCCTCGGAAGCCATCGGCATCACCCTCGACCTGGAAGCCCGCAAGGTCGTGCCGCCGCCGGAGGACCGGAAGGCGCATCTGCAGAAGCTGGTGATTCCGGGCCTGGCGGCTTAAGGCGCGGAACGTCAGTGGAAAATCGTCGGTAACCTTCCAGCCATCTTTTGATAGTGACACTCAGGAGCGTTTGCGGCAGAGATATGCCGCAAACGGAGAGCATCATGATTCACTGGCGTATTCTGAAACTGGCCGCCATGGCGGCGGTCGGCGTGGCCATCTCCCTGCCAGCGATGGCGGCGGGCGAGGTGAACGTCTATTCCTACCGCCAGCCCGAGCTGATCAAGCCCCTGTTCGACGCGTTCACGAATCAGACCGGCGTCAAGGTGAACATGGTCTACGCCCAGGCGGGCCTGCTGGAGCGGCTGAAGGCGGAAGGCGCCAATTCGCCGGCCGACATGGTGCTCTCGTCCGACATGTCGCGGCTGCTCGAGGTGCAGGAGGCAGGACTGGCCGCATCGGTCACCTCGCCGGCGCTGACCGCCAACATCCCGGCCCAGTACCGCGATCCGGCGGGCCACTGGTACGGCCTCACCATGCGGGCGCGCGTCGTCTATGCCTCGAAGGAACGGGTGCCGGCCGGCAAGGTCGTGTCCTATCTCGACCTGGCCAGGCCTGAATGGAAGGGCCGCATCTGCACCCGGCCGGGCGACCATCCCTACAATCTCGGCCTGATCGCCGGCCTGATCCACCGCCACGGCGCCGACAAGACCCGCGCGTGGCTGCTGGGTGTCAAGGCGAACCTGGCGCAAAAGCCGCAGGGCAACGACCGCAGCCAGGTGAAGGGCATCAACGAAGGCCTGTGCGACGTATCGCTGGGCAACACTTACTACATGGGCCGCATGCTGGCCGATCCGAAGGAGAAGGCCTGGGCGGACTCCGTGTACCTGGTGTTCCCGGACCAGAAGGCCGGCGGCACCCATGTGAACGTCTCCGGCGCCAATGTGCTCAAGGCGGCGCCGAATCCGGCGAACGCGCTGAAGCTGCTGGAATTCCTCAGCGGCGCCGAGGCGCAGAAGATCTATGCCGAGGTGAACTCGGAATATCCGGTGAAGCCGGGTGTGCCGGCCTCGGCGGTGGTCGCGGGCTGGGGCGCGTTCGAGGCCGACACGGCGTCGCTGGCCGAGATCGCCGGACTGCAGGGAGAGGCGCTGCTGCTGGTCAACGAAACCCGCTTCAACGACGGGCCGTGACGGCCCGGCGCCGGTTTCTCCGTTGACCGCCGCCCCGCGCCGGATCGCCTCCGCCGCCACGCTGGCCGTGGCCGCGCTGGTCGCGCTGCCGATCCTGTCGGTGGCATGGACGGCGCTTTCCGCCGGCCTGGGTCCGCAATGGGTCCACCTCTGGGCGACGGTCCTGCCCGACTACGTGATCAACACGCTGCTGCTCTCGGTCTGGGTCTCGCTGGGCGTCGCGGTCATCGGCGTGTCGACCGCGTGGCTGGTCACCATGTGCCGCTTTCCCGGCAGCGCCGTGCTGCGCTGGGCGCTGGTGCTGCCGCTGGCGCTGCCGGCCTATGTGGTGGCCTTCCTCTATACCGACCTGCTGGAATATGCGGGCCCGGTGCAGGCCGCGCTGCGCGACGCGTTCGAATGGCGCACACGCCGCGACTACTGGTTCCCCGAGATCAGGTCGCTCGGCGGCGCGGCCTTCGTGATGTCCATGGCGTTCTATCCCTATGTTTTCCTGCTGGCCCGGTCGGCCTTCCTCGAACAGTCCCATGACGCCTGGGAGGTTTCGCGCACTCTGGGCGACAGCCCGCTGCGCGCGTTTCGCCGGGTGGCGCTGCCGCTTGCGTGGCCTTCGGTGGTCGTGGGCATCGCCCTGGCGGTGATGGAGACGGTCAGCGACTACGGCGTGGTCAGCTTCTTCTCGGTGCCGACCCTGACCAACGGCCTGTTCAATGTCTGGCTGGTGATGGGCGACCGGGCGGCCGGCGCGCAGATCGCCCTGCTGCTGCTGCTGTTCGTCATGGCGCTGGTCATGGTGGAACGCCGGGCGCGGGCGCGCCGGGCATATTTCGCGCTGTCCACACGGTCGCGCTCGGCCGCGCCGGTGACACTGCGCGGCTGGCAGGCTGCCGCGGCGCTGGCGGTTTGCGCGGTGCCGGTGCTGCTGGGCTTTGTATGGCCGGTCTGGCGGCTGGCGGGCCTGGCGGTGGGCTATGACGGCGCGGCCGGGCCGGATTTCGCCGCCGTGGTCGCGCGCAGCCTCGGGCTGGCGGGCGCGGCCGCCGCGCTCACCCTGGTCGTAGGCCTGGGCCTTGCCTATGCGGCCCGCCTCGGGCTGTCCCGGTCCGCCCGGTTCGCCGCGCGGATCGCATCGTTCGGCTATGCCTTGCCGGGCGCCGTGCTGGCGATCGGGGTGATGATCCCGTTCGGCGCCTTCGACCGTGTGGTCGGCGGTACGCTGCGCGACCAGTGGGGCATTACCACCGGCCTGCTGCTGTCCGGCACCGTCTTCGCGCTGCTGTCGGCCTATCTGGTCCGCTTCCTCACCTTGTCCCATGGTTCCCTCGAAGCAGGCCTGCAGCGCATCCGCCCCTCGTTGGACATGGCGGCGCGGACCCTCGGCCGGGGCGCGGCCGCGACGCTGGGCCGGGTCCATCTGCCGCTGCTGCGGGGCGCGCTGGTGACCGCCGGATTGCTGGTGTTCGTCGACGTGCTCAAGGAGCTTCCCGCCACCCTGGTATTGCGGCCCTTCGACTTCGAGACCCTGGCGACCTCGGTCTACACCCTGGCGTCCGACGAACGCTATGGCGAGGCTGCGGCGCCGGCGCTGGTCCTCACCCTCGCGGGCCTCATTCCGGCGGTGCTCCTCAGCGGGCTGCTGGGGCGCCGCGCCGGCGTGGCGGAGCCGCCATGAGCGCCGCCCTCGACTTCATCGACGTGCGGCACGGCTATGACCGGCAGATCGTGCTCGACAGCCTGTCGCTGCTCGTTCCCGAGGGCCGCGTCACCTGCCTGCTCGGGCCATCCGGCTGCGGCAAGACCACCCTGCTGCGGATCGCCGCGGGACTCGAGCGGCCGTGGTCCGGACGCGTCCGCCTGGGCGGCCGCGAGGTCGACGGCGATAATGTTCACCTGCCGCCCGAGCAACGAGGCGTCGGCTTCGTGTTCCAGGACTTCGCCCTGTTCCCGCATCTCGACGTACTGGAAAACGTGGCGTTCGGCATCCGCTCGGGTCGGCGTTCGGACCGTCATGCCCGCGCCCGGGCGTTGCTGGAGCGACTCGGAATCGGCGACAAGGCGGACGTGCATCCGCACCTGCTGTCGGGCGGCCAGCAGCAGCGGGTCGCGCTCGCCCGCGCGCTGGCGCCCGATCCCGCCGTGCTGCTGCTCGACGAGCCGTTCTCCGGCCTCGATACGGTGCTGCGGCGAGGCGTCTATGAGGATCTGCGCAATCTGCTGGGCCAGACCGGCGTCACCGCCGTGGTCGTCACCCACGATCCGGTCGAGGCCATGATCCTCGGAGACAGCATTGTCCTGATGAACAAGGGCCGCATCGAGCAGCAGGGCGCGCCCGAGGCGCTCTACCGGCGTCCCGAGAATCCCTTCGTCATGCGCTTCCTCGGCGAGGCCAACACCCTGTCCGCCCACCGCGACGGAACCGATGCCGTCACGCCGCTGGGGCGTTACCCCGCGCCTGCTGGAGACGGTCCTCTCTGCGCCATGGTCCGGCCCGAACGCATTGCCGTGTCACCGGCCGGCGGACTGCCGGCCCGCGTTCAGGCGAGCGTGTTCCTGGGGCGGGCGGTTCGCCTGCATCTAGAACTGGACGGCCTGCCGCTGACGGCCGAGGTGCCCGCGGACAGGCTCTATGTTGATGGCGAAACCGTCTCGGTGGCAGTCGATCCCGCCGACCTGCACCTGTTCCCGGTCTGAATCACTGAGCGATTGATTCAGTTTTCCGGCTCGCCCATGCTCTCGGCTCATGCCAGGGAAAGGGGAGTCCGATGGCCGTCAATTTTCCGGAACCGAAATTCGCCGAGACCAACGGCATCCGCATCGCCTATTACGAGATGGGCGAGGGCGTGCCGGTGCTGCTGTGTCACGGCTTTCCCGAGCTGGCGTTCTCATGGCACCGGGTGATGCCGCGCCTTGCCGAGGCGGGCTTCCGCGCCATCGCCGCCGACCAGCGCGGCTATGGCCGCAGCGACTGTCCGCCGCGCACCGAGGACTACGCCGTGACCGAGCTGGCCGCCGACATGGCCGGTCTGCTCGATGCGCTGGGGCTGAACAAGGCGGTCTATGTCGGCCATGACTGGGGCGGACCCGTGGTCTGGTCGTCGGCGCTGCTGCAGCGGGATCATGTGGCCGGCGTCGTCGGCGTCAACACGCCCTACCGGCCGGCGCCGCTGATCCCGCGCGATCCGCTGGTGGCGCTGCGCGAGGAGTGGGGCGACGACCAGTATGTGGTGAACTTCCACAACAAGGGACCGGACAACCCGGAGTCTTCGGACGCGAAGTTCAACGCCCATCTCGACAAGCTGTTCACCGGTCTCTACCGCAAGGCGCTGTTCAGGATGTCGGACTTCCAGGCGCTGCCGAAGGAGAAGCGCATTCTCACCATGGAGAACCTGGTGTTCGCCGAAAAGCCGCGCGGCGAGTTCGTGCTGACCCAGGACGAGCTGGATTATTTCCTCGCGGCGTTCCGCCGCACCGGCATCACGCCGGGGCTCAACTGGTACCGCAACATCTCGGCCAACTGGCGCGCTGTGAAGGACCTGGACCCGAACATTTACGTGCCGTGCATGATGATCGAGGCGACGGACGATCCGTCGGGCCCGCCCGGCTGCTCCGAGCCCATGAAGCCCTATGTGGCGGATCTGGAGGTCGCCGTGCTCGAGGATTGCGGCCACTGGACCGGCCACGAACGTCCGGACGAGCTGTGCGACATGATGATCCCGTGGCTGAAACGCAAGTTCGGTTAGCAAACAAATAGTTGTCATCCCGGCGAAGGCCGGGACCCAGAACGGGGACGGGTCACAGCCCTGTGATCACTGGGTCCCGGCCTTCGCCGGGATGACAAGTTTAGGGGTAAACGAGCCTACCCCCGCAAATCCCCCTGCCACCCGTTCCGGTGGACGAAGTCGCTCACCGGCCGCCTTGCCAGCGGGCCGAAATTGATTGCCGGCCAGCCCACGGGAATGAATGCCGCGATGTACACGTCCGACGGGATGTCGAGCAGCTCGCGCAGCTCCTTCTCGCAGGTGTTCTGGTAGGTGGTGAAGCAGGTGCCCAGCCCCAGTGCGCGCGCGGCCACGGTGATGTTCTGCGCCGCCGGGTAAAGCGCCGACCAGACGAACTGCTCGGTGGGCGCCTGGGGCGGATAGACCTTCTTGCCGCAGACCAGGATGATCACCGGGATGTCTCCCAGGGTGCGCGCCATGTTCTGCGTGCCCTGGAGCATGCGGCGGTTGACGTCGTCGAGGGCGTCGAGGCCGCCCATGCTTTTCTGGATGCCTTCCACCGTGGCGTCGATCACCTCGGTGATCTTTTCCGACAGCTTCTGCTTGATCGCCCGGTCGGTGATCACGATGAAGTCCCAGCCCTGCGAGTTGCCCGGGCTGGGCGCGCGCGTCGCGGCGTACAGGATCTTGTCGACCAGTTCGTCGGGCACCGGGTCCTTCTTGAAGAACCGCACCGCCCGGCAGGTTTCCATCGCCTCAAAAACGTCCAATTTCGCCTCCAATTCCTCGTTTGCGGCACCACTCTAGCCTGAATTTTTCGTGAAGGAGAGCCGATGCCGCGATACCGCCGCTGATCGGCGGTTCATTTGCCCCGTTTTCGGGGTTGAGGTCCAAGAAGCAACAATCTGGAGGGCAGATCATGAAGACCGAAACCATCAAGAAGCTTGCCGTCGTCGCGCTGGTTACCCTGGTCGCCGCCTGCAATACGGTCCAGGGCGCCGGCAAGGACGTCGAGAGCATCGGCAAGGCCGGCGAGCGGACTTTGGACAAGGCCAAGGAAGGCATGTAAGCCCTGCCATCAGCCACGCTACCGGGCCGCGCGCGCCGCTGGGCGAGCGCGGCTTTTTCCTTGGTGTCGTGGTACCGCCATATTTTCACCGGCCTCGAACTTTTTGCCGCCTCGCGGCGTTATCGCTTCATGCTGCCTCCCAGAAGGGACGTGGCGGCGAAGCTACCGTTGCATCCCAGGAGGTTTGAACATGAAGTCGGATACCATCAAGAAGCTGATGATCGTGGCCGTCGTCGCGGCGCTGGGCGCCTGCAACACGGTGCAGGGCGCGGGCAAGGACGTCGAGAGCGTCGGCAAGGCCGGCGAGCGCGAGATGGACAAGGCCCAGGACAAGCCGCTCGATCCCAAGTAGTAAGCCCGAGCATCGACACGTTCAGGGGAGCCTCCGGGCTCCCCTTTTCGTCCAGGCGGGCGGCTTCCGTGCCTGCGACTCATGGGCGCCAAAGAAAAGGACGCGGAAATCCGCGCCCTCTTCCGATCGGATAAGCCGATGCCTACGCGTCGTAGCCGGGGTTCTCGCGGTCCAGCTTGCGCAGTAGGGCCGGCCAGCTCAGCTTGCCCGTGCCGCCGTCGAACGCCCACTGGACCAGCCCGGCGGTGTGCTCGGGCATGCCCTGGTTCGGCAGGTTGAGGTTCTCGATGCCGGCGGACAGCGCCTTCACCTGATAGGTGCAGGCGCGCTCGAGATAATAGAGCCGCATGAAGGCGTCGGCGCAGTTCTTGCCGACGGTCAGCAGGCCGTGGTTGCGCAGCACCATGCAGTGCTTGTCGCCCATGTCGGCCAGCAGACGCTCGCGCTCGTCCAGGTCCAGCGCCACGCCCTCGTAATCGTGATAGGCGATGTCGCCCCACAGGGTCATGGCGGTCTGGGAGATCGGCAGGAGGCCGTGCTTCTGCGCCGCCACCGCCACGCCGTCATCCGAATGGGTATGGATGACGCAGTTGGCGGTCTCGCTGTGCATGTGCATGGCGCTGTGGATGGTGAAGCCCGCGGCGTTGACATAGTGCGGCGTCGAGTGCTGCGGCTTGCCCGACAGATCGATCTTCACCAGGCTCGACGCGGTGATCTCCTCGAAGGTCAGGCCGTAGGGATTGATCAGGAAGTGGTGCTCCGGCCCCGGAACGCGCGCCGAGATGTGGGTGAACACCAGATCGTCCCAGCCATGCAGCGCCACCAGGCGGTAGGTCGCGGCCAGGTCGAGGCGGACCTGCCATTCAGCCGCCGAGATGGCGTTACGGTCGAAAGGCGGCAAGGTGGCGCGGTCCACCTTGATCGCCACGGATTGCTGCTGTGCCATGTGTTCCGTCTCCAGAGTCGCTGAGTTGTCCCATTGTGGTCCTGACCGGTAACACCGTCAACCGATGCTCCCGGCGGTCTCGGTTGCGTGCCGGTCAGCCGTTGATGTCGTCCACCACCAGCCGCAACGTCTCGCCCTTCAGATAGCGCGTCAGGTTTCCAAGGAAAACCTCGTCGCCGCGGGCGATGTTCATGGGGCTGTCGGCGGCGCAGTGCGCGCTCAGCATGACGCGGGGATGATCCCAGAACGGACTGTCGGTCGGCAGCGGCTCCTTCTCGAACACATCCAGGATCGCCATGGACGGCTTGCCCCTGTCGAGGCCCGCGAGCAGCGCATCCTCGTCGACCAGCCGGCCGCGGGCGATGTTGACGAACAGCGATTCGTCCTTCATGGCGGCGATGAACTCGGCGTTCACCAGCTTGTCGGTGTCGTCCGAATGGGGCGCCGCCAGCACGACGACGTCGGCGCGCGGCACTGCCGTGAGGACTTGGTCCGGCGTGATCATCTCGTCGGCCGGATCATTGCCCGACGGCGTGCGGCGGACGCCGATCACACTGGCGCCGAAGGCGCGGGCGCGGACGCCGATCTCGCGGCCGATGGCGCCGTAGCCGATCACCAGCCAGGTGGTGCCCGAGATGTCGCGGAACGGATGCCGGCGCCATTCGTGCGCCCGCTGCTTGGCAACGCGGCCGGCGGCGTCCTGGAAGGCTTCCAGGGTCCGCGCCAGAACAAATTCGGAAATGGCGATGCCCTGGGCATCGCTGCGGGTCATGATCGCGCCCGTGGCGGCGACCTTGGCGAAGATCGGATGGTCGAACCCGGCGGCGCCGGACTGGAACCATTTGAGACCCCTGGCCGCCGTCAGCAGGGCGAAGTTGGCGCGGCTGGGCCCGGTCACGTAAAGGTCCGTCGACGCCCAGGCGATGTCGAACCGGGCGTCTTCCGCCGCCACGGGTTTTCCGTTCACCGTCAGGCTGCCGTCCGGGTGAATCAGCAGCGGGGTGACGCCTTGCGGCATCCTGTCGCGGATGCGGTCGTAAGCTGGCGCGTAGATCAGCAGATTCATGGTATTTCTCCCTCGACTCGCTACATAACAGGGCGAACGGGAACATGCGAGGTTGCTGGTTGCCAGCTTCTCGCTAAAATCCCGCCCCATGGGAAGACGGATCTGAACGGGAGCAGCGGCAGTCATGCCTGAATATAAATTGAAAGAAGCATTCAACGTCGGCGACAGCGCGCGCTATCACGCCGAGCGTACGCCGGACAAGATCGCGACCATCTACGAGGATCGCGTCACCACGTTCGCGCAGCTCGACCGCTACGGCAACCAGGTCGCCAACGGCCTGATCAAGCTCGGCGTGAAGCCGCAGGAGCGCGTCGGCTATTACGGCAAGAACACCGATTTCCACCCGCAGATCCTGTCGGGCGTCAGCAAGGCCAACGCCGTGCTGGTGCCGGTCAACTGGCGCCTGGCGCCGCCCGAGGTGCAGTTCGTCCTCGACGACGCCGACGTGAAGGTGCTGTTCGTCAGCAGCGAGTTCGCGCCGCTCGTGGCGCAGCTTAAGGACCAGCTGCCGGCGCTGCAGCACGTCTACGTGCTCGAGGGCGCCTACAAGGACTGGAGCGACTTCGCGCAGTGGCGTGACTCGCAGGACGACAAGGACACCGCCATCCATTCTGCGCCGCGCGACGTCTATGTGCAGCTCTACACCAGCGGCACCACCGGCCGTCCCAAGGGTGTGCAGATCCCCAACGACGCGGCCTATCTCGGCTGGACCGGCGAGCCGCCGGACCCCACGCTGCTGGAGGGCACCTGGAAGGCGTACAACCCGGACGAGGTGTCGCTGTGCATCGCGCCGAACTTCCACCTGTCCGGCAATGGCTCGATCCTGGGCAATCTGCGCATGGGCACCACCGTGGTGATCCACCCGGACTTCGACGCCCAGCGCATGGTCGACGCCGTGCTGCAGTACCGGGTCGCCAAGATCTTCATGGTGCCGGCGGTGCTGAAGATCCTGCTCGACAAGGCCCGCCAGGGCGCCGACCTCAGCTCGATCAAGCTGATCAGCTACGGTGCCTCGCCGATCCCGCCCGAGCTGATGCGCGAGGCGGTCGAGGTGATCGGCTGCGGCTTCGTGCAGATGTACGGCATGACCGAGATCGCCGGCACGGCCACGTTCCTTGAGCCGGCCGACCACACCCTGACGCCGACCGAGAAGATGAAGAGCTGCGGCAAGCCCAGCGAACTGCATGAACTGCGAATCGTCGATCCGGTCACCCGCCAGGACCTTCCGGTGCGCACGCCCGGCGAGATCGCCATCCGCACCGCCGCGCCGATGGTCGGCTATTACAAGCGGGACGAGGACACGGCCAAGGTGCTGGACAGCGAAGGCTGGTACTACACCGGCGACGTCGGCATGGTGGACGAGGAAGGCTACCTCTATATCCAGGACCGCCTGAAGGACATGATCGTCACCGGCGGCGAGAACGTCTACTCGGCCGAGGTCGAGGCCGCGCTCTACGAGCACCCCGCGGTCAAGGAAGCCGCCGTCATCGGCATCCCCAGCGAGCGCTGGGGCGAGGAGGTCAAGGCCATCGTGGCGCTGGAGCCCGGCAAGACCCTGACCGCTGACGAGCTGATCAGCTTCGCGCGCAGCCATATCGCCGGCTACAAGGTGCCGAAGTCGGTCGACTTCGTCCCCGAGCTCCCGCGCAACGGCACCGGCAAGCTGATGAAGCACGTCCTGCGCGAGCCCTACTGGGCCGGCCGCGAGCGTCAGGTGAGCTGAACCGCTCGAGCGCAACAACAAAGGTTGTCATCCCGGCGAAAGCCGGGACCCAGCCCTTTCTTGCAATATCAATATCTTACGAGACTGGGTCCCGGCTTTCGCCGGGATGACAGTCTTGTTTATGGGACGAGTTACGACCGTTTGGTGAGCTGTTCGCCAGCAGCAACCCCGTCCTCGCCCGTCACTGCCGCGATCGCGTCGATCACCGCCTCGAACGCCAGCATGACCGCGCCGTGGCGGGTCTTGTGCCCGTGCACGGGTGCGAGAATTCCGAGGCCCGCCCAGTCGCCGTGCGGCGGCGGCGCACCGTCGACCAGCATGGCGCGCAGAATGCCGGCGACCTCGCGCAATTCCACCATGTTCCGTCCCACGACCTTCTCGGCGAGCACGGCGGCCGACGACTGGCCGAGCGCGCAGGCCTGGATGTCCTGGGCATAGTCGCTCACCACACCGTCCTTCACCATCACGTCCACCGTGATCCGGCTGCCGCACACCGGCGAGACGCGGGTGACGCTGGCGTCGGGCGCGGCGAGGCGTCCGGTCCGGCCGATGGTGGCGGCGCGACGCAGCACGTCCTTGTTGTAGAGGGCATCGAGCATGGCCGGTTGATATAGGCGCCGGTCCCCGGCCGTCAAACGGTTCCGAGGCCCAGGTGCCGCAGGATGAACGCCGCCACCTGCGCGGGATCGGACCGGCGCAGCACCGGCACGGCGACCGGCGGCAGGTCGGGTGCGTCGCTGGCGAGAGCGATCACATACGGGTCGTCGAGCGTCAGCAGGCGGCCGTCGAAATCGGGCGGCACCACCTCGATCTTGTCGTGCGGGTCGCGCTTGAAGCCTTCCACCAGCACGATGTCGGTATCGGGCGAGATCCGCGGCAGCAGGTCCGCCAGCTCCGGCTCGGCGCCGCCGCGCAGCTCGTGGACCTGCGCCCAGCGTGCGCCCGAGGCGACGATCACGTCGCTGGCGCCCGCCTCGCGGTGCCGGTAGCTGTCCTTGCCCGGCTGGTCGATGTCGAAGCTGTGATGGGCGTGCTTGATGGTGCCGACCTTCAGGCCGCGGCCGGTGAGCAGTCGGACGAGCTCGACGACCAGCGTCGTCTTGCCGCTGTTCTTCCAGCCGACGATACCGATCACGTGCATCAGGGCCGCTCCCCGCTATAGTTGGGGCGTATCCTAGAGCGCTTTCAGGCAAGGCGGAATCGCCTTGGCGCCCGAAAGCCGCGACGAACGGGTTTTACGGCTCATGGAAAATACAGCCACAAGCGGCGTGCTCGGCGTCATCCTGGCGGGCGGTCTGTCGCGCCGCATGGGCGGCGGCGACAAGGCGTTGCTGCCGCTCGCCGGCAAGCCGGTGCTGCGCCATGTGATCGACCGCCTTGCGCCGCAGGTGGAGCGGCTGATGCTGAACGCCAATGGTGACCCGAACCGCTGGAAGCGCTTCGCGCTGCCGGTGATCGGCGACACGGTCGATGCCTATCCCGGACCGCTCGCTGGCCTGCTCGCCGCCATGGACTGGGCGGCTGCCCATGCGCCGTCGTTCGGCTGGGTGGTGACAGCGCCGTGCGATTCGCCCTTCCTGCCGCGCGACCTGGTGGCGCGGCTGCACGCCGCCGTGGCCGATGCGCCGGCGGCGGTGGCGTCGTCGGGCGGCAGGCTGCACCCGGTCGCGGGCCTTTTCCACATGCGGCTGCGCGACGGCCTGTCGCACTTCCTGGCGGGCGGCGGGCGCAGGGCCGGGGAGTGGGCCGAACGGATCGGCGCGCGGGCGGCGGATTTCCCGGTGTCGCCGATCGATCCGTTTTTCAACATCAATACGCCCGAAGAACTGGCCGAGGCCGAGCGGCTGGGCGTAGAGTGAGGAAAGAAGGGGAGACGTTCCATGATTGACCTGCCGCTTGGACTGAAGGTGTTCCAGAATTCCTACGTGGTGCCGGATATCGACGCGGCGCTGCAGCGCTGGACCGGGAAGCTGGGCGTCGGACCCTTCTATATCTACCGACATCTGGACGCGGGCGAGATCACCTATCGCGGCAAGCCGGCACGGCTGGATGCGTCGTTCGCGCTGGCGCAGGCCGGCGATATCGAGATCGAGCTGATCCAGCAGCACGACGACAGCCCCAGCGCCTACCGCGACGTGTTCGGCCCGGACAAGGGCGGGTTTCACCATGTCGGCGTCTGGGTCGACGACTTCGACGCGGTGAAGCTGAAATACGAGCTGCTCGGCTATCCGGCGGTGACCACGGGCGGGGCGCCCGACATCGGCGGCCGCTTCGCCTACATGGACACCCGCGCCGATCTGGGCGTGATGGTCGAGCTGGTCGAGAAGCGCCAGGATCTGGTCGATTTCCAGACCATGCTGATCAACGCGGCGAAGGGCTGGGACGGTTCGGACCCGGTGCGTGAGGTGAAGCTCTAGTTATCCTTCGCTTTCGGCCCGGAGCTTCGCATACAGGTCACGCTGGGACTGGTTGATTGCACGCCAGTCGAGATCGATTTCTCGTCGGGATGCTGGAAACCAAGCGCGGTATTCTTCATCGTCATACTCGTAATACAGCGTTCCATGGATGCCGTTTGCATCACGTTTATGGACGGGACGGTCCCATAGAGGAGCAAGGATAAGATTGGCGGCTTCCTCACCGACCCGGGAAACGAAATCCTCTACGATCTCCATGTCTTGACCGGGCATAGGAAAAATCTTCGCGAATTCCTCGTCCGTCGCTTGGAAGATGCTGAATGTGGCGTTTACGGCGCCGTCGATAATCTGAATGTTTTTCACGCATTGCTCCCGAAAAATCGCATTTTCATATGGTGTAGTTGCCCCTTGCTTGTCAAACCGCCGGCGCTCGCCTACGCTCCCGCAACCTTCACTCATGAATGAAATCGGGAGACGACAATGGGCAAGCTGGTACTGATCGGCGTGGTTGACGCCAAGACCGAGGACCATGTGCAGGCGTTCCGGGACTGGTATCTGGGGAACCACGTGGAAGACACGTTCAATTGCCCGAACGTCACCGGCGTGCGCTGCTTCAAGGCCGAGCAGCCGTTCAAGGGCGACATGCCCGGCGGCTACATCACCATCTATGAATTCGAGGGCGAAGACGCCACCGCTGCCCAGAAGATCCTCGACGCCTATCAGGCCGACCCGAAGGGCTGGGACAAGCGCCTGCCCAACAACAACTCGATGAAGATCATCGGCTCGGGCTGGTACAAGGAACAGATCAGGTTCGGCTGAACGGCCGTTTGTCACTGGGGAGGGCGTCATGAAGATCACCGAAATTACCTCCGGGCTGCGGTTTCCGGAAGGCCCGATCGCCATGCCGGACGGCTCGGTCATCCTGGTGGAGATCGAGGCCGGCGCGCTGACCCGGGTCACGCCCGACGGCAAGATCGAGCGCATCGCCACGGTCGGCGGCGGCCCCAACGGCGCGGCCATGGGGCCCGACGGCTGGATCTACATCTGCAACAATGGCGGATTCGCCTGGCACAATCTGCCGGACGGCGGCCTGATGCCGGGCAACCAGTCCGAAGACTACAAGGGCGGGCGCATCGAGAAGGTCAACCCGGACACCGGCGAGATCAAGGTGCTCTACACCCAATGCGACGGCCAGAAGCTGAAGGGCCCCAACGACCTGGTGTTCGACAAGTCGGGCGGATTCTATTTCACCGACCTGGGCAAGCGCCGGCAGTGGGACATGGACCTGAGCTCGGTCTATTACGCAAAGCCCGACGGCAGTTCGATCACGAGGATCGTCCACGGCGTCATTACCGCCAATGGCTGCGCCCTATCGCCCGACGAGAACACCCTGTACTTCGCCGAGACGACCACCGGCCGCCTGTGGGCGGTCGATCTCGACGGACCGGGCAAGGCCAGGAAGCAACCGGGCGGCCAGCCGCACCGGCTGGTGCATGGCCTGCCGGGCCATCAGCTGCTCGATTCCATGGCGGTCGACGCCGAAGGCAATGTCTGCGTGGCGACGCTGATCAATGGCGGCATCACCAGCTTCAAGGCGGACGGCTCGGGCACCGAGTTCTTCCCGTTCCCCGACATCCTCACCACCAATATCTGCTTCGGCGGCCAGGATATGAGGACGGCGTTCGTCACCCTGTCGACGACCGGCAAGCTGGTGCGTTGCGAGTGGCCGCGTCCGGGCCTGCCGCTCAACTTCCTCAACAAATAGGGACCGGCCGCCTGGATCAGCCTGTGTGGCGGGTTTCCGCCACATAGGCGACCAGCGTGTGCAGGGGACCGGGCGTCGTGCCGATCCTGACGAATCCGGCGCGCTCCACCATCCGGTGCGAGCGCATGTTGGGCGCGTCGACCAGCGCGGCGAGGCGCTGGCGGCCCAGCGCGCGGGCATGGGCCATGATCACGGACAGGGCTTGCAGGGCGTAGCCGCGCCCCCAGACTTCAGGCGCCAGCGCGATTGTCGGTTCGATGTCGCCGGTGAACTCCGGGAATGTTTCGACGGCGCCCGCGAAGACCGGCATCAGGCCCGCCAGCCCGATGAATGCGCCGGCCTTGGTCAGGAGCATCCAGAATCCCAGGCCATCATCGGCCAGCGCCAAGGCTTCGGCCAGCAGTCCCGAGACCTCGTCCGCGCCAAGGACGCGGTCGTCGCATAGGAACCGACGCACCTCGGGAATGGCGAGCAACACATGCAGGCGGCCGGCGTCGCCGGGCACGGCGGGAGTCAGAACCACCCGCAATGTTTCGATGGTCGGCTGCATTGTCGCGCTCCGGACAAAGAAAAAGGGCGCGTGCCGAAGCACGCGCCCTCGATCTTGGCGTCAGCTCTGGATACTAGCGATAGATCCAGATGCCTTCCGCACGCCGGTTCTGCGGCTCGCGCACACCGTCGGCGGTCGGGACGAGAGGATCGGCTTCGCCGCGGCCTTCGACCGTGATGGTCGACGCGTCGATACCGTTCTTCGCCAGCTCAGCCTTCACCGCGTTGGCGCGGCGCATGGAGAGCCTGTCGTTGTAGGCAGGCGGGCCAGACCGGTCAGTGTGACCGATGACCTGGATCGCGACCGCACCGGTGTCCTTGGCCTTCGCGGCGGCCTGGGAGATGACCTGAGCCGATTCCGGCGTGATGTTCGACTTGTCGAAGTCGAAGAACACGAGGAACGGTTCCGGCTTGCCCGCTTCCGGTTCAGCAACCGGCGGCGGCATCAGAGCCTTTTCAAGCTCGGCCAACGCATCCAGGAAACCCTGGCGGCAGCGCGCGATGTCCTGCGGCTGATAGTTCTCTTCCAGCTGCTCCAGCCAGCAATCGAACTGGGTCTGGGCACGAGCGGCCGGATCGGGCGCCTTTTCACGGCCACCGGCGTCGAACGCCGCCATCAGGCGGGCACGGCCATCGGTAACCTCGGCGATCGCCTCACCCGGGATCGGGCGGCTATCGGGCACCGCGACGCAAGGCGCGGCTTCCTGATCGGCACCGCAACCTTCCGGCGGCAGCGGACCGGCGACGTTCGACGGCAGCGGTGTCTGGCCGGCGCCAGCGGCGATGGCCTTCGTCGCGTAGTAGTCACGGTCGCGGGGATCAATGACGTAAGGCTCGTACGGAGTCTGTTCCTCCGTGGCGAGTTGACTGTAGCCGTTACACAAGGCCGCATTGAACGCCGATCCGGCCGTGCACGCGCCCTTGGCTTTATTGTAGGTATCCAAGTTGTCCGTCGTGGCGCAGGCACCGAGCGTCAAAACGCCCAGTCCGAGCACGACATATTTTCCAATTCGGTTCATACGCACAACCCTCCTTGCGTTTCACCCATAGACCAGCTCCGTTGATATATATCGCATATGTGCGACGAAAGATGAAAGTTTATTCGCAGCTTGCGGCGAGTAGCGTCTTGGTTTCCTTCGGCCCTTGTCAAGGCCGGAATGGCGTCGTAGGCTCCACCTTCAAGCATGCATGTTAGCGCGCGGCCTGAAGCGGGGAGACGATCATGGCTGAGACGCAAACGGCGATCTGCCGTTTTTGCCACTCTTTCTGTGGCATAAAGGTAACAGTCGAGGATGGCAAGGCCATTAAAGTCGTCGGAGACAAGGAAAATCCGATGTACTTCGGGTATACCTGCGTCAAAGGTCGGCAACTTCCGCAACAACATTACAATCCGGAAAGGGTTCTTCGGCCCCAGCGCAAGGTTTCCGGCACTCACGAAACTGTGACTTCGGGTGCCGCGCTCGACGATATCGCCGCCCGGCTGACCGACCTGATCGCCCAACACGGCCCTCGTTCGGTGGCCCTTTACACGGCGACCTACTCGTTCCCGTATCCGGCGGGTTCCGCCATGGCGGGCGCGTTCATGCAGGCCATCGGCTCGCCGATGAAGTTTTCCTCGGGCAGCATCGACCAGCCCGGCAAGCCCATGGCGATCGCGTTCCACGGTCGCTGGAGCGCCGGGCCGCAGCCGTTCTCCGATTCGGATACCTGGATGCTGGTCGGTGCGAACCCGGTGGTTTCCAAATGGGGCGGCATCCCGCAGTACAATCCCGCCAAACGGCTGCACGACGCCCTGCGCCGCGGCATGAAGCTGATTGTGATCGATCCGCGAAAGACCGAATGTGCCGAGAAGGCTCATATCCACCTGCAGTGCAAGCCGGGTGAGGATCCCACGATCCTGGCCGGCCTCGCCCATATCATCATCGAAGAAGGCCTCTACGACCAAGAGTTCCTCGAAAGCGACGTCGAAGGGTTCGAGGCGCTGAAGCAGGCTGTCGCACCCTTCACACCCACATACGTTTCGAAGCGGGCAGATGTTCCCGAGGAATTGCTGATTCAGGCGGCAAGAGTGTATGCGTCGGGCAAAAGGGGCATGACCACGGCAGGAACGGGCCCGAACATGGCGCCGCGCGGCACGCTGACCGAATACATGGTGCTGGTGATCAACACCTTGTGCGGAAGGTGGCTGCGCGAGGGCGAGAAGATGCCCAATCCGTTCGTGCTGATCCCGGAACGCCGCGGCAAGGCGCAGGCCGAGAGCAAGCCGAAACAGGCCTGGGGCTATGGCGAAAAGCTACGCGTCCGCGACCTGGGCGACAACGTCAGCGGGCTCACCGCGGCCGCCCTCGCCGACGAGATCCTGCTCGACGGCGAAGGCCAGGTGAAGGCGCTGATCAGCGTCGGTGGCAACCCCATGGCAGCGTGGCCCGATCAATTGAAGACCTATGAGGCGATGAAGAAGCTCGACCTCAATGTCACCCTCGACATCAAGATGTCGGCCACGGCGAAGATGGCCGATTACGTGATCCCGCCGCGCCTCGGCCTCGAGGCGCCGGCGATTTCCCAGCCGAACGAGTTCATCTGGTTCTACGGCTTCTCGACCGGCTATCCCGAACCCTACGCCATGTACCAGCCCAAGATCACCGACGATCCGGCCGGCGCGGACCTGGTCGAGGAGTGGGAATTCTTCTATGGCCTGGCGCAGCGGATGGGCCTGCAGCTGCGGGTCAACGGCCAGGACCTGGACATGGCCGTCAAGCCGACGACCGACGACATCTACGAGATGTTGTGCAAGGGATCGCGGATACCGCTGTCCGAGGTGAAGAAGTACCCGCACGGCCACATTTTCGACGACCCGACCATCCTGGTGCTGCCGAAGGACGAGGACTGCGAGGAGAAGCTCGACATCGGCAACGCCGACATGATGGCGGAACTGGCCCAGGTCATGACCGAGCCGGTCACCGACCATGCGGGCTACACCGCCATGCGTTTCAGTCACCGGCTGGTCAGCCGCCGCATGAACGACGTCTACAATTCGTCCGGCCGCGACATTCCGGCGCTGGTGCGCAACCACAGCTACAACCCGGCCTTCATGAACCCGGGCGACATCGCGGCGCTGGGCCTGAACCCGGGCGACGTGGTGAAGATCTCGTCGGACCATGCGTCGATCCTGGGGATCATCGAGGAGGCGCCGGATGTGCGCCCCGGCGTGATTTCCATGGCGCATTCGTTCGGCGACGCGCCCGAGTTCGACAAGCAAGTGTTCTTCATCGGCTCGAACACGGGCCGCCTGACGAATGTGGAGAAGGACTACGATCCGCGCACCGGGATGCCGCGCATGAGCGCCATTCCGGTCAACCTCACGCGGCTCGATCAGAACATCGCAGCCCAATAATACAGGGGAGACATTGATGGGAATGCACGAGCGGTTCCGCTTGGACGGCAAGGTCGCGGTCGTCACCGGCGGCGGCAGAGGTATCGGCAAGGGGATCGCCATCGCGTTCGCCGAGTGCGGTGCGGACGTGGCGGTGATCGCCCGCCGCCAGGCGGACGTGGACGAGGTGGCGAATGAAATCAGGGCGCTGGGCCGCAAGAGCCTGGCGATCTCGGCGGACGTGATGGACTGGACCGCGATCCCGAAGGCGCTCGACCGGGTGGTCGCCGAGCTCGGCGGCCTCGACATCATGGTGAACAATGCCGGCGGCAATCTCGACCGCAAGATGTATCCGCTGCCGGAAATCCCGCTCGAGAAGTGGGACGAGCAGATCGATCTCAACATGAAGACCAAGTTCTGGGGCTCGCAGCAGGCCGCCAAGCGGATGCAGAACGGCGGCCGCATCATCAACATCATCTCGATCGCGGCGCACAACGCGTCGCTGGGCTTTGGCGCCTATTCGTCGGCGAACAACGGCATGATCGCGTTCACCCGCACCATGGCTGTCGAGCTGGCACCCAAGAAGATCACCGTGAACTGCATCGCGCCCGGCATTGTCGTCACCGACATGTTCAAGGAGACCCTGAACATCTCGAACGACCAGGCGATGAAGATGGCCGCCGACGCGACGCCGCTGGGCCGCACCGGCTATCCGGAAGACGTCGCCGCCGCGGCCGTCTTCTTCGCATCGCCTGCCGCCGAATGGACGACGGGCCAATTCCTAGACGTCGCAGGAGGACGCTGATGAGTGTTTCGCTGAAGGGCCGGACAGCCATCGTAACCGGGGCCGCAGTCGGCATCGGCAATGCCTATGCCAAGGCCATGGCCAAGGAAGGCTGCAACGTGGCGGTGATCGACCTCCGGGCCGAGATCACCAGTCTGGCCGGGGAACTGGAGAAGCACGGGGTCAAGGCCTATGCCGTGCAGGGTGACGTGTCGCAGCCGGCGACCGTGCGCAAGTTCGTCGACGACGTGATTGGCAGATTCGGCGGCGTCGACATCCTGATCAACAATGCGGGCCAGTGTTCGGTCAGCCTGATCGATGACGATCTGGACAAGACCGAAGCCGACTATGAAAGCATGGTGGGCACCAATCTGCGTGGCGAATACCTGATGGGCCGGGCGGTTATCGCCCAGTTGCTGAAGCAGGGCCGTGGCGGGGAGATCGTCAACATCGGCACCGACCATGGCGTCACCTGCGGATCGCCGCGCGAACTGTGCCCGCACCTGGAGAGTTGCCCGTGGGGAGATTCGCCCCGGCCGACCGGCGGCGGTACCGTCATGGACATCTATGACGCCAGCAAATACGGCACCTATGCGCTGACCTTCGCCTGGGCGAAGGCGTTGAAGCCGCAGAATATCCGCGTCAACTGCATGTGCATGGGCGCGACGGACTCATGGATGATCCGCAACTTTTTCGGCGAGCGCGCCACGCCCGAGGAAGTCGCCACCTGGATGACCGCCGAAAACTCGGCCCAGGTCGTCGTCGACATCCTGAAGGAAGGTCCCCAGGGTCGCACCGGTGAAACCATCAATCTTTGCGTCGGCCGGCCTACCGTGCTCGAGCCGGAGCGCAAGCCCATCTATGTGACGCCCGAGAGCGTCGGCTACAATGCGAGGGAGACCGTCGATGCTTAAGGGAAAGATCGCCATCGTCAGCGGCGCGGCGCAGGGACTGGGCGAGGCGTTCGCCCGCCGGCTGGCGCAGGAAGGCGCGACCGTCCTCGCCTTCGACGTCCAGGACAAGATCGAGACCGTGGCGCAGAAGATCGCCGACGAGACCGGATCGACGGTGGTCGGCATGAAGGCTGACATCTCGAAGCGCGCCGATGTGGAGAAGGTTGTCGCCAAGGCCGCCGAACTGGGCGGGATCGACATCCTGGTCAACAACGCCGGCACCTGGAAGAAAACCCCTGTCGATTCGTCCTGGGAGCAGGCCGTCGCCGACTGGGACTTCATCATGGACACCAACTTCAAGGGCCTGCTGATGCTGACCCGCGCCAGCGTGCCGCACATGAAGACCCGCGGGCAGGGCGACATCGTCAACATCAGCACCTATTACGTGCTGCCGGCCCGCAGCGATGGCACCAACCAGCCTGACACGGACCTGTACAACGCCTCCAAGTGGGCGCTGAACGGCTTCACCGATTCGTGGGCGAAAGCGCTCGCCGAGTTCAACATCCGGGTCAACGCCCTGTGCATGGGCGCCACCGACACGCCCATGCTGCGCGGACTGTTCCCGGACAAGCAGCTGCCGCCGGACATGGCCAAGCAGGTGATGAAGCCCGAGCAGATCGCCCAGCAGATGATCGACCTGTTCAAGGACGGCCGCACCGGCGAGAACATCGGCGCCTGGGTCGGCTATCCGGTCGAGCTGGGTCCGCGCAAGGTCGCGCACAAGACCATCTCGGGCGTGGCCTGAGAGATCAGTTGGAAGGCCGCCGGCGCGATGGGGATGTCGCGCCGGCGCCGCTCCGCTTCAAAGCTCACGGGGAATCGACATGACTGAACTGCTGATCGGGAAGACCGCCATCGTCACAGGCGCGGCCATCGGCATCGGCCGGGCCTATGCCAAGGCCATGGCGCGCGAGGGCTGCAACGTGGCGGTCATCGACCTCATGCCTGAGATCATGGACCTGCCGAAGGAACTGGAGCGGCGCGGCGTCAAGGCTTTCGCCGTCACCGGCGACGTGTCCGATCCGGCCACCGCGCGCAAGTTCGTCGATGACACCATCGCCCGGTTCGGCGGCATCGACATCCTGATCAACAACGCCGGCAAGTGCTGGCTCAGCTCGTCCCATGACGATCTGGACAAGACCCTTGCCGACTATGACGGCATGGTCGGCACCAACCTGAAGGGCGAGTACCTGATGGGCCGGGCGGTGATGCCCAGCATGATCGCGCGGGGTGGCGGCAACATCGTCAACATCGGCACCGACCATGGCGTTACCTGCGGCTCGCCGCGCGAGCTGTGCCCGCATCTCGACACCTGCCCATGGGCGGCTTCGCCCCGGCCGACCGGCGGCAGCCTCGTGTTCGACGTCTACGACTCCAGCAAATACGGCACCTATGCGCTGACCTACGCCTGGGCGAAGGCACTGCGGCCGAAGAACATCCGGGTCAACGGCATGGCCATGGGCGCGACGGACACCTCCATGCTGCGCAACTTCCTCGGCGACGCGGTTACGCCGGAACTCGCCGCTACCTGGATGCGGCCAGAGGATTCGGCCCAGGTCGTCGTCGATATCATCAAGGAAGGCCCGAACGGCCGCACCGGCGAGATGATCAATCTCTGTCACGGCCGCCCGACGGTGCTGGAGCCCGAACGTCCGCCGATCTACGTCACGCCCGAAAGCATCGGCTACGACAAGCGGGAGAGGACCTGAGTTCGGCAACCTGCCCGTTACCTTTTGGCATCCTATTGAAATATAATACCAAAATATCCGGATAATCTGTCGTTCACGGTAACGGCCGGGTCTGCGGCGCGTTGACAGCTTCAGTACCCGCGATACTTCTAGAGCGTTCGCGTGCACTGGCCGCCGGTCTTCGGCAGGCCTCGCGCGGCTGGCAAAGGTCGTCACCATGCAGAGATCGACCGACGCGAGTGAGGGAGTGCACGCGAGCCTGCTGTCGCTCGCGACGGCGGTCCCGCCCCACCTTCTGACCCAGGCAGAGGCCGCGCGCATCGCCCGCGATGTCTTTTCACCCCGCTTTCCCGATTTCGGTCGGCTGGAGAAGGTGTTCGCCACCACCGGCATCAGCACGCGGCACCTGATCCGCCCGGTCGACTGGTATCTCGAGCCGCGTGGCTGGAGTGAAAGGACCGAATCCTACCTGGACGGCGCGGGGGACCTGTTCGTCGACGCGGCGCGCAAGGCGCTGGCGGCGGCGAACTGCACCGCGGCCGACGTGGACACCGTCATCAGCATTTCCTCCACCGGTATCGCCACGCCCAGCCTGGAAGCGCGGGTGCATGGCCGCATGGGCTTCCGGCCGGACGTGGAGCGGGTGCCGGTGTTCGGCCTCGGCTGCGCCGGCGGCGTGCAGGGCCTCGCCATCGCCGGACGGCTGGCCCGCGCGCAACCCGGCTCGACCGTATTGCTGGTCGCCGTGGAAGTCTGCTCGGCGGCCTTCCGGCTCGACACGCTGACCAAGGCCAATATCATCGCCACCGCCCTGTTCGGCGATGGCGCCGCCGCCGCCGTGGTGCGTACTGGAGACCTCGGATTCGCGCGTATCGAAGGCGCGGGCGAGCATCTGTGGGCGGGCACGCTCGGGATCATGGGCTGGAACATCGACGAGGTCGGCTTTGGCGTCGTCTTCGACCGCGAGATACCGCCCTTCGCCCGCGACAACGTAGGCCCGGCCATCGACGGCATCCTGGCGCGGATCGGCGTCGACCGCGACAGCGTCGATCGCTTCATCTGCCATCCGGGCGGCGCCAAGGTGGTGACCGCGCTGGAGCAGACCCTGCATCTCGACCAGGGCGCGCTCGACCATGAGCGTGCGGTGCTGCGCGACCATGGCAATATGTCGGCGCCCACGGTGCTGTTCGTCCTCGACCGGGTGCTCAGGGAAAGTCTGCCGGAGCGCTCGGTGCTGACGGCGCTCGGACCCGGCTTCAGCTGCGGCTGCGTTTCGCTGGTAAAGTCGGCGCCGCCGAGGGCCGCGTGAGCCTGGCGCTCGCGGTCCTGGTGTTCGTCTCGCTGCAGCGGCTGGGCGAACTGGCGCTCGCCCGCCGCAACACCGCGCGGCTGCTTGCGCAGGGCGGGATCGAAGTCGCGCCAGGACATTACCCGTTGATCGTGCTGCTGCATGGCGCCTGGCTCGCCGGCCTGTGGTGGCTGGCCTGGTCCGCGCCGGTCGACCTGGCCTGGCTCGCGGTCTTCGCGGTGCTTCAGCTGCTGCGCGTCTGGGTTCTTGCCACCCTGGGGCCGCGCTGGACGACGCGGATCATCGTGCTGCCCGGCGCACCGCTCGTGCGGGAAGGGCCGTACCGGTTCCTCAATCACCCCAACTATTGGGTCGTCGCCGGCGAGATCATGGTGCTGCCGCTGGTGTTCGGCCTGGTCTGGTACGGCGTGGTCTTCAGCCTGCTGAATGCCGCTCTGTTGATGGTCCGCATCCGCGCCGAAAACCGGGCGCTGGCCCGGTGATCCGGCAATCACCCGACGACGACCGCGCTGTGCCGTTCACGGTGTGGGCGGGTTTCGCCGCCATGTGCCTTGGCATGTTCATGGCGATCCTCGACGTGCAGGTGGTCGTCACCTCCATGCCCGCCATCCAGAGCGCGCTCGCAATTCCGCCCGAGCGCATGAGCTGGATCCAGACCGCCTATCTGATCGCCGAAGTCATCGCCATTCCGCTCACCGGCTTGCTGACGCGGGCCCTGACCATGCGCGGCCTGTTTTTTGCCGCCATCCTCCTGTTCAGCGCCGCGTCGCTCGGCTGCGCATTGAGCGTCGGATTCGCCGACCTGATCGCCTGGCGTGTCGTGCAGGGGTTCGCCGGCGGCGTGCTGATCCCGCTGGTGTTCGCCGCCGTGTTCCTGCTGTTCCCGGCCCGGCTGCAGGGCATCGCGACCACCATCGGCGGCGTGCTGGCGGTGCTGGCGCCCACGGTCGGACCGCTTGTCGGCGGCTGGATCACCGAGACCTGGTCCTGGCACTGGCTGTTCCTGATCAACATCGGGCCGGGATTGCTGGCCGCTGCCGCGGCGCTGGTGTGCCTGCCGCGCGAACGACCCGACCCTGGCCACCTGCGAACCGTCGACACCATCGCCCTGGTGCTGATGGCCATCGCACTCGCGGCGATGGAGATCGGGCTCAAGGAGGCCCCCAAGCGGGGATGGCTGTCCGGGCTCGTGCTGGCGCTGCTGGTGCTCAGCGTGGCGAGCGGCGCGGCATTCGTGCGCCGGACACTGGCGCGCTCCCGGCCCTTCGTCGACCTTGGCGAGTTCCGCGACCGGGCGTTCGCCGTCGGCTGCTGCCTCAGTTTCCTGCTGGGCGTAGGACTTTACGGCTCGGTCTACCTGATGCCGGTATTCCTCGGCTATGTGCGCGGTTATGGACCCCTGGATATCGGGCAGGTCATGCTGGTCACTGGCCTTGCCCAGCTTGTGACGGCGCCAATCGTGGTTCAGCTCGAGCGGCGATTCGACGCCCGGTGGCTCACGGCGTCCGGCTTCGCCCTCTTCGGAGTCGGCCTGGCCATGAGCACGTTTCAGACCCCGCAAACCGGCTTCGACGAGATGCTGTGGCCGCAGATCGTCCGCGGTTCGGCGATCATGCTGTGTCTGCTGCCGCCGACCCGGCTCGCGTTGGGGCATCTGCCACCCGATCGGGTGACCAACGCCAGCGGATTGTTCAACCTCATGCGTAACCTGGGCGGCGCCATCGGCATCGCCCTGATCGACACTGTGATCCACGGCAGGGCCGAAGACCATGGCAGGCGCCTCGCCGAAGAACTGATGGCAGGCAGCCGCGAGGCCGCCGCGTTCGTCGGCCTGCCGCTCAAGTTCTTCAAGGGCGTGCCGCTGGAGAACCTGGAGGCGTCGGCCGTCGATTTCGCCCGCCCGCTGGTCGAGAAAGCCGGCATGGTGCTCGCCATCAACGAGGCGTGGGCCATGCTGTCCGGTTTCATGATCGTGGGTCTGCTGGTCCTGCCGCTGATTTCCTCATCTGCGTACCGGCGCGTGGCCTGAGGAAATCCGCAAGACAGCCCGCCAATTCTGCGCAATTGCGTTTGCCTGGCGGCGGGCGTAGGGTCCGCCCCGATGGTGCCCGCAAGGGCTTCAAAGGGAACACGGAAGAGCAATGTGCGCTCCAGCCGTGGCTGTCCCCGCAACTGTAAGCGGCGAGTTCCGATACGAAGAGCCACTGGGATCCGTCCTGGGAAGGCGTATCGGGGCGATGACCCGCCAGCCAGGAGACCTGCCATCGCGTCGTCCTTCCAGCTACCGGGGTAGTGGGTGGTGCGGGTTTCCGCTGTGGCGACACCTGTGAACGGGTTGGACGCCGCGGATGGGACGATACGCGCCCTCGCAAGCAATGACCGGCAGCGCCCTGGCGCGGCGGCATCCCGTGCGTCCAGCCTCTTACCAAGTGGCTGTGAGGAAACCGATGCCCGCCAATCGATCTAACCGACGAAAAACGTCACTGTTTGTCACCACCGCGCTGGCCGGCCTGGCCGGCGCGCCCGCCTTCGCCGCCGACGGCGTATTGCCCGGCGATACGGTGTTCGTCACGGCGAGCATGATACCCGCCGAGGCCTACACCATCGGCAACGCCATCTCGGTACTCGACGAGGAATATATCGAGCGGCGGCAGAACCCGGTCGTCTCCGACCTGCTGCGCAGCGTGCCCAGCGTCGCCGTCAGCCGCTCGGGCGGACCGGGCCAGCTGACCCAGATCCGCATGCGCGGCGCCGAGGGCAATCACACGCTGGTGCTGATCGACGGCGTCGAGGCCAACGAGTTGAACTTCAACGGCGAGTTCGACTATGCCGGCCTAATGGCCGTCGGCATCGAGCGCATCGAGGTGCTGCGCGGCGCCCAGAGCGCACTTTACGGGTCGGATGCGCTGGGCGGCGTCATCAACATCATCACCAAGAGCGGTCACCCCGGATTCCGCTTCGAGGGCTCGGCCGAGGGCGGCTCGTTCGCCGAACGGCAGGCGACGGCGCTCGTCTCCGGCGGCACCGACCGGGTGAACGGCGTGTTCTCGGCCGGCTATTTCGGTACCGACGGCATCAACCTCTCGCGCTTCGGCACCGAGAAGGACGGCGCCCGCACCTTCACCTTCAGCGGCAAGGGCATGGCCCAGGTCACCGACAATTTTCGCATCGACGCGGTCGGCCGCTACGTGACCAGCAAGAACGACACCGACGCCCAGGACTTCAACTGGCCACCGACCCCGACCGAGGGTCTGGTCATCGATACCCTGGACGTGCAGAAGAACCGCCAGTTCTATGGCCGCGTGCAGGGCGAGCTGTCGCTGTTCGACGATCACTGGGTGCACCAGGCATTAGTGCAATACGCCGACACCAAGCGCGAATACATCAATCCCAGCAATGACCTGACCGGCAACCACGGCCAGCGGCTCAAGTTTGCCTACCAGAACACGGTGAATTTCCAGACACCCTCGTTTCTCGACGCCGACCACCACGTGACCATGGCGTTCCAGCGGGAGGAACAGGACTTCGTCAACCGCGGCGCCGTGCCCGACGCGCTGGAGAACCAGGAACAGTCGGAGCCGCAGAACAGCTATATCGGCGAGTACCGCGTCGGTTTCGCCGACCAGCTATTCCTGTCGGCCGGCGTGCGCCACGACGACAACCGCATGTTCAAGAACGCCACCACCTACCGGCTTTCGGCCGCCTGGCAGTTCAAGGAGATCGGCACCCGGCTCCATGCCAGCCACGGCACCGCCGTCACCAACCCGGGCTTCTTCGAGATGTTCGGCTTCTTTCCGGCCTTTTTCCTCGGCAATCCGGACCTGAAGCCCGAGGAATCCCGCAGCTTCGACGTCGGCATCGAGCAAAAGCTGTTCGACGACAAGCTGGTCCTCGACGTGACCTATTTTCACGCCAACCTGGAAAACGAGATCGTCACCGTCTTCGACTTCAACACGTTCCTGACGATGGTCGACAACCTGGTCGGCACCAGCCAGCGCGAGGGCATCGAGGTGATGATGTCGGCACAACTCACCGACAACCTGTCGGTCGGCGGCAGCTACACCTACACCAGGTCCCGCCAGCCCGACGGCTCGCCGGAAGTCCGTCGGCCCAGGCACATGGGCAGTCTCAACGCCAACTACGCGTTCGCGGCGGGGCGCGGCAACGTCAACCTGGACGTGTCGTACAATGGCAAGCAGCTCGACAACGAGTTCGCGAGTTCCACGCCGGAATCCGTCGTCACGCTGAACGACTACGTGCTGGTGACGCTTGCGGCCAGTTACAGGCTCACCGACAGCCTCGAGGTCTATGGCCGGGTCGAGAATCTGGTCGACCAGAACTACGAGGAAGTGTTCTCCTACCGTTCGCCCGGCCTCGGCGCCTTCGCCGGCCTGCGGGTGAAACTGGGAGACTGACGGCATGAAGGCGGCGGGCTGGTACATCCTGTTCGGCCTGCTCGCCGCCGTTTCAGCCGTGCCCGCCCATGCCGCGCCGGAGCGCATTGTCTCGATGGGCCTGTGCACCGACCAGATCGTCATGCTGCTCGCCGATCCCGACACCATCCTGTCCGTGCACTGGGTCACCCAGGATGCGGAGGATTCCGCCATGTGGAAGCAGGCGGCGCGCTATGTGCCCAACCACGGGCTGGCGGAGGAGGTGCTGCGGCTGCGGCCCGACATGGTGTTCGCCGACGGCAGCAACTCGCCGCTCGCGGTCGCCATGCTGAAACGACAGGGTATCGCGGTGTTTACCGTGCCGGTCGCCGATACCTTCGGCGGCGTCCGCGCCAATATCCGCCGGATCGCCGCCGCACTGGGCGAAACCGAGCGGGGCGAGGCATTGGTGACGTCCTTCGATGCGGCGCTGGCGCAGACGAGAGGCTCCCTGTCCGATCTTCATTACCGGTCGCTGGTCTACGGCGCCAACGGCTTCTCGGCGGGAGTCCCCAGCCTGTTCGATGACGTGCTCACCCATCTGGGTCTGGTCAACATCGCCGCCAAGCCGGGCCTGTCCGGCTGGGTCAGCATGACGGTCGAGGATGTGCTGCGCGCCGAGCCGCAGCTGCTGATCCTCGGCGAGTACCGCATGGGTTCGCCGTCCATGGCCAATCTCGTGCTCGAGCATCCGGCGCTCGCCACCCTGCGGCGCGACCGGCCGGTGGTGAGCGTACCGACCGCCCTGTGGAATTGCGGCACGCCCTATCTGGCGCAGGCGGCGCAGACCCTGCGCGACCAGGTCCGGCCGCTGGCGAGGCGCCCATGAACCCGGCGAGCCACACCCGCATCGCTCTGGTCTGCGCCAGTCTCGCGGCCGCGGTGGCGGTGCTGTTCGCGCTGTCCATCTTCGTCGGCCGCGGCGGCGAGTGGCTGCCGGCGACCCGCGACCTCGATCCGGGCGTGACCGAGATCATTCTCTACCAGGTGCGCCTGCCGCGCGCCCTGCTGGGCCTGATGGCGGGCGCGGCGCTGGGGCTGTGCGGTGCTGCGCTCCAGGGGCTGCTGCGCAACCCGCTGGCCGAGCCCGGACTGGTCGGCGCGTCGGGAGGCGCGGCGCTGGGCGCCGTCGTCGTGTTCTATTTCGGCCTGTTCGGCGGCGCGCTCGCCGTGCCGGTGGGCGGCTTCTTGGGTGCCATGGTGGCGCTGGCGCTGCTCTATGCGCTGGCCGGCCGCGGCGTCGATGTCATGACCCTCATCCTGGCGGGCGTGGCGGTGAACGCCTTCGCCGGGGCGCTGACCTCGCTCGCCCTCAACCTGGCGCCCAGCCCGTGGGCGGCGCTGGAGATCGTGTTCTGGATGCTGGGCTCGCTGGCGGACCGCAGCATGAGCCACGTGATCTTCGCCGCGCCCTTCGCCATTGCCGGCATGGCGCTGGTGCTGACGTCGGGCAGGGCGCTCGACGCCCTCAGCCTGGGCCAGGACACCGCCCGCAGCCTGGGATTCAGCCCGCGCGCCGCCACCGTGAAGGTGATCCTGGGCACCGGCCTCGCGGTCGGCGCCGTGGTCTCGGTCACCGGCATGATCGGCTTCGTCGGGCTGGTGGTGCCACACCTGCTGCGGCCGGTGATCGGCCATCATCCCAGCCGCCTGTTGCTGCCCAGCGCGCTGGCCGGCGCGGCGGTGCTGCTCGCCGCCGACATCCTGGTGCGCGTGCCCATGCGTGGACCCGAGCTGAAGCTGGGCGTGGTGACGGCGCTGATCGGCGCGCCGTTCTTCCTGCACCTGATCCTCAAGACCAGGCGGAGCGGCGCATGACGTCGATCCGCGCACGGGACCTGACTGTCTCGTTCGGCGACCTGCCCGCCGTCGCCGGCGTCAGCTTCGTGGCCGGACCCGGCGCGCTCGTCGGCCTCATCGGCCCGAACGGCGCCGGCAAGACCAGCCTGATCCGCGCGCTCGCCGACCTGGTGCCGTTTGGCGGCGCGGTCGAGCTGGATGGCCGGCCGGTACAGCAGATCGGCCGCCGGGCTTTCTCCCGCATGGTTGCCTATCTGGCGCAGAGCCAGCCGGTGCACTGGCCGTTCAGCGTCCGCGACCTGGCGGCGCTGGGACGCCTGCCGCACCGGGCCCCGTTCCAGGGTCTGTCGGACGCGGACAAGGCGGCCATTGACGAGGCGCTGGCGCTGGCGGCGATGACCGGATTCGCGTCGCGGCCGGTCGACACCCTGTCCGGCGGCGAGCGGGCGCGGGCGCTGCTGGCGCGGGCGCTGGCGGTGAAGGCGCCGGTTCTGCTGGTCGACGAGCCCATCGCCGCGCTCGATCCCTACCACCAGATCGGGATCATGGAGGTGCTGCGCGCCTATGCCGAGGCCGGCGCGCTGGTGATCGCCGTGCTGCACGACCTGACCCTGGCCGAGCGGTTCTGCCACCGCTTGCTGCTGCTGCGCGAGGGCCGGTTGCTGGCCGACGGCCCGCCCGCCGAGGTGCTGGTCGACGAGAACGTCCGCGCCGCCTACCGGGTGGCGGTGATCCATCACATCCACGACGGCCAGCGGGTCACCGTGCCGTGGGAACGCGTCGATCCGGGCGTTCGTTAGCGCGCCCGAGGCCCGCCTCAACGCTTCACGAGAATCGCGTGCTTGTTGAGATTGTAGAAGTATTGCCAGTGGCCGTCCGTGCGGAGCTCATCGACGAGCCGGGTGATGCCCTTGCAGCTTGAGAAGCCATAGTCGTCGAACACGATCATCGCCCCGCGCTCCATCCGGGGAAGTACCCAGGTGACAATGTCGGCGGCCGAACGGTAGACGTCCACGTCGATATGGCAGAGCGCGATTCGATCTGAATTTACAAGGCTTCCGGTTTCGTCGGGAAAGATGCCCGCGAGTATCTCAACGTTATCGAGATTTAGCCGGTTGATGAGGCTTTTGACGGCTTGCGGCGATGTGTCCGCATGTTCGCCGCCAACATAGGAAGGGTCGAGACTGCCGGCCTTCACGACGCCGGAGAATGTGTCGCAGAGCCATATCCTGGCGGTCGGTTTCCAGGTTGACGCCGCGGCGGCAAGCACGGCTCCGGTTCCTCCGCGCCACACGCCCACCTCCAAGATGTCGCCGGGTATATGCGCCACCTCCCTCACC
>CAMDTB010000036.1 GCA_945907245.1 Rhizobium sp. Q54
AACGATTCAACGCCATCGTCAGCCTCTACAACAACACACCTCGAAAGTGCCTCGACTTCAAAACCCCTGCAGAACTCTTCTGCAGCCAACTGTTGCACTTCAAATGTGAATCCATCTCCCGGCCTTCGCCGGGATGACAACGAGAACTAAACCCTGCTCGACAGCCAGATCGCCAGCCGCGCGCCGGTCTTGATGGCGCCGGTCAGGACCGGATAGCCCACGGCCTCGCGGGCGCCGTGTTCCTCGGCCTCCTGCTTGTGCTCGATCTCCTCTGCGCGGCATTCCTCGATCAGCGCCTTCAGCTCGGGATCGCTATCCTCGAGCCGCTCGGCCTGCTGCGCGTAATGCTCGTCGATCACTTCCTCGACGGCGACGGTGCAGGCCATGGCCGCCTTCTCGCCGATCAGCGCGGTGGCCGCGCCCAGCGCGAACCCGGCCATGTGCCACACCGGCGACAGCAACGTCGGACGTACCCGGCGCTCGGTCAGCAGCCGGTCGAACTTTTCCAGGTGCCGTGCCTCCTGGGCAGCCATGCGGCGGATCACCGCGCCCGAGGCGCGCGGACCGAGCACGGCAAGCTGGCCTTCATAGATGCGCACGGCGCCATATTCGCCAGCCTGGTCGACGCGGATCATCCGCGCCTTCACGTCGTCCTCGGTCAGTTCGCCGGGCAGCCGGCTGGGAATGTCGCTCATGGCCGTCCTTTCAGGGCGAGCCGGAACGCGAACAGCGCCAGCAGGCCAGAGATGACGAAATTGTAGCCCGCCATTGAGACGCCGAACAGCGCCCACGGCGTCTCGTCGCAGCGGATCAGGCCCGGGCCGATCTCCTGGTGGAAGATGTCGCCGGTGACCGGCGGGCCCGAGCAGGTCTCCGGGCCCGGCCACCAGTGATATTCGACGCCGGTGTGGAAGCCGGCGATACCCATGCCCACCAGCAGGGCGATGCCGGTCAGCATTACCGGCAGCCGGGACGCCGCCATGCCGCGCGTCGCCGCGACCACCACCGCCAGCGCCGCCAGCGGGATCGCGGCGTAATAGGCATAGCGCTGCCAGTAGCACATCTGGCATGGCTCGAAGCCGCCAATATACTGGAAGCCGTAGGCGCCGAGGATCATGGCGAGGCAGGCCGCGAGCAGCAGGACGGGTCCGGTGATGGACGGTTTCGCCGATGGGGTCATGCGGTCCTCGCTGCCGGAAAAAGGGCGCCGGAATCATGTAACAGCCCGCTTTTGCCGCTGCAATCCAAACCGCCGCGCCTATCTGAACGGGACGGCAACGGGAGACGCTGATGGAGACCATGCACCGCCGGCCCATTCCCTCGACCGGTGAGCTGTTGCCGGTGATCGGCTGCGGCACCTGGCAGGCGTTCGACGTGCGAGACGCCGCGCCGCTGGTGCCGGTGGTCGAGTCGCTGTTCGCCGGCTGCGGCTCGCTGATCGACAGCTCGCCCATGTACGGCAAGGCGGAAGGCGTGGTCGGCGATGTGCTCGGCCGCATGGACGCGCTCGAGCGCGCCTTCGTCGCCACCAAGGTCTGGACCTCGGGCCGCGACGCGGGCGTCGCCCAGATGGAGCGCTCCCTCGCCCTGCTCGGCCGGGTCGACCTGATGCAGGTGCACAATTTGCTCGACTGGCGCACCCACTTCGCAACCCTGCGGCGCTGGAAGGAGGAGGGCCGGGTGCGCTATTTGGGCGTGACCCACTACACGCCGACCGCCCACGACTCGCTGGAAGCGGCGATGCGCGCCGAGCCGATGGATTTCGTCCAGCTCGACTACGCGCTCGACGACCGGGCGGCCGAGCGCCGGCTGCTGCCGCTGGCCGCCGACAGGGGCATCGCGGTGATCGTCAACCGCCCGTTCGGCGGCGGCGGGCTGGCGCGGCGGGTGCGCGGCCGCAAGGTGCCGGACTTCGCCGCCGAGCTGGGCTGCGAGACCTGGCCGCAGCTGCTGCTGAAATTCATCCTCGGCCATCCCGCCGTCACCTGCGCCATCCCCGCCACGGCCAATCCGGCCCACATGGCGGACAATGCCCGCGCCGGCGCCGGGTCCTTGCCCGACGAAGCCATGCGCGCCCGCATCGCGGCGGCGTTCGGAAGCTGAATTCGACCGCAAGACCCGGAGTGTCCTCTGCTGCGTCCTTCCATAGATATGGGTTGAAGCCGGCGCCGTTGCGCGGCTCAATCGGAAGGACAGGATCATGGAAATGACCGCGATCATCGACACATCCCGCTGGCAGGCCGTGCTGGACCGCGATCCGGCGGCGAGCTTCTACTATGCCGTCGTCACCACCGGCGTCTATTGCCGGCCCGATTGTCCGTCGCGCCGGGCCAAGCGCGAGAACGTTCGCTTCTTCGACAGCAACGGCGAGGCCGAGGCGGCGGGATTCCGCGCCTGCCTGCGTTGCCGTCCCGCCGAGGCCGACCGCGCGTCGGAGCTGGTGGAGAAGGCCTGCCGCACCATCGAGACCGCCGAGGAAACGCCGGACCTGGCGTCGCTGGCGGCGGACTCCGGGCTCAGTACGTTCCACTTCCACAGGGTGTTCAAGGCGCGCACCGGCCTGACGCCGCGCGGCTATGCCAGGGCACTGCGCGACCGGCGGGTGCGCTCGGCGCTGGTCGAGGCGGGCACGGTGACCGAGGCGCTCTACGACGCGGGCTTCGGCTCGTCGGGGCGATTCTATGCCGGTTCCAACGCCAGCCTGGGCATGACGCCGACCCGCTTCCGCGACGGCGGCCCGGGCGAGACCATCCGCTACGCTATCGGGCAAAGCTCGCTGGGCGGGGTGCTGGTGGCGGCGACGGACAAGGGCATCTGCGCCATCATGCTGGGCGACGACCTGGAGATGCTGGCCGGCGCGTTGCGTGGCCAGTTCGGCAAGGCGCGGCTCGTGGCGGGCGATGCCGACTTCGACCGCTGGGTGTCGCAGGTGGTCGCGTTCGTCGACGACCCGCATCTGGGCCTCGACCTGCCGCTCGACATCAGGGGCACGGCGTTCCAGCGGCTTGTGTGGCAGGCATTGCGCGCTATCCCGATGGGCGAGACCCGCACCTATACCGATATCGCGGAGTCGCTCGGCATGCCGAAGGCGGTGCGCGCGGTGGCCGGCGCCTGCGCGTCCAACGCCATCGCCGTCGCCATCCCGTGCCACCGGGTCCACCGGATCGGCGGCGTGCTGGCCGGCTACCGCTGGGGCATCGAGCGCAAGCGCGCCCTGCTGGAGAAGGAAAAGTGACCGGCGACCTGCTGGCAGGACTGATGACGGCCTCGGTCGAGGACCTGGCCGATGGCGCGGTGCTGCTGCGCGGCTTCGCCGTCGCCGAGGCGCCCGCGCTGCTCGCGGAGATCACCGCGATCGCCGAGGCCGCGCCGTTCCGGCACCTGATCACGCCGGGCGGTTTCCGCATGTCGGTGGCCATGACAAATTGCGGCGCCGTCGGCTGGATCAGCGACCGGCGCGGCTATCGCTATGGCGCCGACGACCCCGAAACCGGCTGTCCCTGGCCCGCCATGTCGCCGCTGTTCCGCGATCTGGCCGGCCGGGCGGCGCAGGCGGCGGGCTTTTCCGGCTTCGCGCCCGAGGCCTGCCTGATCAACCGCTACGCGCCCGGCGCGCGGCTGACTCTGCACCAGGACCGCGACGAGGGGAACCTGTCGCACCCGATCGTCTCGGTATCGCTGGGCGTGCCCGCCACCTTCCTGTTCGGCGGTCTCGACCGGAAGGACAAGCCGCGCCGGTTCCGGGTCGACCATGGCGACGTCGCCGTCTGGGGCGGCCCGTCGCGACTCGCTTTCCACGGCGTCGATGCGCTTAAGCAGGGGCATCACGATCTTACCGGCCAGCTGCGTTACAACCTCACCTTTCGCAAGGCGCTTTAGAGACAGCCTCACAAATACCGGCAAGGGCTAGGGCGCGGCAGGATCGTCGCCGTAGCGGTTGGGACCTTTCGTGCCGGCGCGGGCGAGCATGACCACCAGCACGATGAGCATCGGCGGCAGGGCCATTAGTCCCCACGCGCCCCCCAGGCCGCGATCATGCAGCCGCCGCGTCACCGCGCCCGCCAGCAACAGGCAGAAGCCTGCGCTCGCGGCGATACCCCACGGGATCAATCGGTTGAGGTCCGGCTCGGCTGCCAGTAGCTCGGGATGGCCGACGGACAGTTCGGTCCTGCGCTCCATCACGCCGTAGATCAGCGGAACGGTGACCGCAATCTGGGCCATCGTCAGCGCGAGATAGAGGAAGATGGCGTAGGACCAGAACTGCGACCGCGTGTCCCTGCCGGAAAACACGGCAACCATGCGGAATCCACGCCAGACCAGCCCAAATATTCTACCGAAACTCATGGTCCTCCCCCGTACAATATCGCTTTTGTGTACTCCGGCCTGGCGCCACGGTCCACAGGCGGCGCTTGCCGACATTGACCCGGCGCGTGCCCTCGCTATGATGCGCTTCCTCCGCGCGGGCGTGGCGGAATGGTAGACGCGGCGGACTCAAAATCCGTTTCTAGCGATAGAGTGTCGGTTCGAGTCCGACCGCCCGCACCAGCCTTCGCGCTGCGCGCTTCGGCTTGGCAAGCCAGTGCACGTAATTCGAACCGCTGCGCGCTTCGGCCTGGCGAGCCGGTAACGGGATTTCTCAAATCGGCAGATGATCGAGCGGCAGCGATGCCGGCGACTTCACCGTACGGATGGCGAAGTTCGACCGAACGTCGACAACGCCGGGGAGCCTAAGCAGCCGGCCCATCAGGAACTGCTCGTAGCCCTCCAGGTCGGGCACCACCACCTCGATCAGGAAGTCGTGCTCGCCCGATACCAGATAGCAGGCGATCACCTCGGACACGTCCGCCACCGCCCGTTGGAACGCCGTCGCTTCCTCGTCGTGGTGGCGATCCACCTTAACGCCGACGAACACGGTCAGGCCCAGCCCGGCGTTCTTGCGCGACAATGTCGCGCGGTAGCCGGCGATGATGCCGGCCTCCTCCAGAATCCGCACCCGGCGCAGGCAGGGCGACGGCGACAGGCCGATGCGGTCGGCCAGCTCCACATTGGTCAGCCGGGCATCCTCCTGCAACTCGCGCAGAATGCGCCGGTCGATGGCGTCCAGGGTAAGTTTTGGCATAAGACGATGATTATATAGGTTTTAGTGGTGAGTAGTGCCAATACGTTCTGACTTTTCCGCAGAAAACGCAAGGACATGCGCCGGCCGCGAAGCCTAGATTCCGCTTGTCGCCGGCACCGGCGGCGACGCGCAGGGCGGCGCACCCGCCCGACCAGAAGGAGCGAGAGAGATGCCATTGGTCACCATCAAGGGAATCGAAGGCGTGTTTTCCCCGGACCAGAAGCGTGACGTGATCGAGCGCGTCACCGAGGCCATGGTCGCGGTCGAAGGCGAGGCGCTGCGGCCCTACACCTTCGTCATCTTCGAGGAAGTGAAGAGCGGCGACTGGGGAATCGGCGGCAGGACGCTCGAGGCCAGCGACGTGAAGGCCATGCAGGCCGCCGGCGCCGCGAAGGCAGCCTGAGTGATTCGGGCGCGGGTTTTGCGATCTCGGCCGGTCAGTGTAGCCTTCGCGTTCCCAGGCCGGAGGTGACCATGTCCAGGGACGCAAAACCCGCAATCCGCATCGGCATTGGCGGCTGGACGTTCGAGCCGTGGCGCCGCGTGTTCCATCCCGAGGGCCTGGTCCAGAAGCGTGAGCTGGACTATGCCAGCGGCAAGCTCACCTCCATCGAGGCCAACGGTACCTTCTGCCGCTCGCAGAAGCCCGAGACCTTCGCCAAATGGCACGATGAGACGCCTGCGGATTTCGTGTTTGCGCTGAAGGGGCCGCGCAATGTCTTCCGCTACGTCATCAGTGGCCACAAGGTGCGCAATCCGGCCGCCGCCATGGCGTTGATCGAGCGGCTCAGATCCGGTTGATCGCCGGATCCGCCTCGCCCGCCCAGGCCTTGCGGTAAAGCTCCCGCGTCGCCGAGGCGGCGAACGGATCGCCCGCCCTGGCGTACGCTTCCTTCAGGTCATAGAGCGCCCAGCCATTGCCCGGGCTGCGGACCAGCGCCTCGCGGAACGCCTGCACCGCCTCGTCGGTCTTGCCCGCCTGCAGCAGCACGGTGCCCAGGGTCTGGCGGATCGGATAGTACCAGAAGGGCGGCTCGGTATAGGGAATGGCGTCCTCCAGTGCGATGGCCTCGCGCAGCAGCTTGGCGCTGCCGGGGTAGTCGGCCTTCGCCTGCGCGGCCCGGGCGCGGACCACCAGTTCGGCGGTCTGCAGGATTTGCGGCGCGGGCACCATGTTGTCGACCAGGTTCTTCAGGTCGGCTGTCTCGCGGAGGCCGGCGATGGCCTGGGCCTCGGCGTTCGCCGCGTCCGGCTTGCCGTCGAGTGCCAGGGCAACGCCGCGCGCGTAGTGCCACATGGCGACCACGTAGGGGAACCGCGTGTCGGGCCGCTCGAGGGCGAGCACGTCCTTGGGCGCGCCGAACCGGGCGTGGACGACGTAAGGCGACGCCATCATCGGCTGCAGCAGGCCGGCGACCGCCAGCGCCATTTCGGGATTGATGATCTTTGCCAGCTTGTCCGCTGCCACGAGGGCGTTTTTCCCGTCGCCGGCCATCAGTGCCGAGGTCAGGATGAAGTGCACGTTGTGCGGGTAGTAGGCGTTGGCGTAGAGCGTCTCGCCGGCGTTCGCGGCGCGGATGAACGCCTCGTCGGCCTCGGCGGCGGCGATGTTGCTGGCCAGCGAGTCCTTGAACCGGCCGATCCGGTACCAGGTGTGCGACGGCATGTGCACGAGATGGCCCTGGCCCGGCATCAGCGCCGCCAGCCGCCCGGCCGGCGCCTCCGCCTTCCACGGATCGCCGGACGCCTCGGTCAGGTGGATGTAGAGATGGATCGCGCCCGGATGGTCAGGGTGGGCGGTGATCACCTGCTCGATGGCGGCGATGGCCGGTCCCATGCGGCCCTTCGGCGTCACCCGGTCCGCTTCCCAGTAGTCCCAGGGCTGGGTGTTCATGGCCGCCTCGGCGTAGAACACGGCGACGTTCTGGTCGTCCGGGAACCGCTGGTGCACCGCCCTCATGGCGTCGGCATAGGCCGCGTCGAACGGCGCGCGCTCCGACTTGGGGTCGATGGAGTAGCGGGCCTTCAGCGCCTCGATCAGCGCCTTCTCCACCTCGGTCTCGGTGTCGGCGGCTGCAACGGCCTTCTGCAGCGCCTCCCAGGCGGGCGGCGAGGCTTCCGGATCCATCGGCACGTTGATGTTGGCGCCCAGCGACAGCGATTCGCCCCAGAAGCACATGGCGCAGCGCGGATCGAGCCGTTGGGCTTGCCTGAAGGCGCGGATCGCCTCGGCATGGTTGAAGCCGAACATCAGCCGCATGCCCTGGTCGAAATAGGCCTGCGCCTGTGGCGAGGTGGAGTCACCTTCATGGAGAAGCTGCCGAGATTGTCGTAGAGCGGCGGCCCGTCGCCCGGCTGGATCGCGGCCTGCGCGGCTGGGACGGCGAACAGGGCGACAAGGCGGGACAGCCGATTGTCCCGGGCTTGGTCGCCGCCGCACAGACCGGCGTTGAGCCGCGATGGATCGAGAAGTTGCCGTGGGTCCGACATCTTCGGCTGACGGTCGGTGCTTCCGGGCGTGAGCACCGATGCTCCGATGACGAGAGCCGCGGCTGCAAGGGTACCTGCAAGAATGTGGTTCATGTTCCCCTCCGAGAATGATGAATCCAGTCGACGGGTACTGCGCATAGCTTAGCACAAGACGGGGCGGAATCGAAGCCCGTGGCACCGTCGGCGTATCGCTGTTGCCTCTGCGGCGCGACAAAGGGAAACTGGGATACCGTCAACCGCCGGGGATCGCCGATGCCTGCACTCTACTCCGTCAAGCGGTCATGGCTCGTCGGGATATTGGTCCTCGCGGCCTGCGGCGTGATCGGACCGTCCAAGGAGGCGGTGGAGAAGTTCTCCACTGAGGTGGTGCCGGTGATCGCCGAATGGCGGGCCGATGCGCTCAAGCCCTACGGCACCGAGGAATTCAACAGCACGATCGACAGCGCCGACCAGCAGCGCAAGTTCATCGTGTTCTCGAAGCTGGGCGACCTTTCCAGCTTCGAGCCGCCGGCGATGACCGGTTACTTCTCATCCACCGGCAAAGGCACCTTCGTCACCGTCGACATCAACGCCAAATTCGCGAAGGGACCCGCCGTTATCCGCATGGTGCTGCGCAGCAGCGGCGGTGAGTTGAAGCTCAACGCCCTCAACATCCGTTCGCCGGCGTTCGGCGACCCATCCGCCCAGCCCAACGCGGTGCAGCAGATTTGATCATGCCGCGGCCGCGTGTGCATCCGCCAGGTCGCGGGGCAGGCGGCGCGCCGCCAGGTAGTAGAACACCACGCTGAGCAGGATCGGCACGGTCAGCGCCAGCATGGCGTAGCGCAGCGACTCACGGCCCAGCGACGGCTCCATCAGGTCGCTCAGCAGGCCGACGACAAACGGGCCGAGGCCGCCGCCGATCACGTTCAGGCAGAACAGCAGGAACGCCGCCGCCAGGGCGCGCAGCCGCAGCGGCACCAGCTCCTGCACCAGCGCGAAGCTGGGCCCGGCATGGAAGATCGCGACCGACGCGGGCAGGGTCATCAGCGCCAGCGTCAGCCACTGGTTCTGCGCCAGGAACGCGGCGGCCGACAGCGGCGCGGCGATGCTGGCCGAGATGCAGATGATCCACAGCCGCCAGCGCACGTCGTGCCGGCCGGTGCGATCGGCCAGCCAGCCGCCGGCCAACGTGCCGATGGCGCCGCCGACGCCGACCAGGATGCCGATGATCGGCCCGATCTCGCCCGGGCTCAGGCCGTAGCTGCGGTTGAAGAACGCCGTCGCCCAGGCGATGGCGCCATAGCCGAACATGCCGGCGCAGGAAAACCCGGCGATGATCCACAGCAGTGACCGGCGTTTAATGATCGTTCGAAGCAAGTCTCCAAAGCCGAAGTTCCAAACCGCTACGATGAGCGTCCGAAACCGGTGAAGCAGTTGGCCGCCAAACAGTATGCTCAGGGCTGTTCCGGACAAAATCTCGGTCATGCTAGTTTTGAATCTGATCCATTCCTCATCGTCTGGTTCATCTTGAAGGCCGTCCATATAGCCGCGGCGCGGCTCGCGCATGGCGGCGAGGATGACCAGCGCCATCAGCAGGCCGGGCACGCCGACGGCAATGAACGCCATGCGCCAGCCGAACATTTCCGCCAGCAGGCTGCCGGCGACGAAGCCGAACATGATGCCGAGATTGGGCCCGACGGCCAGCATCGCCATCGGCAGCGCCCGCTCCTTGGGCGCGAACAGGTCCGACACGATGCTCTGCGACGCCGGTCCCGCGCCCGCCTCGCCCACCGCCACGCCGATGCGCGCGAGGACGAGCTGCAGCGCGGTCGTCGCCAGGCCGCAGAACACGGTCATGGCGCTCCACACGGCGAGGGCGGCGGCGATCAGATTGCGCCGGTTGGCGCGGTCGGCCAGCAGGGCGAGCGGCACGCCGAGGACGGCGTAGAACACCGAGAACGCGGCGCCGGTCAGCAGCCCCATCACTTTGTCGGACAGCCCGAACTCGGCCTTCACCGGCTCGACCAGCACATTCAGGATCTGGCGGTCGACATTGGCGAAGATCTGCACCGCGAGCAGCAAGGTCACGATGGTCCAGCGGCCGGCGGTTTCTGGCGACATGGCCGTCCGGTCAGGGGTGTCCAATTCAACGCTCCGCGCAGTGAGCCGCAACCTTAGCGATCATGACCGGTGCGCGCCACCGCCCAGAGGCCATGCGGGAGGACCGATGGCAATGCTTTGCGTGCGCGCGGCCGTGAACTAGCATCATGCAGGGTTCCTTGAGGGGCGGGGAATGTCGTCGATCACCTATGCCGTCGATGCGGTGCCGCCGCGCCGGATCACCTGGCTCAACGCGCTGCAGCACATTTCGCTCAGCGCGGTGACGCTGATCTTCCCGCGCATCGTCGCCGAGGCCGCGGGCGCCGATCCGGAAACCATCACCCGCTATGTCAGCCTGGCCATGGTCGCCATGGGTACCGCCACCCTGATCCAGGCGTTCGGCCGGCGCGGCATCGGCTCGGGCTGCCTGCTGCTGGGGCACTGCACCATCCTCTATGTGCCGTTCGCGGTCGCGGCGGCGCAATCGGGCGGGTTGGGCGCGGTAGCCGGTCTCACCATCGTCGCCGGCCTGACCGAGATGGCGTTGTCGCGGTGCATTCGGCCGTTGCGCGCCTGGATCTCGCCAGAGATCATCGGCGTCGTCATCACCCTGCTGGGCATCATGCTCGGTGTGCTGGGGCTGAAGCTGATGATCGGCGCCGGGCCGGGAGGGGCGGCCGGGCCCCTGGAGATGGCCGCGGCCGCCATCGCGCTCGCCACCATCATCGCCGCCGCCATCTGGGGAACGCCGGGACTGCGCTCGCTCGCTGTGCTGGTCGGCGTCGCCGCCGGCTGCGCGGCCTGGGTCGTGCTGGAGATCGCCATCGGCGACATCGGCGCGGCCACGCGGGACGTGGCGTTCGTCCTGCCCGTCTGGCCGCTTGCCACGCCGTCCTTTCCGCTCCAGTTTTTGCCGGGCTTCCTGATCGGCGCGCTGGCGTGCTTCATCCGCGCCATCGCCGACCTGACCGCCTGCCAGCAGCTCGCCGACCCCAACTGGAAGGCGCCGGATTTCAGGAACATCCGCGCCGGCACGCTGGCCGACGGCATGGGCACGGTGGTGGCGGGGATCGCCGGCGTGCTGGGCAGCAACACCTATTCGGGCAGCGTCGGCCTGGCCGCGGCCAACGGCGTGATCGCCCGCCGGGTCGGCATCGCCGCGGGCATCGGCTGGATCGTCCTCGGGCTCACGCCGGGCGCCGCCAGCCTGCTCTATGCCATTCCCGCCGGCATCCTGGGCGCGGCCTGCTTCTACTCGGCCACCTTCACCATCAAGATGGGCATCGGCATGCTGGCGCAGCGGCTGGTCGACGCGCGCCGGACGCTGGTCATCGGCTCGGCCATTGTCATCAGCGTGCTGACGCCGGACCTGCGCGGGCACCTCGATCTGCCGCCGCTGGGCATGCAGGTGCTGAACTCGCCGCTCGCCGTCGCCATGATCGCGGCGCTGGCGCTCAACGCCATGCTGCGGCTGGGCATCCCGAGGGACGCGAGTTTGCGGTGGCGCCTGGACGATGCCGGCGCGCTGAAGGACTTCGCCGAGACGCAGGGCCGCGCCTGGGCCGCGCGCGTCGACCTGATCCGGCGCGCCGGCAATTTCCTCGAGGAGTTCGCCGCCCTCGCGCCTCGCGTGGTGATGCGCGGCAGCGACGCCGGTCTCGAGCTGCGCTACGACGAAACTGGCTTGCAAATCGAGTTGTCCTGGCAAGGCGAGCCGCTCACCCTCGATGGCCCGGTCAACACCGACGCCGACGACGGGACCCTCCAAATCGCGCTGATGCGGCACTGGGCCGACGAAATCAGCCTGTCGAGCGACGATGGACGGCAGACGCTGACGGCTTATGTGGACGATCGCTGATGGGACTCGACCGCGCCTCTCGGGAAGGTTCGCCGTAATTTGCAGAAACCGGCAAATCACCCCTTTAAGATGTAAAATACGGTGTTATATGCGGAAGCGATGCAGTCATCGATGCATCCCGGGGCGCAACCTATCCAGACACCCTACTGGCCGGGTGCGCCGGACACGACATCGCACGCGTCCTGGGGCGCACCTTGCCGGATCCCCTCCCTGGCAAGGTGCGTCCCTCCCGGGCCTTCTCCGCGCGTTGTCAGTCGGCGACGTACTTCATCAGCGTCTCGTGCACCCGGCGGATGCGTGACTCCTGGTAGCTCGACAGGGTGGCCTTGCCCTTCCTGCTCGTGCGCATGCCTTCCTGCTGCCAGCGCATGATGCTGGTGTCCTGGTCGTAGACCTTGGCGACGAAGGGATCGAGTCCCGGCACCGTTGAAAAGCTCTCGTCCTCGCGGATGCGGACCGGCTCGGCGGGTTCGGGGCGGCCGTCCTCGGGACGGAACGGGCGCAGTCGGAAGGACTCCATCACCGAACGGTTCGGGTCGTTGCCCAGCGGCCAGAACACGGTGATCGAGGCGGCGGCGACGCCCGCGTTTACCATCACGTTGGGGAACAGGTTGTATTTCAGCGAGTCGATGATCTCGGCATCGGACAGGTCCGACAGGTCGATCCCGTATTTGTCCGCATAGTTCTGGCGCATGGTCTTTGCGAGCACGATGCGCGCCGTCTCGCCCTCCGGCACCATCATCCGGTTGCCGCCCTTGGCGGTGCTGGGATCGCCCAGGAACATGTTGTCGAGCAGCTCCTGCTCGCTGCGAGGCTCCGCGGTCGGGCTGGTGACGCCCATGGCCGACAGGTCGCGGCTGACATGGTCGCCGAACACGTCGTGCTGCAGGTTCCAGTCGCCGACCACGGTGGTCAGCTCCGGATGCACTACCGGCGTGTGATAGGCCTCCATGAAGGCCTCCAGCACGACCTTCCAGTTGCAGGCCAGCTCCTTGCGGAAGTGAATGAAGGTGTACCAGTTGCTCAGGTCCCGCCTGGCGAAGTGCTCGGGCAGCACTTCCAGATACTCGAGCAGCGGCCGGGCGTTCTCGTCCATGTTGATGAACACGAAGCTGTTCCACACCTCGACCTTCACCTGCGGCAGCCGGTTGGCGTCGTAGTCCAGGTGCTTGAACTCCCAGGCGCAGGGCACTTCGGTCAAGGTGCCGTCCAGGGTCCAGGTCCAGCCGTGGAACGGGCACTGCAGCTCGCCCGTCCAGCCACTGGTGCCCGACGGCTTCAGCTTGGTGCCGCGGTGCAGGCAGGAATTGTAGTAGCCGCGGATGCCGTCCTCGGTGCGGATGACGACGATCGACCAGTCGCCGATATCGTGCACCCAGTAGTCGCCGACCTCGGGAACATGCTCCTCGCGGCAGACGAACTGCCACACGCGCGGCCACATGCGCTCCATCTCCAGGTCGAAGAACGCCTGCGAGGTGAATTGGTCCAGCGGAATGTCGTCGGTGGGCTGCGGCGGGTTGGACTTCAGCGCCAGCAGGTCCGCCACCGGCGTGCTGTCGCGGGCGATGATGTCCTGGTAGCTCTCGAACGCCGGCGCGTCCGCCTTGCTGAACTTCTTGATGCGCTCGTTCATTGCGTTCGTCCCCGTGATCTATTAGACGTTTGTCTAATACTGAAGCGGCAGTCAGGCAAGCCTTCATGTCCACGGTGCGCAGGCGGGATGCGGCGGCGACGCGCGAGAAGATCCTCGACGCGGCCGAGGAGCTGTTCGCCGAGCGCGGCTATCATGGCGTCTCCATTCGCGAAATCGTCGCGCTGGCCGGTGTCGATCTGGCGCTGGTGCATTACTATTTCGGGCCGAAGGACGCGCTGTTCCGCGAAGTGATCGAGCGCCGCGGCGCCGGGCACGCGGCCGACCACATGGCGGCGCTGGACAAGCTGCGGGCCGAGTCGGACGGCCCGCCCGGCGTCGCCGCGCTGATCCGCGCCTTCTGTGCGCCGATGTTCGAGAAAATGGGCCGCGGTCCGCAATGGCGGAACTACATGCACCTGCTGGCGCACCGGGCACTGGCCCGCCAGAGCGAGGTGTTCCTGGCGCCCTACGAAAAGACCTTCGAGCCGATGACCCGCGCCTTCATCGCCGCGTTCCGCGAGGCGCTGCCCGGGGCGGATGAGAAGAACCTGTTCCATGCCGTCTATTTCATGCACGGCGCCATCGTCTACGCGCTGGCCGAAACCGGCGCCATCGAACGGCTGTCCGACGGCAAGATGGATTCCTCGGATTTCGATACGTTGCTGGACCGGTTCGTGCCGTTCTTCACGGCCGGGTTCATGGCGCTGGCGAAGCCGACTTAGGGGCCGCTCCTGTTGATGCAGTCATCATCTATATCCGTGTCCCTGAGCTTGTCGAAGGGTCCTGCATCAATGCCTGTGCGAGGCCCTTCGACAAGCTCAGGGACACGGTAAAGTTGGCGTATTGCCCACATCGTCGCGGCGCTCTTTACCCCTTCAGCAGCGCGACGAAGTCGATCATGTGCGGGTCGGCGTCCTTGATGTCGCCGTCGATCCAGCGGCCGTTGCCCTTGAACCGGCCGCGCTTGCCCGTCGCCGGGTCATGGACGGCGACGGTGCCGTCGTCCTGCCTGGTGTAGATGCGCCCGTCGATGGCGCTGGTGCGCGAAACCGTCATGCCGCTCCCCCGAAACGAAGGACCCGGCCGAAGCCGGGTCCTGGAACCGCGCCTTACTCGGCGTTGATGTATTCGTCGATCTTCCAGTGCAGGTGACGCACCCGGCTTTCCTGGTAGTTGGCCAGGGTCACGCCCTTCTTCAGGGACTTCATGCCCTTCTGCACCATGGGCATGTTGGTCATGTCCTGCTGGAACACGGCCGCCAGCCCGCCGATCTCGTCCTCGGCGACGATCCATTCCTGGTCCTCGCCCAGCATGCGCATAGGCGCCGGGTCGGGACGCGGGCCGTTCAGGTCGTAATCGCTGAGGATGAACACCTCCATGATCGCCGAGTCCGGGTTCAGCCCGTCGGGCCGGAAGCGGTAGGTGATGTTGGTGCCCATGCCGCCCCACGGGAAAAAGTTGGGAAACACGAAATACTGGATGGCGTCGAGCATCTCGCTGTCGGTGGCGTCGGAATAGTCGCGGTTCTTGGCCGCGCCCACCTGCTTGCGGCGCATCTCGGCCATGTACTGGCGCGCCGTCATGCCCTCGGGCACCTTGAATTCGTTCATGGCCATGCCCATGCGGTAGGCGCGCGGCGTCATCGAGTCGACGATTGCCTGCTCCTCGATCGGCGGGATATGCGGGCTCTGCACGCCCATGGCGGTGATCATGCGGTTGTAGTTCAGCTTGGGGTCGACGTCGTACTGGGTGTTGGCGTCGGCCGTGGACGGCATGATCTGCGGATGGGTGGCGACCACGTGGAAGCTCTCGGCGAACGCCTCGATGCCGACCTTCCAGTTCATGTCCACCCGCTTGGCGATGTGGTTCATGACGTACTTGTTCTTGAAGTCCCAGCGCTCGAACTCCGGGATCAGGTCGCCCAGGAAGCTCTCCAGGCTCTCGGCGTCGTCATCCATGTTGATGAACACGAAGCCGCCCCAGGTGCCGACCTTGACTTCCGGCAGGGCGTATTCGGCGTCGACGATGTGCGGGAAATCCCAGCGGCAGGGGAAATCGCTCAGCGTGCCGTCGATGGTCCAGGTGAAGCCGTGGAAGGTGCAGCGCAGCTCGGTGGCGTTGCCGTGGGTGCCTTCCGGCTTCAACTGGTTGCCGCGGTGCAGGCAGGCGTTCCAGTAGGCCTTGATGGTCTCGGGCGCGGTGCGGATGACGAGGAACGACCACTCGCCGATCTCGTAGGTGGTGAAGTCGCCGACTTCCGGGATGTGCTCCTCGCGGCAGGCGAATTGCCAGACCTTGGTCCACATCTTGTCCATCTCGAGCCGGGCGAATTCCGGGTCGGTCCAGCGCGACGTCGGCAGCCGGTCCGAGCCCATGTGGACATTGAAGTTCTTGCGCAGCACCGGCGGCACGGGAAGCTTCTCGCGGTCGAGCAGCTCCTGCACGGAAATGGCTTCCGAGCGGGCCTCGCCTGGCTTCAGCGTCTTGGGGTTCTCGATGTTCATGGCTTTGCTCCTCGTTTCGCCCGGCTGGATGGTGCGCATCCTGCGCGCTGCTGAAAACCTGTCATGTTTGTTCAGCGGCCGCAACCGCGCGCGGCATACTTTAATCGCAGATGACTTTTACATACAGGGATTCTCTCACCCCGGCCATAAAAATGGTTTTTGTTCCGATTTTCAACCCGCCAGATATTTGTCCAGGGTCTGGTGAATGTGCCGCACCCGGGCTTCCTGGTAGTTGCCCAGGGTGATGCCCGGCTTGCGCGCCGCCTTCAGGCCGATCTGCAGCCGCTCCAGGTTCGACGTGTCCTGATCGAACACCGGACCGAGTCCGCCCAGCTCCGGCGCGTCCGAGAACATCTCGTGCTCGCCCAGGATGTGCAGCGGCGCCGGCTCGGGGCGCGGGCCGTCTTTCGGGCAGGGCCGCAGGATCAGGATGTCCATGATCGAGCTGTCCGGGTCGTTGCCGTTGGGCCGGAAGCGGTAGACCAGCGGCACGGTGATGTTCGCCCAGGGATGGAAGTTGGGGAACAGGAAGTACTCGATGGTGTCGAGCGTCTCGCTGATCGTCAGGTGCGACAGGTCGGTGCCCAGTGCCGGACCGATCGAGTCCTGCACGCCTTTCGCGATCACCTGCCGCGCGGTCATGCCGTCGGGCACCCTCAGCATGTTGCCTTCGCCGGCGTGGCCCAGATCCATCAACATGGCGTCGGCGATCACCTGCTGGCTGACCTCGCCCAGATGCGGGCTGGCGACGGCCTGGGTGTTGAGCTGGCGGCTGACATGGTCGCCCCAGATGTCGTACTGGGAATTGGCGTCGCCCAGATAGGCCAGCGCCTGCGGGTGCGTCGCCAGCACGTGGTAGGATTCCATGAAGGCTTCCTGCGTCACCTTCCAGTTGCAGCGGATCACCTTGCGGACATTGGCGGCGATGGCGCGGTCCTCCAGCGGCCAGAGCTTCATCTGCTCGGGCAGCACGCCGAGATAGTCCTCGAAGGGCTGGCAGTTCTCGTCGGGGTTGATGAACACGAAACCGCCCCAGGTGCCCACCTTCACCTCCGGCAGGCGGAACGCCTCGTCGGTGACCTTCGGGAAATCCCAGCGGCAGGGGATTTCCTTCAGCGACCCGTCCAGATTCCAGGTCCAGCCATGGAACGGGCAGCGGAACTGTGTGGCCGATCCCGCCGAGTCGGACGGCCGCAGCTGGGTGCCGCGGTGCAGGCACGAATTGACATAGGCCTTGATGTCGCCAGCCTCGGTGCGCACCACCAGGAACGAGAAATCGGCGATACCGTATTCCATGTAGTCGCCCGGCTCCGCGATCTCCTCCTCGCGGCAGGCGAATTGCCAGACCTTCGACCACATCCTGGCCACTTCCAGGTCATGGAAGGCGCGGCTGGTGTAGCGCTCGGTGGGAATGTCGGCGTCGCCGAGGAAGCGGTAGGACTGCTCGCGCAGCACGGCGGGCACGTCCTGGCCGTCTGCGGCGATGATGTCCTGGGCGCTCGGGCCGGGACAGCGCGCCTCGCCGGGCTGCAATGACGTCGTCGTCTGTACGTTCATCGTGTCTCCCCTTACCGATGACATGCGCCGGTTTTACGCCAACAATGCGGAGCGCGCGACTCAAAGAGGCAAGAGGCTGGCGCGGCAAAGGGGAGACAGATGGATTATTCGTCTTATCAACACCTGCTGGTCGAGCGGCAGGACAAGGTGCTGCGGGTGACCTTGAACCGGCCCGAGGTGCTCAACGCGGTCAACGCGCGGCTGCACTACGAGCTGTCCCACATCTGGGACGACGTGATGTATGACGACGAGGTCGACGTGGTGGTGCTGACCGGGGCCGGAAGGGCGTTCTCGGCGGGCGGCGATTTCCCCTGGCTGCTCGAGGGCCTGAAGACCCGCACTGTCGGCAAGCTGTCGAGCTACGAGGCCAAGCGGGTGGTGTTCAACCTGTTGGACTGCGAGAAGCCGGTGATCTGCCGCATGAACGGCGACGCCATCGGCCTCGGCGCCACGCTGGCGCTCTGCTGCGACATGGTGATCGCCGCCGACACCGCCCGGATCGGCGACCCGCACGTCCGCGCCGGCCTGGTGGCGGGCGATGGCGGCGCGGTGCTGTGGCCGCAGCTGATCGGCTATGTCCGCGCCAAGTACTATCTGATGACCGGCGACCTGATCGAGGCCAGGGACGCGGTCGAGATGGGCCTGATCAACAAGGCGGTGCCCGAGGCCGGGCTCGATGCGGCGGTGGACAAGCTGGCCGGCAAGCTGGTCGGCGGCGCCACCAAGGCGATCCGCTGGACCAAGGTGTCGGCCAACATCGCCCTGAAGCAGCTCGCCCACAGCGTTTTCGACGCCGGTATCGCCTACGAGCTGATGACCCAGGTCGCCGACGACCACGCCGAGGCGGTCCATTCCTTCGTCGAGAAGCGCAAGCCGAACTTTACCGGGTCGTAGGTCGGTTGCGCTTGGCGACGGCCGAAACAGGGGACATATTGTGCGCGGACCAACAGAGCGGGAGGCTCGCGTGACACTGGACGACGCAACGCAGGCGATGAAGACCCTCTTCGAGGGCAAGGACAGCGGTCTGGGGCGCACGCTGAAGATGGATTTCGGCGCCGACGGCGTGGTGTTCATCGACGCCAAGAGCGCGCCGAACTCGGTGAGCAACGAGAACCTCGATGCCGACACCACGATGATCATCTCGCTGGAGAACTTCGGCCGGCTGCGCAGCGGCGAGTTGCAGGGCCAGCAGGCGTTCATGACCGGCGCGTTGAAGGTCGAGGGCGACCTGATGGGGGCCATGGCCTTCGGCACCTATTCGTCGAAGTAGGCGCCCGGAAGCAACCGGAGCTGATTTGCGGTCAGCGCGGCGGATCGTCGTCGTCATCCAGGATTCGTGCCGCGGCGCCGTCCAGGTCGTCGTACTGGCCGGATTTCAGCGACCACAGGAAGGCCGCGAGCCCGAGGCCGCCCAGGAACAGCGCGCAGGGAATGAGGACCAGCAGGTTCGTCATGCCGCGCTTCTCGTAACATCGCGGCGCTCGGGTGCGCTTCCCATGGGCGTAGAGGCAGCCGGAAGTTCCCGTCGGTCCAGCCGCGCGAGCCGCAGACGCAGCGCGTTGCCGGTGACGATCAGCGACGACGACGACATGGCGACCGCCGCGATCAGCGGCGTGACCAGTCCGAGCACGGCCAGCGGCACGGCGATGATGTTGTAGGCGATGGCCAGGATGAAGTTCTGGCGCACCATGCGCGTGGTGCGGCGGGCCACGTCGATGGCGTCCACCACCGGCCACAGGTTGTCGCCCGTGTAGACGAAGTCCGCCGCGGTCCGTCCGATGTCGGAGGCCGACGACGGCGCCATCGAGCTATGGCCGGCGGCGAGCGCCGGCGCGTCGTTGATGCCATCTCCGACCATCAGCACATGCCGGCCATGGGCCGTCAGCAGTTCGATATAGGTCAACTTGTCCTGCGGCGTCTGGTCGCCGAGATGCCGGGAGATGCCCAGCGAGTCGGCGACGGCCGCCACCGAGTCCTCGCGGTCGCCGGAGAGAATCTCGCATTTGATCCCCTGCCGGCGCAGCGCGTCGACCACCTCGCCCGCGTCCGGCCGCAACCGGTCCGCGAAGCGGAACGCGACCGGTTCGCCGAAGCCGGCCCTGAGGAACAGCTCCATGACCGCCGGATCGTCCGGGGCATCGCCCGATGCGCCACACCAGCGGCGGTTGCCCAGCCGCACGATCTCGCCATCGGGCCCGCGGCCCTCGAGGCCCTGCCCGGGTGTCTCCCGGACGCCGGTCACGGCGATCGGCGGGACACCGCGCTCCTGGGCGGCCAGGGTGACGGCGCGGGACAGCGGATGCCGGCTGTCGCGCGCGATCCCGGCGGCAAGGCCCAGCATGTAGGTGCTGATGACAGCGGGCTCGACCATGACGGGCCGGCCCAGGGTCAGGGTGCCGGTCTTGTCGAACACGACGGTGTCGATCGCGGCCAGCTTCTCCAGGCCGGCGCCGTCCTTGACCATGACGCCGCGCCGGAACAGCAGGCCGCTGGCGACGATCTGCACGGCCGGGACCGCGAGGCCAAGGGCGCATGGGCATGTGATGATCAGCACCGCGATCGCCGCCATGATCGAGGCGTAGGCACTGCCGGTGACCACCAGCCAGCCGGCGAAGGTCGCGGCCGCCAGCGCGTGGACCGCGGGCGCATAGTAGCGGGCGACACGGTCGGCCAGCCGCACATAGCTGGCCTTTCCCTGCTCGGCGGATTCCATCATGCGGACCACGTCGGCCAGCAGGGTGTCTTCGCCCGTCGCGGTCACTCGTATGGTCAGCGGACCGGCCAGGTTCATGGTGCCGGAATGCACCATGTCGCCGGGACCGACCGGCTCGGGAATGGTCTCGCCGGTCACCATGGAACGGTCGAGCGTGCTGGCGCCCTCGGCCACCACGCCGTCGACGGGTACGCGCTCGCCAGCAGGTACGGCGACCACCATGCCGGGAACGATCCGGGCGACGGCCACGTGATGGCGGGCGCCGTCCTCAGAGATGACCGACGCCGTCGCCGGTGACAGTGACAGCAGTTGGGTGACGGCCGAACGGGCCCGGTCGCGCATCATGTGGTCCAGGTAGCGGCCGACCAGCAGGAAGAACAGCAGCATGACGGCGGCATCGAAGAAGGCGTGCTCGGCGCCGCGCACGGTCTGTACCACGCTCATTCCGGTGGCGAGGAGGACACCCAGTGAGATCGGCACGTCCATGTTCACCGCGCGCGCCTTCAAGGCCGTCCAAGCCGAACGGAAGAACGGCTGCCCCGCATAGGTGACCGCCGGCAGCGCGATCATGGCCGAGATCCAGTGGAACATGGTGCGGGTGGCGTCGTCGGCGCCGGACCATACCGAAACCGACAGCAGCATGATGTTGGCGGCGGCGAAGCCGGCGACCGCCATGGCGCGCAGCAGGCCGGTACCGGCGCGGTCCTTGCCGGCGCCCGCTTCGACCTCGGCGGTGGCAGGCTGCGTCTCGAAGCCCAGGGCGGTCACGGTGCCGATCAGGTCGTCGGCACTGGCCTGGGTCTCGCGCCAGTCGATGGCGATCCGGCGGCTGCTGAGATTGACCCGGGCGTGGAGCACCGCCGGATGCTGCCGGAGCGTCCGTTCGATGCGGCTGACGCAGCCGCCGCAGTGAATCCCCGGCGCGAGCAGGTCCATGTGGAGAAGCCCAGGCGCGGTCTCGCGCACCCGGGCGTCGTCACGGCGGGTCGGGACGGCGTTCATCTCACTCTCCGGCCCAGAGGCGGAATGCGCGCTGGTAGTCGCGTCCGTGGGAGTCATGCACCGCCACGTCGGCGTTCCACGTTCCCTTCGGCAGGGCCAGCGCCATGGCATAGCTGCCGCCGGTCGATGGCCTCAACACGACGCGGCGGTCCTCGCCCTCGTGGGTCGGCCGCCGTAGCGTGATCTCGACGCTCATGCCCGACAGCGGCGCGCCGTCGCGGTCGCTCAGGGTGAATTTCAGGCTGCCACCCGCATAGCCCAGCGTGCTCCGCCATCCCAGCGCCTGCTGCCGATGGGCGCGCGCAAGGTCCTCGTTGAAGTGCTGGCTGGCCACATAGCTGTTCTTTACGACAAGGCCGGTCCAGCTGGTGCTCGCCAGGATCGCCAGGGTCGCGTTCACGCCGATGATGACGCCGAAGAACCCCAGCATCACCGCCAGCATGCGGCGGCCGGTGAAAGGTTTTGGGACGGTGCCGGTCATGAATCGCTCCCTCGTGTCACGGACGTGCGAACATGGCGTCGTAGATGGCGGACTCGCCGCCGCCGCGTTCCTCGACGATGAAGCGCAGCGGCGTCTCGGCTGCATCGAGGTCCTGGGGAGACGCGCTGACATACACCTTCAGCACGCGCACATCGTCCCTCGGAACCGCCACCAGCAGGCGCGAGGCGCGGGCGGCGTCGGAACCAGCGGTGGTCATCAGCGCGCCGTCGATGCCCTCGGTGCGCAGGGTGAAGTCGCGCGGGATGGTCTTCATGTTGAGAATCTTGATGGTGTAGCCGTTGCGGATGGTGCCGTCGGCGAGCCGGACCGCCAGCGGGTTGCGGTCATGCAGCACATTGACGTCGAGCCGCTCCCGGGTCAGCAGAGCGAACAGCATGCCCAGCCCGACGAGCGACCACAGGGTGACATAGATGATCGTCCGCGGCCGGATCAGCGAGCGCAGCGAGGTGTGGACCGGCGCTTCGCGCGTGCTGGCGTTGTAGTCCTTCAGGGTCGCGTAGGAGATCAGGCCGCGAGGCTTGCCGACCTTGTCCATCACGCCGTTGCAGGCGTCGATGCACAGCGCGCAGGTGATGCACTCCAGCTGCTGGCCGTCGCGGATGTCGATGCCCATCGGGCAGACGACGACGCACTGGTTGCAGTCGACGCAGTCGCCGCCAGCCTGGCCGGTTTCCTGCTGGACCTTCTGGTGCCGCCCGCGCGGTTCGCCGCGCCAGTCGTTGTAGGTCACGACCAGCGAATCCTCGTCCAGCATCGCCGCCTGGATGCGCGGCCACGGGCACATATAGGTGCAGACCTGCTCGCGCATCAGCCCGCCGAACAAATAGGTCGTGGCGGTGAGGACGGCGATGGTGATCCAGGCGATCGGCGGTGCGTCGAAATGGGCGAGCCGGGCCGCGAGCGTCGGCGCGTCGGCGAAATAGAAGATCCACGCGCCGCCCGTCGCCACGCCGGTCAGTATCCAGAGCGCATGCTTGGAGGCGCGCTTGCGCAGCTTGTCGAAGGTCCAGGGCGCGCTGTCGAGCTTGATGCGCGCCGCCCGGTCGCCTTCGATCCAGCGTTCGATCACCAGGAACAGGTCGACCCAGACGGTCTGCGGGCACGCATAGCCGCACCAGGCCCGGCCGACGGTCGAGGTGAGCAGGAACAGGCCGATTCCGGCCATGATCAGCAAGCCGGCGATATAGTAGAATTCCTGCGGCCAGATCTCGATGAAGAAGAAGTAGAAGCGGCGGGCCGGCATGTCGATCAGCACCGCCTGGTCCGGCGCGCCGGCGCCACGGTCCCAGCGAATCCACGGCGTCAGATAGTAGATCGCCAGGGTGACGGCCATGATCTGCCATTTCAGCGACCGGAAGAAGCCGTGGACGCGCTTCGGGAAGATCTTGACGCGCGCCTTGTACAGCGACCGGGTCTCCCGCTTGTTCACGGGGGTGACGCTGGCGCGCTCCACCTCAAGCGACGGCGGGATATCCGGCCTGTGCAACATCATGGCGGGTCCGTCAGGGCATCGCGGCGGCCGGTGCTTCGACCGACGCCGCGGGGGCGGGTTTCGACGCCTCGCCGCCGCCCAGCGAATGGACGTAGACGGTGAGCTGCTTGATCGTCGCTTCGTCCAGCTTGTCGCCCCACGCCGGCATGACGCCGCGCCGCGCGTTGGTGATGGTTTCGACGATGGTCGCTCGATCGCCGCCAAACAGCCAGATCGCATCGCGCAGCGACGGCGCGCCCTGGGCGCGGTCGCCGCCGCCGTTGGCGCCGTGGCACACGCTGCATTGCTCGGCGAAGATCGTCGCGCCGCGCCCGGCGGCCGCGGCGTCGTGGTCCTCGCCGGACAACGACAGCACATAGTCCGCCGTATCGGCGATCTGCGCGCGTTCCAGGAGACCGTCGCGGCCGAAGGCGGGCATCTGGGAATTGCGCGTGTTCTCATCCGCCTCGTGGCGCACGCCGTGCACCAGCGTATGGTGAATGTCGTCCAGCGTGCCTCCCCACAGCCATTCGTCGTCATTGAGGTTGGGATAGCCCTTCGCGCCCGCCGCTCCCGCGCCATGGCACTGGACGCAGTTGACCGCGAACGCCGACCGGCCGCCGGCATTGGCGAATTCCAGCAGTGCCGGATCGCCGCGGATCTCGTCGAGCGGCAGGGTGCGGATCTTCTCCAGGTTCCCCGACTGGGCCTGCTGCGCCTGTTGCACAGACTGGGCCAGGTTGGCGCGGCTCGAATAGCCGAGCAGGCCTTGTGTCGCGCCGTCGATCAGCGGCCAGGCGGGGAACAGGATCGTGTAGACCAGCGCCCAGGCGATCGTGATGTAGAACGTCCAGATCCACCACCGCGGCAGCGGGTTGTTCAGCTCCTTGATACCGTCCCACTCGTGGCCGGTGGTCTCGACGCCGCTCATTTCGTCATGTTCAGGCTGGGCCACGGCTCACTCCTCATCCAACGGGATGCGGGCGGCGCGGTCGTAGAAGGCCTTGGCGCCCGGGCGGAACAGGAATGCGACGGCGGCCACGAAGACCACCATCAGGTAAACCAGACCCCAGCTGTCCGCGAGGTGGCGGAATTGGTGATAGTCCATGATCCTCTCCTACCGCCGGTTGGCTTCGTCGTTGTAGGCATTGAAGTCGACCAGTGTGCCGAGCATCTGCAGGTAGGCGACCACCGCGTCCATTTCGGTCACCTGGCCGGGATCGCCGTCGAAATCCCGGATCACCGCCTTCGGGTAGCGTGCCTGCAGCGCCTCGGCGCCGGAGTCGTCCGGGTTGGCCTGGGCTTTCAGGTCGGCCAGGGCGTTCTCGACCATGGCCTCGGTATAGGGCACGCCGACCTTGAGATTGGCGCGCAGATGGTCGGCGATGTCGTCGGTGCGCAGCGGCGTCTCCGCCAGGAACGGATAGCCCGGCATCACCGACTCCGGCACCACCGAACGCGGCGCTTTCAGGTGCTCCACATGCCATTCGTCGGAATACTTGCCGCCGACGCGGGCAAGGTCCGGGCCGGTGCGCTTGGAGCCCCACTGGAACGGATGGTCATACATACTCTCGGCGGCGAGGCTGTAGTGGCCGTAGCGTTCGACCTCGTCGCGGAAAGGCCGGATCATCTGGCTGTGGCAGGTGTAGCAGCCTTCGCGGATATAGATGCCGCGTCCCGCCAGTTCGAGTGGGGTATAGGGACGCATGCCCTGTGTCTTCTCGATGGTGTTCTGGAGATAGAACAGCGGGGCGATCTCGACGATGCCGCCAATGGACACCGCGATGAAGCTCAGCACGAGCAGCAACGTGGCGTTCTTCTCGATGATGGCATGGCTGAACTTCATGTCACGCTCCCTGGACGGCCGGGGCGGCGAAGCCCATGGGAATCTCGCGCCGCTGATGCCCCATGATCGTGCGGGCGATGTTGTAGGCCATGATCAAAGCGCCCAGCAGGTAGAGCCCGCCGCCGGCGGCCCGGATCAGGTAGAACGGGTGCATGGCGGCGACGGTCTCGGCGAAGCTGTACTGCAGGAAGCCGAGATTGTCGTAGGCGCGCCACATCAGGCCCTGCATGATGCCGCTGACCCACATGGAGGCGGCGTAGAGGACGATGCCGATGGTCGCCAGCCAGAAGTGCCAGTTGACCAGGCGGGCGCTGTACAGGCCCTGGCGGTCCCACAGTTTCGGCGCCAGGAAATAGACCGCGCCGAAGCTGATCATGCCGACCCAGCCCAGCGCGCCCGAATGCACGTGGCCGATGGTCCAGTCGGTATAGTGGCTGAGCGAGTTGACCGACTTGATCGACATCATCGGCCCCTCGAAGGTGCTCATGCCGTAGAAGGCGATGGCCATGACCATCATGCGCAGCACCGGATCGGTGCGCAGCTTGTCCCACGCACCCGACAGGGTCATCAGGCCGTTGATCATGCCGCCCCAGCTGGGCATCCACAGCATGATGGAGAACACCATGCCCAGCGTCTGCGCCCAGTCGGGCAGCGCGGTATAGTGCAGGTGATGGGGTCCGGCCCAGATGTAGAGGAAGATCAGCGCCCAGAAATGGATGATCGACAGCCGGTAGGAGTAGATCGGCCGGTCCGCCTGCTTGGGCACGAAGTAGTACATCATGCCCAGGAAGCCCGCGGTCAGGAAGAAGCCGACCGCGTTATGGCCGTACCACCACTGGGTCAGCGCATCCTGGACCCCCGAGAACAGCGAATAGCTCTTGGCGCCCAGCAGCGAGACCGGCATGGACAGGTTGTTGACCACGTGCAGCATCGCGATGGTCACGATGAACGACAGGTAGAACCAGTTTGCGACGTAGATATGCGGTTCCTTGCGCCGGAACAGCGTGCCCAGGAATACCGCCAGGTACGCCACCCAGACGATGGTCAGCCAAAGGTCCACGTACCATTCGGGCTCGGCGTATTCCTTGCTCTGGGTGATGCCCAGCAGGTAGCCGGTGGCCGCCAGCACGATGAACAGCTGGTAGCCCCAGAACACGAACCACGCGGTGTTGCCCAGCGCCAGCCGCGCGCCGGTGGTCCGCTGCACCACGTAGAAGCTGGTGGCGATCAGCGCGTTGCCGCCGAAGGCGAAGACCACCGCCGAGGTGTGCAACGGCCGCAGTCGGCCGAAATTGGTGTATGCCGTATCCAGGTTCAGCGCCGGGAACGTCAGCTGCAGGGCGATCACCACGCCGACCAGGAAGCCTGCAAGACCCCAGAACATGGTTGCGATCACGCCCGCCTGGATGACGCCGTCCAGGTATTTTCCCTTGGCGGGCTTGGGCTTGCCTTCGGGATCGAAGGTGTTGAGGCCGGCGACGATCGCCACCAAGGCCGCGAGCACGACGATCCAGGCATGGATGGCGAAGTTGGGATCGTGGGTGAGCGAGGCGACGATCACCGCGAACGTCGCCACCAGACCCATGATCACGTAGAAGAATGCGGCACCCATGCCCGGTCGTCCTTGGCTAGAAGGTGATGACGGCGTCGGCGTAGAGACGCCAACTGGTGATGTCCTTGCGGCTGGTGACCGGCATTTCGTATGCCGCGCCCAGCAGAAGGTTCGGTGCCACGCGGAAACGGGCGCCCGCGGCGACGGTGGCGACGGTGCCGGCATCCGTCGCGCCGAAGTTCACGAGGTCGAAGCCCTCGAACGGAACCGGCATGCGCGAGCCGTTGTCGATCACCGAGAAAACGTTGAACTCGACCACCGGATAGAACCAGTCGGTCACCGCGTAGTTGGCGGCCAGCGACGCGACCAGCAGCGAACTGTCCGCGCTGCCGTCGATGGCCATGTTGGCGTTGACGCTGGCCTGGAGCTGCAGGCTGTCAAACTGCTGCAGCGCCGTGACGAACACGTTGATGAAGCCGTCGCCATGGCCCTGCAGGCTGATGCCGCCAGTCTTCAGGCTGCCGATCGGCGCCTCGTAGCGCAGGCCGACCGTGACCACGGTGCCGGTCTGCTCGTTGAGGATCAGGGCATATTTCAGGCCGGCGGCGATGTTGGCGAAGCCATCCTCGTCCGGCAGCACGCCGGCGAAGTGGATATCGGCGTAACCGTCCTTGGTGGCGATGATCGCCAGCCTGTCGGTCACCGCCAGCCGCGCCTGAACAGCGCCCACATCGACGTTGCCGCCGCCGGTCAGGAACTCGTCGGGGATCTGATGATGAATGTAGATCGGCCGGATTTCCGTCTTGATCAGCGGGCTCTCGTTGAACAGCGGGTTGCTGACCGACGGGACATAGCGGAGCGGTTCCGCATGCGCGCCGGTGGAGGCGAGGCACAGCACCGCCGCCAGGGCGATGCCTGCCGTGCCGGTCTTGCCGTTCGTTGTCATGTTCATGTCTTGCTCCGTATCTGCCCGACACTTCCCTCGCGCAGTCGAGCAATGGTCCCGGACGGGCCACGGAGCCTTGATCGGGATCAACTAGGTGCGGACGACAGGGGCAACCGGTGCGTCAAAGGCGCAGCGACACGGGCCGCGCCGGCTGTCTTCGGGCTCTTAAGTAATTGGGATACATGTAAAAAAATATCAACGCCGCGCAGTGTGGCCTGCGTGACACGCAACTTGTTGCATGGCAGCAATGCATGTTGCGGCGTTCCCGCGGGGCAGGGAGTGCGTGTTTCGTCGGCTTCCATTTTCATTCATGTGGAAAAATCATACGATGCTCGGGTTTTGGACAGCGGGAGACGGGGAATGGCCGCGCCGAAGAACGAGAAATTCGAGATCATGGGCATCAACCACCTGGCACTGGTGTGCAAGGACATGAAGCGCACGGTGGAGTTCTATTCGGGCGTCCTCGGCATGCCGCTGATCAAGACCCTCGACCTGCCCTATGGATCGGGCCAGCACTTCTTCTTCGACATCGGCAACGGCGATTCGCTGGCGTTCTTCTGGTTTCCCGACGCGCCGGACAGCGCGCCGGGTATCACCCATCCGGCCCATCTGATCGGCCGCGGTCCGATCACCTCGGCGCATGCGTCGATGAATCACCTGGCGTTCAACGTGCCGGCCGAGAAGATCGACGAGTACCAGAAGAAGCTGGAGGCGGCGGGCATCCAGGTCACGCCGGTCGTCAACCACGACGAGTCGGAGACCCAGGCCAGCATGGAGCTGACGCCGACCACCTTCGTCCGCTCGATCTATTTTCTCGACCCGGACGGCATGATGCTGGAGTTCGCGTCGTGGACGCGCGCCATGGGCGCGCCGGGCGATGTCCGCCACGAACCGGCTACCGACGCCGACCGCGCCCGCTACCTGGCGGTGAAGCCGAAGCTGAAGCAACCGGCCGAATAGGCGCCGGCCGCCCTCAGAACCGCCAGACCATGTCGGCCTTGACGCCATGGTCGGTCGCGCCGCTGGCGATCTGGCCGGAATAGCGCACGCCCAGAGACACAGCCGGACCCAGCGAGGCCGTGTTGTCCTCGTCGCCTTAGGCATGGCGCAGCCAAGCCGCGCAGGCCGATGGTGGAGGAGGCCGCGCGCCACATTTCCCTTGCCCCGCCGCCGTCCCCGGCGGATCGTTCCGGCGGGGTCGAGGGGGAGGTGGCCATGACGGAATCCGGTGGAGCGACGCGGAGCCATGCCTATGCCTGGTTCGTGGTGCTGGTGCTGTCCTTCGCCAACATCGTGTCGTTCGTCGACCGGCTGATCATGAGCCTGCTGGTCGACCCCATCAAACGCGACCTGATGCTGAGCGACACCCAGGTGGGCTGGCTGCTCGGCATGGCCTTCGTGCTGTTCTATGCGGCCACGGCGCTGCCGATAGCGTTTCTTGCCGACCGCACCAACCGCAAGCGCCTGATCTTCGTCGGCGTGCTGCTGTGGACGGCGGCGACCGCCATCTGCGCCTCGGCGCGGTCGTTCTGGACGCTGTTCCTGTGCCGGATGAACGTCGGCATCGGCGAGGCGGCGCTGTCGCCGGCCACGATGTCGATCATCGCGGATTACTTCCCGCGCGACCGGCTGGCGCGGCCGGTCAGCGTGTTCTCGGCGGCCGGCTACATGGGCGGCGGCATCGCCCTGCTGGTTGGCGGCGCGGTGGTGCAGATGGTCAAGACCGTGGGCGAGGTCACGGTGCCGGTGCTGGGGACCATCCAGTCGTGGCAGCTGACGTTCCTGATCGTGGCGGCGCCCGGCGTGCTGGTGCTGGCGCTGGTGTCGCTGATCCGCGAGCCGCCGCGCGGCGGGATAGCGGCGTCAACGGCCGCCTCGACGCCGCCGCGCTCGTCCCCTGCCGACGTGGCGCGCCACATGCGCGCCCACTGGCAGGCCTATGCCGCCATTTTCGCCGGCTTTTCCATTCTCGCGACGCTCGGTTACGGCACTTTCATGTGGGTGCCGACCTTCTTCCGCCGGGTGCATGGCTGGGACTATGCCCAGGCCGGTTATGTATACGGCCTGATCGTGCTGGTGTTCGGCACCGGCGGCGTGCTGGCGGGCGGCTGGATCACCGACCGTCTGCTCCGACGCGGGGTGCGCGACGCCAATCTGCGGGTCGCTCTGGTCTCGGCGCTGGTGCTGCTGCCGTTCGCGGTGGGCTTTCCGCTGGCGCCCTCGGGCACGCTGGCGGTGGCGCTGCTGATACCTGCTTCGCTGCTCGGCAGCATGCCGTTCGGGGTCGGCCTCGCGGCGCTGCCGGTGATTACGCCCAACTCCATGCGCGCCCAGGTCACCGCGCTCTACCTGTTCGTGGCCAACGTTGTCAGCCTGGGCTTCGGGCCGGTGCTGGTGGCGCTGTTCACCGACCGGGTTTTCGGCTCCGAAGCGGCGGTGCATTATTCGCTGGCCTCGGTCGCGGTGCTGGCCGTCGGCCTCGGTGCGCCGATCCTGGCGCTGGGGCTGCGTCCTTTCCGCGCCGCGGTCGACGTCGCGTCGACGTAGATCGTCCGCGCCGATCCGCTCTATCCTCGCATCGTCGCCGCAAAAGGGAGACCGACCATGCCCAGACTTCGCCAGGTGCCGCGCGCCGAAGCCGCGCCGGAGGTGCTGAAATATTACGACGCCCTCTTCCCCGGCCGCGATCCGGTCGCCGAGCCCGGCACCGCCACGGGCACGCCGGGCAACTGGTGGACCGTGTTCGCGTTGCGGCCCGCCATCTTCAACCACGCCACCGCGCATTTCGGCATGTTCGGCATGTTCGCCGAGACATCCGTCAGCAAGCTGGACCCGGCGATTCGCGAGATCGGCATCCTGCGCGCCGGGTTCGCAACCGGCAGCCAGTTCGTGTTTTCGCAGCACTGCAAGGCAGGCCGGAAGAACGGGTTGCCCGAGGACAAGATCGCCGCCATTCCGCACTGGGCGGTTGCCGACGTCTGGACGCCGCTGGAGCGGGCCGTCCTTGCCTACACCGACTGCCTGATCTTCGACCGGGGCCGGACGCCCGACGGCGTGTTCGAGTCGCTCAAGGCGCTGATGAGCGACGAGGACATCCTGGAGCTCACCTACCATGTGTGCGGCTACAACCTTCACGCCACGATGTGCCGGGCGCTGCGGCTGGAATATGACGACGTGCCCGAGCGAATCGAGGAAGTGCCCATGCCCGACGGACCGGGCGGACAGGCCAGTTCTGCCACTGAAAACTGGGCGGGCCGCGCATGGTCCAAGCCGGCTTGAAGGCGGTCCTGCAATACCGCGCCAGCGTCGGCTTCCGCGCCCAGCTCGAGGCGGGGCGGCCGGACTGGCTGGCGCTGGCCATCGTCGATGAGGACGACCGCCCGGCGTTCGCGCGCGAGATGGAGGACGCCGACGTCCTGCTGCATGTGCTCGAGCCGGTGACCGCCGCGGTCATTGGCGCGGCGCCGCGGTTGCGGCTGATCCAGAAGATCGGGGTGGGCGTCAACACCATCGACCTCGACGCCGCGCGCGCCCACGGCGCCGCGGTCTGCAACATGCCGGGAAGCAACAGCCAGGCGGTTGCCGAGGCCACGCTGATGCTGATGCTGGCCGCGCTCCGGCGGGCGGTGCCGCTCGATCGGCAGACCCGCGCCGGTCTCGGCTGGCGCATGGACTCCGAGGTCTTCGACCACGTGGGCGAGCTGGGCGGCCGTACCGTCGGGCTGGTGGGCTACGGCGCCATTCCGAAGCTGCTCGCGCCCGTCCTCAGGGCGCTTGGCGCCCACGTCATCCATACCTCGCGCACCCCGGGCGGGGAAGGCTGGCATCCGCTGGCCGATCTGCTCGCCCGCGCCGATGTGATCTCGCTGCACGTGCCGCTGACGACCGAAACCGCGCGGCTCGTGAACGCGAGCAGCATCGCGGCGATGAAACCGGGCGCGGTGCTGGTCAACACCGCGCGCGGCGGCCTGGTCGATGAAGCCGCGCTGGTTGCGGCGCTTCGCTCCGGACAGATCCGCGCTGCCGGCCTCGACGTTTTCGCCGACGAGCCGGCGTCGGCGTCCAACCCGCTGTTCGCACTGGACAATGTGATCGTCGCGCCGCACGTGGCCTGGCTTACGCCCGAGACTCTCGACCGGAGCATCCATGTCGCCATGGAGAACTGCCGCCTGCTGCGCGACGGCAAGGCGCTGCTCAACAGGGTCGGGTGATCAGGGTGCCATGTTGAGCGGGCCGTAGTCGGGCAAGCCGTCGTCCTGCTCCTCGGTCTGCGGCGTCTCCGGCAGCTTGAGGCGTTTGCCCTCGCGCCATTCCGAAGGCGTTACGTACTCGCCGCTCCAGACGCCCTCGCGGGCGACCTGGGCTGCTTCCTCGCTAGGCGCGTAGTCGCCGCTGGCCGGGCGGTCGGCGAACGCCCAGCCATTCGATACCATCCACGCCGCCAGATCCTCTCCGTTGAGGTCGCAGGTCGCCAGGATGTTCCCGCCCACGTTGCGAATCGTCTGGCAGCGGACAGGCTGGCCGCCGATCAGCTCCGCCAGGGATCGCACCGATTCGTCGCCGCAGGGCCAAGGGCGGTTGCCGTTCAGGCATATCTGATCGACCTCGAGCGCGTCGATGCCGAACAGCTTTACAACTTGACCTTGCATTTCCAGCGTTTCGCCGTCGATGACATTGACGGTGCCCGTCTGGTCCGCCCAGGCGGTGCCGAGCCACCACGCCACGCCCAGCGCTGCAGCGGCGACCCCCAGAATCGGCCTCATGCCCATGCGATTATCCTAAGCCGTTGAAAAGTCCGTTCGATGCGTAAAGCAATAAATCAACAGCATGGCTTTGGCGATGTCGAAGGCGTCCTGGCCGCGCTGGCGCCCGGCGTTGTAAACGGCGTGCGGCGGGGATTTCAGTCTCCGGAATGCCGTTTCGCCGTGGAGCGGCGGGCCCCGGAAATATTGAGACTCCGTAACCATCATTGCCTATGGTGGTGCCTTATTTGAGGGGGACTGTGCCGGAACGGGGCCGGTCGCAAAAAATCCAGCGATATTCTCCCCTTAGGCATCGGCGGCGCGCGGTTGACACGAAAAATTCCGTTGCTGCTCACGATACGCGATGATGTGGCGTTATACCAACCTGCATTGATCATGACCCATGCGCCCACTTGCGCCGCCCGATGGTCATGATGTGCCAAGGCTGATCGACGAGCTTGTTCCAAGCCTCGCAGCAGTGGTCGACGATGTTGTCATATGAGGTGAAGACCCGGTTGGA
>CAMDTB010000037.1 GCA_945907245.1 Rhizobium sp. Q54
TGGTCGACGGCAGCACCCACATCGCCGGCCTCACCGACCAGACCGATGACGGAAAGCGCCTGCGCCGCGCCGTCGTCTTCGAGCATGTCGAGAAGCTGGCCGCGCTCCACCGCATGGACTGGCAGGCCCACGGCTTCGGCGATTTCATCGACGCGCCGGCCACCCCGGCCCAGTCGCTCCGTACCGAGTTCGACATATGGAAGAAGCTCTGGATCGCCGGCCGCAGCGAGCCCTTCCCGCTGATCACCGAGGTGCTCTACTGGCTGGAAGAGAACATCCCGACCGACACGCCCATGATCTCGCTGGTCAAGGGCAACAACGGCGTCGGCGAGGAGATATGGCGGGACGGCAAGATCGTCGCCATGAGCGACTGGGAGCTCGCCTCCCTCGGCGACGGCGCCCTCGACCTCGCCTTCTCCCAGGGCACACTGGCGCTCGACAATTTCGGCGACGCCATCCGCCACTACGAGCAGTGCGTCGGCCACGAGGTCTCGCCCCACCGCCTCGCCTTCTCGATGTTCTGGATCATGTTCAAGGCGCTCTGCTGCCTCAACGTCTATATGCTGGGCGGCTGGCTGCGCGGCAACCCGCGCCTGAACCGCCCGGCCTTCGGTCTGGTCACCGTCAGGTCCTATGAACGGAAGCTGGCGGGCTGTCTCGGCAAGGACCTCGTCGATGCCTGGCGCGAGATCGCCGGCGACCAGGCCAGCACCTACGCCAAATTTGGCCAAGAGAAATGACTGGCCAACAGAAATGACTGGGGAGTGCAAGAAATGATCCCGTCCTCCCGCGAGCTCCTTGCCGGCATCGCCCGCACCCTCGAGAATGACGTGCTGCCCGAGCTGGCGGGCGCCACCTGGACGGCCAGTTCGATCCGCAGTTGCCTCACCCTCCTCGCCCATCTCGAGGAGCGCGTCGTCCACGAAGGCCGCATCCTCTACCAGGACAACGCCGACCTGCGCACCCTGCTCGGCCGATTGCGCACCGACCTGTCCGAGCCGCTGCCGGAAGCCGCAATCGGCATCTCGCTGGTGCTCGACGTGACAAGGCCGCCGTCCGGCTATCCGTCCGTCGAGGAACTGGACGCCACCAACCAGCGCCTAAAGGCGGTCCTTGAACAGACCATCACCGCCCTCCACGAGGGCCGCCGGACTCTGGGCGAGGACCGGTTCCAGGCGCTCAACGGCAGCATCCTCGTCCATCTCGCCACCGCCGCCGAACGCGACAGCATCATGTTCGCGACGGCCGCCACCAAATCCCCGCTCTGAGTCCTTTCGCACATGTCCAGCGCGAAAAGGCAGGCTTGCCATCTCGGGCAGGCTCATTAACGTATCGGCAACAAAAAAGCGTCGACCCTAGGCGCTCCTAGTTCCGGCAACTCTGAAGGCCCATCCCCCATGCCCACGCTTTTCGATCCTATCGACATCGGACCCCTCCGCCTGCCGAACCGCATCATCATGGCGCCGCTCACCCGCGCCCGCGCCGGCTCCAGCCGCGTCCCCAACGACCTGATGCGCGACTACTATGTCCAGCGCGCCTCCGCCGGCCTGATCCTCACCGAGGCCACCTCTGTCGAGCCCATGGGCGTCGGCTATGCCGACACGCCCGGCATCTGGTCCGATGACCAGGTCGAGGGCTGGAAGCGCATCACCGCCGCGGTCCATGACGCCGGCGGCCGGATCGCCCTCCAGCTCTGGCATGTGGGCCGCATATCCCATCCCATGTTCCTCGACGGCGACGAACCCGTCGCGCCCAGCGCCATCGCCGCCGAGGGCAGCGTCAGCCATGTGCGCCCGAAGGTGGCCTTCCCCACGCCCCGCGCGCTGGCGACCGGCGAGATCGCGGGCATCGTCGAGGCGTTCCGCAACGGCGCCCGCAACGCCGAGCGCGCCGGCTTCGACGGCGTCGAGATCCACGGCGCCAATGGCTACCTGGTCGACCAGTTCCTCCAGACCGCCTCCAACCATCGCAACGACGGTTACGGCGGCTCCATCGAGAACCGCGCCCGCCTGATGCTGGAAGTGGCCGACGCCGTCACCGGCGTCTGGGGCGCCGACCGTGTCGGCATGCACCTCGCCCCGCGCGGCGACGCCCATTCCATGGGCGACGAGAACCCCGCCGCCACCTTTGGCTATGTGGCGACCGAGCTCGGCAAGCGCGGCCTCGCCTATCTCTGCGTCCGCGAATATGTCGGCGAGGACCGCATCGGCCCGCAATTGAAGAACCAGTTCGGCGGCGTCTACATCGCCAACGAGCGCTTCACCTTCGAGACTGCCGAAGCCGCTCTCGCCGCCGGCGAAGCCGACGCCATCGCCTTCGGCCAGCTGTTCATCTCGAACCCGGACCTGCCCCGCCGCTTCGCCGAGAACGCCGCGTTCAACGAGCCCGACTTCAAGACGTTCTATTCCCACGGCGCCGAAGGCTACACCGACTACCCGGCACTGTAACGTGGCGGGCCAGGGTCCCTGCCACTATCGCGCGGCGGGTGTATAGTTCTGCGGATTGCTGTCTTCCAGCCTGTGGAGGCCCTAGAGCCAGGTCGATCCCTGGTTCATCGCCACCATGGGCACAAGGTCGGACTGCGCCAGCGGTTCCGGTTTTTCACGCCGGTTGTCCAGCGCCCACCAGACATGCTCGCCATTGTCCACGATCGATGCGATCACGATGGTGTGGGCCTGGTCGTCGGGCAGCCTGCCGTTCACCACATGGACATGGTCCCGGTGCCAGCCGCCGCGGACCAGCGCCATGAACTTGGCGGTGGCAAAGCATTCGCAGTCGCCGCCATTGGCGATGAACTCCACCGGCGTCGACCACCGGTCCGGCACATGGTAGTTCGTCCAGTCGGGCATATAGGGCACATTGTTGAAATGCCGGTGCACCGCATCGAGCGTCTCGAACCTTTCTCCGCCCTTCGCCAGTGCCACGCCCCGCTCCCAGAACGCGATCGCGTCCAGCGGAAAGCCCATGAACCCTTCCCGTTCCTGCTGCTGGAATCGCGAGACCACGTTCGCCCAGTCGCCGGGAGGGTTCGGCACGGGCAGCGATGGCTGCAGGCCGCCGAACCCCGGCAGGTAGCCCGGCCCCGGTTGCGCCGCCGCCATGCTGGCGAGGCCCGCGACCACGAGCGTCACCCACCACGTCGCGCGCTTGCACTGAAAGGACGCGGCAGTCCTCCCCTGAGACATGAAAATCCCCGTCTGTGCTTGAGCCTTGATGCCTGTGGTTGGCTCGCTTGTCCGAGCCTGCCACATTTGGCGTCTGGCCGAAACCCAAACGGCAGCCCGCCCGGATCCCCGGCTTGTCCTTAACCTTGAGAGTGCGTCCCCATCGTTCTTTGTTACAGTAGGCGCGCGGCCGCTCCGACCGGAGGCGGTCAGGCAGCAGGCATGAGGAAAGATCGGTAGTGGCGACCAGTGACGACCAAGGCCTGTCCGGGCATCACGAGGCGACCCGCGACGACAGGCTCGTCATCGGCGCCTCGTCCCTCGGCACCGTCTTCGAATGGTATGACTTCTATCTCTACGGGCTGCTCGCCACCTCCATCTCGAAGGTGTTCTTCGCTGGCGTGAACGAAACCACCGGCTTCATCCTCGCCCTCGGCGCCTTCGCCGCGGGCTTCGCGGTGCGGCCGTTCGGCGCCCTGGTTTTCGGCCGGATCGGCGACCTGGTCGGGCGCAAATACACCTTTCTCGTCACCATGGCGATCATGGGCCTGTCGACCTTCGCGGTCGGCCTGCTCCCCGGCTATGACGCCATCGGCGTCGCCGCGCCGATCATCCTGGTGGTGCTGCGGCTGCTCCAGGGCCTCGCGCTGGGCGGCGAGTATGGCGGCGCGGCCACCTATGTCGCCGAGCACGCGCCGGAGGGCAAACGCGGGCTCTACACCAGCTTCATCCAGACGACCGCCACCTTCGGGTTGTTCGCCGCGCTGCTGGTGGTCATCGGCTTCCGGGTCTGGCTTGGCGAGGAAGCCTTCGCCGCCTGGGGCTGGCGCCTGCCATTCCTGGTTTCGATCATCCTTCTCGGCATTTCCCTCTGGATCCGCCTCAAGCTCGACGAGAGCCCCGTGTTCCGCAGGATGAAGGAATCCGGCACCACCTCGAAGGCCCCGCTCAGCGAAGCCTTCGGCCGGTGGAACAACCTAAAATTCGTTCTCATCTGCCTCTTCGGCGCCGTGGCCGGCCAAGCAGTCGTCTGGTACGGCGGCCAGTTCTACGCCCAGTTCTATCTCGAGAAGACCCTCAAGGTCGACGGCGTCACCACCAACATCCTGGTGGCGACCGCCCTGCTGCTGGGCACGCCGTTCTTCATCTTCTTCGGCTGGCTCTCGGACCGGATCGGCCGCAAGTTCATCATCCTGGGCGGCTGCGCGCTCGCCGCGGCCACCTATTTCCCGGCCTTCCACCTGCTGTCGGTAGCAGCCAACCCGGCGCTGATCGCCGCCACCGAAAGCGCAGCGATCACCGTTTCGGCCGATCCGCGCGAATGCTCGTTCCAGTTCGACCCGGTGGGCAAGAACAGGTTCGACACGACCAGTTGCGACATCGCCAAGTCATGGCTCGCCAGGGCAGGCGTCAACTACCGCAACGTCGCTGCCCCGCCCGGCGCCGTCGCCTCGATTTCCATTGGCGCCCTCACGCTCGCCGCGCCCGACCCGGCAAGGATTTCAGGCGCCGAGCGGGCCGGCGCGATCAAGGCCTATGGCGAGAGCATCGGCAAGGCGCTGGCCGACGCCGGCTATCCCGCAAAGGCCGATCCGGCCCGCATCGACAGGGTCGCGGTGGTCGCCGTGCTGTTCTACCTCGTCCTGCTGGTGACCATGGTCTACGGCCCGATCGCCGCCATGCTGGTCGAGCTGTTCCCCAGCCGAATCCGCTACACGTCCATGTCGCTGCCCTACCACATCGGCAATGGCTGGTTCGGCGGCTTCCTCCCCACCACCGCCTTCGCCATGGTCGCCGCGACAGGCAACATCTATTACGGCCTCTGGTATCCGGTCGTGGTAGCGGCCCTCACGGTCGTCGTCGGTCTGATCTTCCTCCCGGAAACCTTCCGCCGCAGGATCGATCAGTAGCGCCGGTAATGAAAAACCCCGCGCTGTCCTGGCAGCGCGGGGTTTTCACCCGTCTCGTCGATAGCCATGCCCGGCGTCTCCGCCGGGCGCCGCCGGATCAGATCCGCTCGATGATCGTGCAGGGGGCCATGCCGCCGCCGGTGCACATGGTCACCAGGCCGGTCGCCAGGTTGCGGCGCTCCAGCTCGTCCAGCAGCGTGCCCAGCAGCATGGCGCCGGTCGCGCCGATAGGGTGGCCCAGCGCCATGGCGCCGCCGTTCACATTGACCTTTTCCGGGTCCACGTTCAGGTCGCGCATGAACTTCAGCGGCACCACCGCGAACGCCTCGTTCACTTCCATCAGGTCGATGTCGTTGACCGTCATGCCGGCCTGCTTCAGCGCCTTCTTCGCTGCCGGTCCCGGCGCGTTCAGCATCAGCTCCGGCGAGTCGCCCGAGGTCGCCACCGTGACGATGCGCGCCCGCGGCTTCAGGCCGTGCGCCTTGGCGTATTCCGGCGACGCAAGCACCACGCCGCTGGCGCCGTCGACAACGCCCGACGAATTGCCGGCATGGTGGATGAAGTCGATCTTCACGTCCGGATAGGCCGCCTCGACCAGCTTGCGGTAGGTCAGACCTTCCTCGTTCAGCGGATACTGGTACAGGTCGGTGAACGCCGGCTTCAGCTGCGCCAGGCCTTCCAGCGTCGTCTGCGGCCGGGGGAACTCCTCGCGGTCCAGCGCCACGCTGCCGTCATCGTGATGCACCGGCACCACGCTCTTGTTGAAGTAGCCGTTCTTGATCGCGTTGTCGGCGCGCTTCTGGGACTCGACCGCCAGCTTTTCGGTATCCTCGCGGGTGATGCCCTCCAGCGTCGCGATCAGGTCGGCGCAGACGCCCTGGTGCGGCTGCGGATGGATCGCGCGCAGATGCAGATTGTCGCGGTCCATGGTCGGCAGGCCGCCGCGCTGGGTCGAGGCATAGGACATGGATTCCACGCCGCCCGAGATCACCAGGTTCTGCATGCCGGACATGATGCCCATGGCGCCGAGCTGCACCGCCGTCAGCGCCGAGCCGCAGAAGCGGTCGATCGAGAAGCCCGTCGCCAGGTTGCTCCAGCCCGCGTCGAGCGCCGCCATGCGGGCGATGCACGCGCCCTGCTTGCCCACCTGCGAGCCGCAGCCGGCGATCACGTCGTCGACTTCGTCCGTGTTCAAATTGTTGCGCTTGCCAAGCGCCGTCAGCACCGTCGACAGCAGCCGTTGCGGATGAACATCCGCCAGCGCGCCCTTGCCCACCTTGCCGATGCCGCGCGGCGTGCGCGCCGTGTCGATGATCCATGCTTCGGTCATGCTCTGCTCCCGTTTGTTTCCCGGACTGTTCCGGAATAGGAATTCGGCCCCCAAACGGGGCGTTGCCGCAGTTAGAGCATGGCCCGCGCGTCGCTTCCAGTGGAATTTACCGGCCGGGAACGTGCTTTTGGCCAGGCCGGATCATGATGTCGGCGCGGCCACGCCAGACGCCCCGCCGGCGCTTTCAGCCAGGGTGGAATGGCCGCGCCGCCCGAAAGTCGCGGCGACAAACCGCGGAGCGGTCCAGCCGCGGCTGAAACCGCTCTAGCCAAACCCTGTCACGCAACCTTATGCTTTTACAGGCGCTTATTCGAGGCAACCTCGACACAGGTGGAGAGGACGTGCCATGGCATCCGAAACGATCGACCTTCTCTCGCCGTACCGGCCCGAGGAATGCGCCCGGCGGCTGCGGATGGTGACCGATCCGGGCCGGCGCCAGCGCAACAGCAACCCGCTTATCGGCGTCATCACCGACACCACGCTGCGGCTCAGGCGCCGTCTCGCCTACCGCAACTCGTTCCAGACCTTCCTGTTCGCCACCATGGAAGGTGAAGAGAAAGGCACCCGCCTGCGGTGCCGCTTCGGCATGCATCCCGTGGCGGTCGGCTTCCTGGTCGTGTGGTTCTGCTTCGTGATCGTCGGTCTGGGCGTCGGCCTCACCGTGGCGTTCGACCTGTTCGGCATCGATCACGGAATCGATCGGCCGCTCTGGCCTGCCGCGGTCGTGCCTGTCCTCATGGCCGTCTTCGCGCTGTTCTGGCTGAAATTTTCCCGCCGCCTCGCCGACGAAGACGAGTTGTTCATGATCGAGTTGTTCCGCTTCAGCCTCGATGCGGAACTGACGCCCGAATCGGCGGCGCGCCGCGCGGCCGAACAGCCGCGCTGACGCCCCGCCCCCCGTTCGGTCAGGCCGGATCGGCGACCTTCAGGATGGTCTTGCCCTTGTTCTTGCCGGTGAACAGGCCTTGCAGCGCCGCCGGCGCGTTCTCGAGGCCCTCGGAAAGCGTCTCGTGCACCTTCAGCTTGCCTTCCTTCAACCACTTGCCGATGTCGGCGATGGCCTGCGGGAACTTGTGCGCATAGTTGAACAGCAGGAAACCCTCCATCCGCGCGCTTTTCAGGATCAGGAACAGGTAGTTCTTCGGCCCGTCCGGCATCCCCCAGCCCGAATAGCCCGAGGCGATGCCGCCGCAGATCGCGACCCGCGCGCCCTGCGCCAGGTTGGCCAGCGCCGCGTCGAGGATCGGCCCGCCCGTGTTGTCGTAGAACACGTTGACCCCGTCGGGCGCGAGCTCGCGCAGCTTGGCCGCCATGTCGTCGTTCTTGTAGTCGATGGCCGCGTCGCAGGCGCCTTCCTCGACCACCCACTTGCACTTGTCAGGGCCGCCCGCCACGCCGATCACCTTGCTGGCGCCGCGTATCTTGGCGATCTCGGCCACCGCCGAGCCCGTCGCGCCCGCCGCGCCCGAGATCAGCACCACGTCGCCTTCCTTCACCTGACCCACTTCCTGCAGGCCGAAATAGGCGGTCAGCGTGGTGATCCCGAACACCGAGAACGCCCAGGTCAGCGGATAGTCGCGCGACACCGTCTGCAGCGGCATCAGGCCCGTGCCGTTCTTCAGCACCGCATAGTCCTGCCACGGCATCATGCCGTTGACGATGTCGCCTTCCTTGAACGCCGGATCGTTCGACTTGATCACCTGGCCCAGTCCGGACCCGAACATCGGCGCGCCGATCTTCACCGGGTCCATGTAGCCCGGGCCCTCGTTCAGCCAGCCGCGCTGGGTCGGATCGAACGACAGGTACAGGGTCTTCACCAGGATTTCACCCGGCCCCGGATCGGCAACGCTTGTGGTCTTGAGATCGAAATGCTCAGGCCCCACCAGTCCAGGCGGACGCGACTTCAAAACCCACTGACGGCTCTCTTTGCTCATGACGTGCATCCCTTTGATATTCTTCGGCGCCGATCTCGATTGTCGGCACGCTCCGGGCCGAACCATAAGCAGGCCCGCGCGCCATTGCCAGCCCGCCATTTTACGGCGCCGCGCCCATCCGGATCATGGAGTGTCGGTAGTTTCGTAATTTCGGTGACGCTTTACTTGATTCGCCGCGCCTGGCCCCGCCGTCGAAGCGGCAATTTGCCGAACCGCCGGCCATCGATTAGCATCCGCACCGCACCCGCGCGTCGCCGCTTGAACGGACCATCGGCCGCGTCTCGAACGCCAGCAGGAGAAGGGAATTTCCCATGCGACAGACACAAGCCTTGGAAGTGGGCATACCGGTGGTCGACCTCGACCGGATGTATGCGTTCTACACCCAGGTGATGTCCTGCACGGAAGCGCGCCGTGCCGACATTCCGGCCTCGCTCAGCAGCAGCCTCGGCGTCGCGCCCGATGGCTACATCAACATCTGGCTGACGACGCCGGGCAACGAGGTGATCAAGCTGGTGCGCACCCCCGTCCCGTCGGTCATCCCGCCCACCCCCGAATGGATGGCCGCCCGCACTGGCATCGCCTACCTCACCTTCTATTGCAGCGACCTCGACACGACCCTCGCGGCCGCCGAAGCCGCCGGCGCGGTGCTGAAATCCGACCGCGCCCTGATCGCCAAGGACCGGCCCTTGCGCCTCTGCTTCTTCGCCGACCCGGAAGGCAACATCATCGAACTGGTGGAAATTGCCGGGCAGGGCTGAATGACGCCGGATAACCGGAAAACCCACTGGCAAGGCGTCTACAGGACCAAGGCTGCCGACACTGTAAGTTGGTATCAACCTTCGCCGCTACCTTCGCTGGAGATGGTGGCGGCATCAGACATCGATCCCTCGGCCCGAGTCGTTGACATTGGCGCGGGCGCATCGAGTTTTGTCGATGCCCTCCTGGATCGGGGTTTCACGCGGATCACCGTTCTGGATATAGCGGAGGCGGCTCTCGATGTTGCCCGCGCCAGGCAGGGAGCGCGGGCGACCCTGGTCGATTGGACGGTCGCCGATGTAAGGAGCTGGCAACCGGGGCACATTTACGACCTTTGGCATGACCGTGCCGTGTTCCACTTTCTGACCGACGCGACCGACCGTGCCGCGTACAAGGCCACCATGACGGCGGCACTCCCTCAGGGCGGCATGGCCATACTCGCGACGTTCGCCGAGGATGGGCCGGAAAGATGCAGTGGACTCCCCGTTAGACGATACAGCGCGGCTGATCTGGTCGCCGAACTGGGGGAAAACTTCAGCCTGGTTGTCCACAAGAAAGAAAAGCACCTCACACCGGCAGGTGCGGAACAGTCCTTTACCTGGGCGCTATTTCGCCGAGATCGGTAACATACTGACGTTTACGGTCTTGCCAAACCTCCGGCCAGTCCCCCACTCTCCTGATCGGCCGACCAAGTGGCGGCAAGGAAGTACACGAATAGGGGATTCCGATGACCATCATTATCGCAGGCTGGATCGACCTGGACGTCGAAGACGTGACGGACGTCATCGCCACCGCCAAGGCGCATATCGAAGGCGCCTACACCGAGAACGGCTGCGTCCACTACATCTGGACCAAGGACGTCTTCGTCCCCGGCCGCATCCATGTCTATGAGGAATGGGTCGACACCGCCGACCTGCAGTATCACTTCGACAATCACTGGTACAAGGACATGGGCGGCCACCTCCGCAAGTTCCCGCGCAAGGGCTCGCAGATCCGCAAGTTCCGCGTCGATCACATCGAGCCGGTGTACGACCCGTCTGGCACCCCGCGCGCCGACTTCTTCACCGCCAAATAGCTCACCTGAAAGTAACGGAGGCCGTCATGGCCCTGCCGCAATACCAGGTCATCCAGAACGCCTATCTGGTCAACGACGTGGACGAGGCGGTCCGCCGCCTCACCCGTCAGGCCGGCTATGGTCCCTGGTTGATGCTCCGTCATGTGGAGTTGCCGCGCGTCTGGTACCGCGGCCAGCCGGCCATCGTCGACATGTCCGCCGCCTTCACCATGGCCGGCGAGGTGCAGATCGAGCTGATCCAGCAGCACAATGACGACCAGTCCTGCTACCGCGACATCTACCCCAAGGGAAAGCAGGGCTTCCACCACACCGCCATGTTCGTGCCCGACTACGAGGAAGCCTACGCCGCGTTCGAGGCCGCCGGCTGCCCCTGCGCCCAGCTCTTCGAACTGCCCGACGGCGGTGTGGCCGCCTATATGGACACCAGCGCCGTCAACGGCCACATGATCGAAATCTACAAGGAATCGGCGGGGATTCGCGCGCTCTACACCACGGTGCGCGAGTTCGCCGCGACCCACCCCCGCGACACCGTCATGGACGGCGGCACCGTCGCCAGCATCATGACTTAGGGGAAGAGGATCAGGGTTCTACCCGGGTCTGGCCCGCGATCATCTCGTCCTGCTTGATGAGATTGTCCACGAAACCATCCATTACGCCCCCGCCGCCGCCCGCTTCATGGTCATGCGCGCGATGGTCACTTGGTGGATCTGGCTGGCGCCCTCGTACAGCCGGAACGGCCGAACGTCGCGGTAGAACCGCTCGATGCAGCTGTAGTCGGCGATATAGCCCGAGCCGCCGAAAATCTGCACCGCGCGGTCGGCGACTCGGCCGCACATCTCGGTCGCGAAGTACTTCGACATGGACGCTTCCATGCTCGTGTCCTCGCCCCGGTCGCGCTTGCGCGCCGTCTCCATGATCAACGCCTTCGCCGCGTGAATTTCGGTTTGGCAGTCGGCGATCAATCCCTGCACCAACTGGAACTCGCCGATGGGCTGGCCAAACTGCTTGCGGGTCATGGCATGCCGCACCGCCTCGTCCAGCATCCGGATCGCCGGCCCCGTCGACAGCGCCGCCAGGTGAAGCCGCTGCTTGTTCAGCACCTTCATCGTCGTCTTGAAGCCCACGTTCTCGACGCCGCCGATCAGCGCGTCCGACGGAATGCGGCAGTCCTCGAAATACACCTCGGAGACCGGCGCGCCTTCCTGGCCCATCTTCCGGTAGGGCGCGCCCGTGCGCAGGCCCGGCGAATCCCGCTCGACGAAGAACGCGCTCACGCCGCCCGCGCCCGGATCGCTCTCGTCCGTCCGCGCCATCACCGTGAACAGATCGGCGACCGGCGCGTTGGTGATGAACGCCTTCTTGCCATTGAGCACATAGCCATTGCCGTCCCGCCGCGCCGTCGTCTTCAGCGCCGTCAGGTCCGATCCCGCGTCTGGCTCGGTCGCCGCCAGGCAGCCGATCAGTTCGCCCTTTGCCATCTTCGGCAGGTATTTCTTCTTCTGCTCCGGCGTGCCGTCGGCGACCAGCGCCTCCGAGCCGATGCCCGTGTTGGTGCCCACATGGGCACGGAACGCCACCGAGCACTGCGAAATCTCCAGCGCGCCCAGCACAAGCTCCTCCGCCGTCAGGCCCGCGCCGCCATACTCCTCGGGAATGCTCCAGCCGAAGAACCCCTTGCGCGCCATCTCCGCCGAGATGTCCTTGGGCATGTATTCGCCCTGCGCCACGCGCTCCTCGTTGGGGATGGCGTAGCTCCGGACCCACTCGCGCACGTCGGCGAGGAAGGCCTCGAAGGCTTCCGGGTTCCTGATCATATGCTGTCTCCGCTCTGTTCGCTGGACGCCATGTCTTCGGGCAGCCGCAGCTTGCTCAACTGGTTGCCGATCACCTTGCCCAGATGCTTCAGCCGCTCCGGCGGATTGCGGAACGCGGGCATCATCAGCCCCATCACGCCCCGCGCCCGACCGCCCTCGTCGCGGATCACCGCCGCCACCGCCGACGCGCCCTCGATGCGCTCACCCGTCGACGTGGCATAGCCTCTCGCCCGCCCGGCCCTGCCGCCGCCCACAGCTTCAGGATGTCGAGTGGCAGCCCCAGCCCGTCCGGCTCCGCGGCACCGCGCGGCGAATAGCGCTTGTCAGGCCGCCGGTTGACGAAGCCGTGCCCTTCCAGCGTGGACAGGATGCGGAACACCACCGGCACCGGCTCGCCGAGCGCGGCGGCGATTTCTGTTTGAGAAAGTGGCGAGCCCGCGCCCTCCAGCAGGCGCATGGTCTAGAGCGCCCGGGAGACGGTCTGCAACTGATAGGAAGTCTGCGATGCCGCTGTTGCCATGAAGCCGCTAGAATCACCCGGTGCGCTGGACCGTCAACAGAGATTTCTCTCGGCGGAACATTCAATTCACCACAATTCTCCAAATAGAAATCATGGTTGCCTGAATCGATGCACGATCCGGTACAGCGCCGGCAGAACCAGCAGCGTCAATATGGTCGACGACACGATCCCGCCGATCACTACCGTCGCCAGCGGCCGCTGCACCTCGCTGCCTGCACCCACGTTGAACGCCATCGGCACGAAGCCCAGGCTCGCCACCAGAGCCGTCATCAGCACCGGCCGCAGCCGGGTCAGCGCGCCCTCGCGGATCGCCTCGTCCAGCCGCTTGCCGCGGTCGATTAGGTCGCGGATGAACGACACCATCACCACGCCGTTCAACACCGCCACGCCCGACAGCGCGATGAACCCTACCGCAGCCGAGATCGACAACGGAATGTCGCGCAGCCAGAGCGCTGCCACGCCGCCGGTCAGCGCCAATGGCACGCCGGAGAACACGATGGCCGCATCCTTTCCCGATCCGAATAGCGTGAACAGCAGCCCGAAGATCAGCAGCAGCGCCAGCGGTGCCACTACCTGCAGCCGCGTGGCCGCCGACAACAGCTGTTCGAAGGTGCCGCCATACGCCACCCAGTAGCTCTCCGGCAACGTCACCCGGTTCTCCACCGCCTGCCTCACATCGGCGACGAACGAGCCCAGGTCGCGGTCTCGCACATTGGCCGTCACCACCACCCGGCGCTTGCCGTTCTCGCGGCTGATCTGGTTGGGACCTTCCGTCAGCTCCAGCGACGCCACTTCCGACAGAGGCACGAAGCCCGGCCCTGTCCCGCCGGGCAGCAGCACCGGCAAGCGGCCGATGGCCTCCATATCCGACCGCAGGGCCTCCGGCAGGCGCACGACGATATCGATCCGCCTGTCGCCCTCGAAAACCTGCCCGGCCTTCCGCCCACCCAGCGCCGTGGTCACCACGTCCTGCACATCGGCCACCGTCAGTCCGTAGCGCGCCAGCGCCTCCCGGTCCGGCACCACCTGCAGCATCGGCAGTCCCGTCACCTGCTCGACCTTGACATCCCGCGCCCCTGGAACCGCCTTGACCACCGCTTCCAGGCTTTCGCCTGTTTTGGCCAGCAACACCAGGTCGTCGCCATAGACTTTCACCGCCAGGTCCGACCGCACGCCCGCGATGAGTTCATTGAAGCGCATTTCGATCGGTTGGGTGAACTCGTAGTTGTTTCCGGGCACCTCTTTCGCCGCGGCCTCGAGTTCGGCGACCAGTTCCTCCTTGGTTTTGCGCGGGTCGGGCCAGTCCTTGCGGTCTTTGATGATCACGAACGTGTCGGCCACGCTCGGCGGCATTGGATCGGTCGCCACCTCGGCGGTGCCGATCTTGGCGAAGGTCATCGCCACTTCCGGAAACTGCCGCAGCCGCTTCTCCAGCGACTCCTGCATCCCGACCGACTGGGTGAGGCTGGTCCCGGGAATGCGCAAGGCATGCAGCGCGATATCCCCCTCGTCGAGCTGCGGGATGAACTCCGATCCCATCCTCGACGCCAGCAGTCCGCTCAGCACCACCAGCACCAGTGCGCCCGCCACCACGGCCACACGGTTCTTCATCGCGAAATCCAGCGCCGGCCGATAGGCGCGTCCCGCCAGTGTCATGGCGCGGCCTTCCTTCTCGTCGACGCGCCCCGTCACGAAGCTGGCGACCGCCGCCGGCACGAACGTCACCGACAGCACGAGTGCGGCCGCCAGCGCCAGCACAACGGTCAGCGCCATGGGATGGAACATCTTCCCCTCCACCCCGGTCAGGGCGAAGATCGGGATATAGACAACGGTGATGATGAGCACGCCGATCAGGCTGGGCCTGGCGACCTCGCTGGTCGCCGCCGCCGCCAATTCGTGCCGCTCCTCCCGCGTCAGCAGCCGGCCCAGCCGATGCTGCGCCTCGCCGAAGCGCCGCAGGCAGTTCTCGATGATGATCACCGCCCCATCCACGATCAAGCCGAAGTCCAGCGCCCCAAGGCTCATCAGGTTGCCCGAAACCCGGTTCTGCACCATGCCCGTGACCGCCAGCAGCATGGAGAGCGGTATCACAGCCGCAGTTATCAGCGCCGCCCGCACGTTCCCCAGCAGCAGGAACAGCACTGCTATCACCAACACCGCGCCTTCGAGCAGGTTCTTTTCGACGGTCGCGATCGTCCGCTCGACAAGCGTCGTCCGGTCGTACGCAAGCTTCGCTTCAAGCCCTTCCGGCAGAGTTCGGTTGACCTCGTCCAGCCTCTTGGCAACGGCCTTGGCGACGATCCGGCTGTTCTCGCCCACCAGCATGAACACCGTTCCGAGAACGACCTCCTCACCGTTCTGGGTGGCCGCGCCCGTGCGCAACTCCCGTCCTGGTCCGACATCCGCCACATCGGAGACTTTGATCGGCACCCCGTTCCGCTGCGCGACAACCATGCCGGCGATGTCGTTTTCGTCCATCGCCTGTCCCGGCACGCGGATCAGCATCTGCTGGCCGTTGCGTTCGATATAGCCGGCGCCAGCGTTGGCGTTGTTGCGCTCCACTGCCTCGGCAAGGTGGACGGGAGAAATCCCGTAGGCCGCGAGCTTCTCGGGCCAGGGCGTGACGTGGATCTCCTTCTTGTAGCCACCGATGGTGTTGATCTCGGTCACGCCCGGGATGTTGCGAAGCTGTGGCCGCACCACCCAGTCCTGCACCGTCCGCAAATCCGTCGGCGTCCATGCCGTTCCGTCCGGCTTGCTGGCGCCATCCTTGGCCTGCAGCACATACAGCGAGATTTCGCCGAGCCCGGTGGCGATCGGCCCGAGTTCGGGCTCGACCCCCGGCGGCAGCTGCGATCGGGCTTCCTGGAGCCGCTCGTTGACCAGCTGCCGCGCAAAATAAATGTCGGTGCCGTCCTCGAATACCACCGTCACCTGCGACAGCCCGTAACGCGAAACCGAGCGGGTGTAGTCCAGGCCCGGCAAGCCGGCGATGGCTGTTTCCACGGCGAAGGTGACCCGCTGTTCCGCCTCGAGCGGCGAGTAACCCGGCACCTCGGTATTGATCTGCACCTGGACGTTGGTAATGTCCGGCACGGCGTCGATCGGCAACCGCGTGAAATTCCACGCGCCCAGCCCCGCCAGCGCCGCCACCACGGCGAGGACGAGCAGCCGGTTTCGAATCGACAGCAGGATGATCCGGTCGAGCAGGCCGCTCGCGCCGCTGCGCCGCCCGTCGGCGGCCTCGGTCTCAGTGGTCATGGCTGGCCCCTGACTTCTCGATGTCCGCCTTGATCAGGAAGCTGTTGCCGGTCACGTATTCCGTGCCCGGATCCAGTCCGCCCAGCACCTCGATCCATTGCGGGCTGCGCCTGCCGATGTCCAGCATACGCACCTCGTAGGTATCGCCCACCTTGGCGAACACCACCTCGAAGTCGCGGAACTGCTGCACCGCTTCGGCCCGCACCGCCAGGGCGACGGGCGCTTCCTCGACGACGGCCTTGCCACGCACGGTCATCCCCGGCATCCAGCCGGCGCCGGCAGCCGGCAGCTTTACCCGCGCCACCGTTGTCTGGCTTGACAAGTCCCGAACCGGGACGAACCCATCGATGGTCGATCGGACCGGATCGCCGCCGCCCACCGCCGTCACGTCGATGGGCTGACCAGGGCGCACCCTGCCCATGTCCTTGTCGAACACGTGGAACTCAGCGATCAGGCGGCCAGGGTCGCCCAGCTTGTAGAGCGGCTCCTCCCCCGCCAAGTCGCCCTGGCTTGCGGCGCGCTCTACGACGACGCCACCGATAGGCGCGGTAACCGCATAGGTCTGCAGGCTTTCGTTGCTTTCGATCCGCGCCAGCACCTCGCCGGCCCGGACCGTTTCCCCGACATTTCGGCTCAGCGACAGGATCTTGCCCGGAAAGCGCGCCTTGACGTTCGCCTCCGCGCCCGGTGCGAAGCCCAGTCGCCCGATCAGGTCGACGGTGGTCGGAATGCTCGCCGGCCCGGCCTTTTCGGTCGTTACGCCAGCCTGGGCCGCCGCCGCCGCGCTGATGACGGTCCGTCCCTCATGGGATTCGTACGACCACTTGTGTTCGCGCCCGCCATGGGCCGCCTGGACCACGACGTCGAACGAGTGCGGTTCGCCAACGATGCCGCTACCCTTGAGGTAATCCTGTTCGGGCATGAAGGTAAACCGGTCGACCTTCCCACCCAGCCGATTCAGCGTGACCGTGGCCCGCACGTCCTTTGGCGCGACGGGTTTGCCGTCCTTGAACGCATAGAGCCGGTACTGCGGCGGCACGCCGGTCTCGTAGATGGTGACCTCGAGTGCGAAGTCGCCCTCCTTCAGCAACCTGCCATTATGCGGCCCTCTCTCGAATTCGGCGGCTTCTTCTCCACTCCCGTGCTCACCGTCATGCTCGTGACGGCCGTCACCGCAGGCGGCTAGGCCAAGCGCACCCAGCACCAGCAGAACCTTCGCGAATTTATTCCGCATGATCATAACTCCCCGTCGGCGGCGGACATGGTCCAGCGCCCTGTAAGCCGATCGATGACCGCCTGTGCCTCATGGAATTTCTTCAGCGCGGCGATCTCTCGCGCCTTGAGCTCGACCAGCGCGCGCTGGGTGTCGGCCACCTCCAGATAGACGAACGCCCCGCGGTCGTACCCGTCCCGCGCACTCCTCGCGGCGTCTCCCGCACGCGGCAGCATGTCGTCTCGGATCGCCGCCACTTCCACCCTTGCCGACGCCTGCTGCGCCCGCGCCGCCCGCAGGGCCGCCGCGTGCCTGCGCTGGTCCTCCGCTAGCAGCCACTGCGCCTGCTGGCGCTCCGCCATCGCCCGGTCGATATTGCCCCGGTTCTTGTCGAAGAACGCCAGCGGCATGGAGAACGACAGCACCCCGGCGACGTCGCCGCCATCCTCGAAGCGGCGCATGCCGACGCCGATGGTCGGGTCCGATTTCGTCCGCACCTTCTCCAGCTCGAATGATTTCCCGGCCCGCTCGATCCGCGCCTTGCTGACCGCCAGGTCCGGCCCATGCCCTCCGTCCGGCCGATCCGCCATCAGGAAGAAAGCGCTGCCATCAACGTCGATGGCAGGCGCGTCCTCGCCCAACTGTGCCGCCAGCGCCGCACGGGCCGCGTCGAGTTGCAGTCCCGCCTGCATCACGGCCGTTCGCGCGTCGGCCACCTGATTGTCCGCCTTCAGGCCGGCTGCCAGCGGGTCGCGGGCGGCCTTCACCCGCCGCTGGACGATGGCCGCCATATCCTCGGCCAGCCGCAGGCGGTCGGCCGCGTTGCCGGACGCCGCCTCGGCTTCCAGCACCGCGTTCCATGCCTGCTGGGTCTCGAACGCCACCTCGGCCGCCGACTTGCGCCGCTCCAGCCGGGCGATGCCCCGGTCCGACTCCGCCAGCGCCACCCGCGCCCGGCGCTTGCCGCCGCGCTCCAGCGTCTGCCGGTAGGTGACCGTCGTCTCGGTCGATCCGAAGTCGGAATAGGGTCCGCTGCCGGTGAAGTTCTCGACCTCCACCTCCAGCTCGGGATTGGGCCGTGCCCGGGCCTGATCAATACCGGCGCCGGACGCGGTGATTGCCGCCTCCCCTGCATTGAGCAGGGGTGACGCATCGAGGCTGCGCGCGATGGCATCCTCCAGCGTCAGCGATGACGCGGCGACGGCCGGGCTGATCGCCCAGCCCATGGCGGCCATGGCCGCCAGAACGGTGATACGCATATTGATCTCTCTCGATGACAGGAAAGCGCCCACGCGTGGACGCCCAACGCTATCCGCAAGAGATCAGACGAGCGGGGGTGGAACCGGAGGAATGAGGTTTCGGCCGTCGCGCAACTGGTGCGACGAGATCAGCACCGCATCGCCCATAATCGCGCTGCGGTCGATTGTCAGCGTCTGCGATCGCTGCATGGCGTCAGCCATATGGCTCGCGCAATGTGCCGCCCTGTGGAAATCATCCTGGCCGCAATGGTCGTCGGCATCGATTACGGCGACAACCTGCGTGGCGTCATGCTGGTGATGATGATCGTGGTTCCAGACATGCGCGACCAGATCGCCGAACTTGACGGTCAGCAACGCGACGACGGCCATGGCTACGAGAAGGCGGCGCATGGGGCGATATGAACTCACGTTCCGTCCATATGCAAGACATAGGTCGCAGGCGATGCCTCGCCGTGCGAGAGTAAAGCGCGGCTCGTGTCGGAGAGAAGGCAGATGGTTTACGCGGCCATAAAGGCGGTTATCTCGGGAATCCTTGTTGCCCTGATCTCTGAAGTAGCCAAGCGCAATCCGGGAATCGGTGCTTTGATCACCGCTTTGCCACTGATCTCGATCCTTGCTCTGATCTGGCTCTGGCGTGACACCGGAGATCCTGTACGCCTCGCGCAGTATTCCAGCGCTACTTTCTGGTACGTCCTGCCGTCACTGCCCATGTTCCTGCTGATCCCTCTCTTGCTGAGGAGCGGCGTTTCATTCTGGTTGGCGCTATTTGCCGGATGCCTCCTTACGATAGGGCTGTACCTTGCAATGATCTGGATTGGCGGGAAGTTCGGGTTCAACCTGTAGCAAAGCCCTTTACTTCTCGGCGGCAGGCCATACTTCTTTGCTGCTACGCGCCATCTGCATAACAAACAGGCACAATACGGTTGCGCCCGCCCGCAGTTGGGCGCATGAACGCGCCCTTGCCGTCTCGCGGCCCACACGAGTACGAAATTCATGCCGTTCCCCGCCACCCATCCTGCCCTCGCCCGCGCGCTCGTCGCCCGCGACTATGACGAGCCCACGCCCGTCCAGCTCGCCGTGCTCGAAGCGGACGCCGAAGGGCGCGATCTGCTGGTGTCGGCCCAGACCGGCTCCGGCAAGACCGTGGCGTTCGGCCTGGCGCTCGCCACCTCCCTGCTCGGTGACGAGGAACGCTTCGGCCAGGCCGGACCGCCGCTCGCCCTGATCATCGCCCCGACGCGCGAACTGGCGCTTCAGGTCCACCGCGAGCTGAGCTGGCTCTACGACGAGACCGGCGCCAAGATCGTCACCTGCGTCGGCGGCATGGACCCGCGCCAGGAAGCCCGCGCCCTCAATTTCGGCTCGCACATCGTCGTCGGCACGCCGGGCCGACTGCGCGATCACATGGAGCGCGGCCGGCTCGACACCTCCGCCCTGCGCGTGGTCGTCCTCGACGAGGCCGACGAGATGCTCGACCTGGGCTTCCGCGAGGACCTCGAGTTCATTCTCGACGCCACGCCCGCGGCCCGCCGCACCCTGATGTTCTCGGCGACCATCGCTCGTGAGATCGCCGCCCTGGCGCGCAGCTACCAGCGCGACGCCCTGCGCATCGACACCGTCCAGCGCAACCGCCCCCACGCCGACATCGAATACCGCGCCATCCGCGTCGCGCCCAACGAGGTCGAGCTGGGCGTCGTCAACGTCCTGCGCCTGTTCGACGCCGCCGCCGCCCTGGTGTTCTGCTCGACCCGCGAGGCGGTGCGCCACCTGCACGCCAGCCTGGTCGAGCGCGGCTTCGCGGCCACCGCCCTGTCCGGCGAGCTCACCCAGAACGAGCGCAACAACGCGCTGCAGTCGCTGCGCGATGGCCGCACCAAGATCTGCGTCGCCACCGACGTGGCCGCGCGCGGTCTCGACCTGCCCCAGCTCGATCTGGTCATCCACGCCGAGCTGCCCAACAACAAGGACACCCTGCTCCACCGCAGCGGCCGCACCGGCCGCGCCGGCCGCAAGGGCGTCTGCGTGTTGCTGGTCACCTACACCAAGGGCCGCCGCGCCCAGCAGCTCCTGTCGCTGGCCGGTGTCGAGGCCGTCTGGTCCGGACCGCCCACCGCCGAGGAAATCCGCAAGCGCGACAACGAGCGGTTCCTGCTCGATCCCATCTTCAACGAGCCCGGCCCCGACGAGGACCTCAGCCTGGTCCAGCCGCTGCTGGAAGGCCGCACGCCCCAGCAACTCGCCCTGGCGCTGGCCCGTATCCAGCGCTCCCGCCTGCCCGAGCCCGAGGACCTGTTCGACAATGGCGGCGCCCGCGAGCCGCGCCGCGACGAACGCGGCCCGCGCGAGATGCACGAGCCCCGCGAGCCGCGCCAGTTCAATGACCGCGGCCCCGCCGGCGAGACCGTCTGGTTCCGGCTCAATGTCGGCCGCGCCAAGAACGCCGATCCGAAATGGATCCTGCCGCTGCTCTGCCGCCTCGGTCATGTCACCAAGCGCGATATCGGCGCGATCCGCATCTTCGACCGGGAAACCAAGTTCGAGATTTCCAAGGACGTGGCCGACCGCTTCAGGGCCGCGCTCGACAAGTCCGAGGAAAAGGAATTCACCGTCCAGCCCGCCGAAGCCCCCGCCCCGCGCGAGGATCGCGGCCCACGCCCGGAACGGCGCGAGTGGCGCGAACCGGCGGCCCAGGCAACCGAACCCGTCGCAGAGAGTCGGGCCGAGCCCGTCGCCGAGATCCGGATCGACATCCCGGCTCCCGTTCCTGTTCCGGTACCTGTGCCCGTGCCGGCGCCTGTCGCTGTCGAAGCCGCTCCCGAAACGCCCCGCGTGGAATACCAGCGCGAGGAACGCGCGCCCTTCGATCCCCATGGCGGCGAAAAGCCCGCCCGCAAAAAGGAACGCTGGGACGGCGCCAAGCGCCGCGACGCCAAGGTCCGCCGCGAATACACCGAGCGCGCCGCGCCCGAGCCCCGCGCCGAACGCCCGGCTCCCGCCCCCGCGCAGGAAAGGACGTTCCGCGACCGCCCGCGCGACGAGCGTACCGGCAAGAGCGGCGGCAGCTACGCGCCGAAGCCATGGAAGCAGGGTCCCCGTCCCGACCGCGCCGCCTCGGCGCCTGCCGCCTCGCCCCGACCAGAACGTGATCCGTCCAAGCCCGCGCCCCGGCCCGCCCGCCAGGACGCCGGACCCGAGAAATCGTTCAGGGATAAACCCACTGGCGCCGGCACGCCTTTCGGCAAGCCCAAATTCGGCAAGGCCAAGCCTGGTGCCGACCGCCCGAAGCGTTTCAACCCAAAGCGCGACGACAGCCGCACCGCGTCAGGTGACCGCCCCCTGCGGCGCAAGCCGCGGTAAGGACGGCCAGGCAGCCGGCCGCACAGATACCTCAATATTTCCGGGAAGATTGCCGGGCCCGAATAAGCGTCGGGCCGCTGCAATCGGAATGGGCTTGGGGGCTACAGATCCGAGTGCGGCGGCCCGACTGACGAGGCCAACACCCGAAATGTCGCGTCGAACTGTGGCGGGATTGGGACTGCCGCGAGGTATTGTTGCGGAGGTCATTTCCCTTTTGATGAAAAAGCCCCGCTTATTCCGCCGCTTTCGCCCCGGCAGACCGCCTCGCCAAGGCGCTGCCGTCGAGCCAGATATCGAGCCAGTCGTGGAAATGCTGCACGCGGGCCTCGTCCTCGTTCAGCCACGCCCGGCCGAAGCCGCGCGAATGCATCCCCGCCTGCATGTCGCGCAGCAGATGGATGTCCTGGTCGATGGTGATGGTCATGGAGTGGGTGCCGGCAATCACGTCTTCCTGGGTGAACACGTCGCGCTCCGGCCGCGCCTGCGTTTCCGCCGGCGCCATCTTCGGGTCTCCGACAAGGCTCAGGCCGCGCGCCTTGTCCGCCGGCACATCGATGCGCAGCGTCCACTTGTCGAAGAAACACTTGTCGGGGTCGGTCGGATGCGGCCGCGGCCGCATCACCCACAGTTCCTCGGGCTTGATGGTCATGATGACGTTGGGGAACAGGTCGTATTGCAGCACATCCGACACCTGGTCGTCGGTAAAGCCTGAATAGTCGAAACCCAGCGCCTTCCCCACCTCGCGCTTGCGTTGCTGCACGGCCTTTCGGATGTCGGGCACCCGCCCCCTGAAATCGGCCGGATCGAGACCCAGCGGCCGGATCGCCGCCTGCAGGATCGGCGGCACTTCTTCCGGCGTGCCATAGCGCGGATTGGTCACATACCCCTCGACCAGAACCCGCCGGTGTCCGTAAGGCCACAGCTCGTTGCCCGCATTGCAGCAGTCCACGAAACTGGCGTGCTGCGGGTGGATGAAATCCACGTGGTACTGTTCGTTGAAATTGTCGATGCAGGTCTTCCAGTTGGCGTCGAGACACACCGTCTGGTCGCTCACCAGCACCATGTCCTCGAACCGGAACGGCGCCAGCTGCTCCTGGACCACGCCGAGGAACTCGGACAGCGGCCCGGCCTCCAGGTCCATGTTGATCCACACCAGCCCGCCCCAGCTCTCCACCAGCACCGGCTTGAGCGACAGGCTCTCGCACGGCAGGCCCTGGATAAACCGCTCGGAGTCGGGCACCGACCTCAGCTTGCCGTCCAGCTCGTATGTCCAGCCGTGATATGGGCACGCGATGGCGGGAACCGACCCGCGTTCATTGGTCATGATCCGGTTGCCACGGTGCTGGCAGGCATTATAGACCGCCGACAGCGCCCCTTCTTCGGTCCGCGTCACGATGATCGACTCACGGCCGATGTCGAACACGAAGTAGTCGCCCGGCTCGCGCAGGTCGCACTCCAGGCCGGCCAGCAGCCAGCTCCGGGTCCACATGCCGTCCCACTCTCGAGCCATGAACGCCCGCGACGTGTAGCGGTCCGCATCCAGTGTCGCCCTGGCGCGCGGCGTCGCCGGCGGCCCGTCCGCGAAGTCGATATAGGTATTGGTCTGCGGCATTGACACTGCCTCCCCGGTCCGTCCACGCGCTTTCCGAAGCGTAACACGGAAGCGTCAGGAACCAACGTGCGTTGTGGCCTTGTCCGATCATCCTCCCTAGAGAACCACCTCCGCGAAAGCCCTGCCGCCCTTGTTGTGACATCGGCTTTGCGTGCACAGTGCGCCAAAGCGCTTTCAGGCAAGGCGGGACGCCTTGCCGCCCGAAAGCCGCGTAACGAAAAGCCATTCGAAGGGGAGACACCGCATGGCGAGCAACAAACCTTTCCGTTTTTCCTGGCAGGCGTTCAACGCCACTTCCGCGTCCCAGTGGCGCGAGAAAGCCCGCCGCGCCGAGGCCCTCGGCTATTCCACTTTCCATGTCGCCGACCACTACATCGGCCCGGGTCCTGCGCTTGCCGCCACCAATCATCCGGTGCAGGACATCGCGGCAGTACCGGCCCTCGCCATGGCCGCCGAGGCGACCAGCACCATCAACATTGGCGCCCGCGTGTTCTGCACCGGCTACCGTCCCGCGCCGATCCTGATCAAGGAAGCCATGACCCTGGACTTCCTGTCCGACGGCCGCTTCGAGCTGGGCCTGGGCGCCGGCTGGATCAAAAACGAGTACGAGGCCATGGGCATCCCGTTCCCCAGCGCGGGCACACGGATCAAGCGGCTCGAGGAAACCATCCGCCTCGCCAAGGCATCCATGCGCGGCGAGATGCTGAATATCGAGGGTGAGCATGTCCGTGCCGTTGGCTACGAGCCGGTTCCCCTCCCGCCCCGCGGCCGCATCCCGCTGATCGTCGGCGGCGGTGCGCCCAGGGTGCTGGGCGTCGCCGGGCGAGAGGCCGACATCGTCAGCATCAATTTCAATAACCATACCGGCACCATCGGCCCGGAATCCCTTGCCAACTCCACCGCCGCCGAAACCCGCAAGAAGATCGGCTGGGTCCGCGACGGCGCCGGCGACCGGTTCGACGACATCGAGATCGAGATCGGCATGATCTTCGTCGCCCTCGACGACAGCCAGCGCGCCGCGGCGGACATCTGGGCGCGCATGTTCAACATTACCCTCGACGACCTGAAGGACTGCCCCCACGCGCTGATCGGCTCGGTCGACAGCGTCTGCGACGACCTGCACCGCCTGCGCGAAGAGTTCGGCATCAGCTACATCAACGTCCAGGACCAGTATGGCAACGCCTTCGCCCCCGTCGTGGCGCGGCTGACCGGAAAGTAGCGCCGGTTGTTGATCCGGCGATCGCTTGGCTGCTCTCCAACCTTCCCGGGGAAGAACATGGACTCAGCGTGATCCGCATCAAACGCTGATTTCCCGCTAACCTCTATTCAACCAAAAAATTGGGGCGTGCCGTTACCGGCACGCCCCAGACTGTTGAGGCTATTGAACTGGCGCGGATCAGAACTGCGCGCCCAGCTCCACACCCCAGCTCCAGCCCGGACCGACAGTGCCGGCCGCGAACAGCGGCTGGATGATGTTCGGCGCCTCGAACCGTTCGTTGGTCAGGTTGCGGCCGTACATCGACACCCGGTACTTGTCCCAGGCGTAGCTGATCGACGCGCTCACGTCGTCGCGCGGCGGGGACTGGCTCAGCGTCGCGTTGAGCAGGTTGCCCTCGCTCTTGCTGGTGTGGCTCCATTTGACGTTGAAGCTCAGGTCACCGGGTCCGATCGTGACCGTGTAGGTGCCGCCCAGGCCAGAGGTCAACTTGGGCGCGTTACGGGGCGTCAGGTAGGACGCATCGACAATGCATTCCGGCCTGCCGGAGCAGGTGTCGTTCGGATTGACGTCGGTGAAGAAGTCCTTGTACGTGGCGTCCAGCAGGCCGAGCGATCCGAAAATGCTGAAGTTTTCAGTCACGGCGGCCTGCATTTCGATCTCGACGCCCTTGTAGATCACGTTCGCCACGTTGGAGAACACGGTGGCGACCGTGTTGGTTGAGTCATCGAACTGCACCGCCTGTTCCTGCTTGTTCTTGAAGGTGTTGTGGAACAGGGCGATGTTGGTCTGCAACCGGTTGTCGAACCACTGGGCCTTCATACCGATTTCCCACGACCGCGACGTCTCGGGGTCATACTGGTCGCGCTCGAAGTCGGCCACGTTCTGGTTCACGCCGAAGAAACCGCCCGAGTGCCAGCCCGTTGCGAACGTGCCATACACCAGGACATCGTCCATCGCCTTCCAGGACAGGCCAACCTTGGGCGAGATGTCCGTCCAGCTGTTCTTGAGGTCGGCGAAATCGGGATAGTTGAACTCGTAGGCCCGGTCGACCGGCGCCAGATAGGCCTGGGCCGCCACGAAGTGCTTCTTCTCGTGGGTCCAGCGAACGCCCGCTTCCACCGTCACGCCGGGCAGGAACTCCCAGTCCGCATGCGCGTATACCGACGTTGCCTTGGTCTTCTGGTCCTCGTACAGCTTCTGCACCAGCTTCTCGCCGTAAGGCGCGTCGCCTGCGAGGGTGTCGCAGCGGACATTGCCAAACCGCAGGGCAAGACAGGCGCCGACCGGCGTGAAGCCCGGATGCGCCGCCGCGGCCCCTGGATTGAGCCAGGTGTTGGACGCCAGCGAGTAACCGCTGAGCGCGCCGATGAAGGTCCAGAAGTCGCCGCCAGTCACCCAATTCTGGTTGAAGTCGCTGTACCAGTTGTAGAAGCCGAGGTGGCCCTTGATCTTGCCCATCGACGTATCCCAGTTGCCTTCCAGCCGGAGTTCGCCGCTGAACTGTTCGTATGTATTGTCGCGCTCGATGGTGATGTGGTCGACCTCGGTACCGTCGAAGTCAACTTTGCGGTATTCCTTCATGGAGCGGTAGCCGAGCAGCGAAGCCAGCCTGAGTTCGTCGCTGAACTCGTAGGACGAGTCCAGGGTGAAGGCCGTCGTCCGCACACGCCCGGGGTTGGGCAGGTCGGTCGAGATGGTCTTCTTCGGGAACGGGACCGTGGTCCGGCACGGCACGCTCGGAACCGCGCTGATCAGGCCAGGCAGGAAGCACGACAGGAAGCCCCCCGCGTAATTCGGATCTTCCGGCCGGGCGGTCGGCGGTAACACGCCCGGCGCGAAGTTCCAGTTGGTCAGGAAGGCGCCGCCCTGGGTGTCGTCCTCATATCGTTCAATGGTCAGCAAGGACGTGAACCGGTCGTTCGGCGTCGCGAGCAGGGTGATGCCGTAGTTCATGTATTCGCGCTGCGGCTGCCGCTCTTCACGAAATTCGTTGTAGTACCAGCCCTTGCTGTTCAGCGAGGTGAAGAAGCCCTTCGCGGCCAGCTTGTCCTGGACCACCGGGATGTTGATCACGCCGCGGAACTCGTGCGTGTCCCAACGACCATAGGTGTACTGAAGCTTGGCGCCCCACTCGCCGGTCGGCCGGCTGCGGACCGCGTTCAGCACGCCGCCTACCGTATTGCGGCCGTACAGGGTGCCCTGCGGGCCGCGCAGGATTTCAATGCGCTCGATGTCGAAATTCTCCAGAACCTGTCCGGACAGCGAGCCCAGGTAGATGCCGTCAATCATGATCGCGATCGGCGAATCGAACGAGTTGTCGTCCGTGCGGGTCGGGCTGATGCCGCGGATCGTGACATTGGCGGCGCTGGCGCGCGACGGATCGGAGTCGATGCGCACGTTGGCCGAATAGCCGTTCAGATCCCTCAGGTCCTTGACCGAGGCCAGTTCCAGTTCCGCGCTGATCGCCGTCATCGCGACCGGCACGTCCTGGGCTGCCTCTTCGGTCTTGCGCGCCGTAACCAGCACGGAATCGACGCGCGGCCCCGACTTGGGCGCCTGGGCGAGCTGCTCGCCAGTGACTGCGGCCACCGGCGCGGGCGCCTCGCGTTCAGTCTGCGCCGAGGCGGCTCCGAATGGCAGCAATAGAGATGGTAGTGCGAGCGCGGCCGTTCTGACGGAACGCGCCAATTTGGCAGGCAGCAAAGGCCCATGAAGCATCGAGAGTTCCTCCCCAAAAGCAGCCGTACGAGGGACAGCCTCGGGAATCGGACCCCGCATTCGATGGCGGAAATCTCGTGCCCTCAGTCTGTCCAGACGGCCAACACGGGAAAGCCTGCCTTTCGTCCGAGAGTTAATCAACGATTATTTTTTTTGATGCCTCGTGCATGTTTGACCAATGGCTTGATGGCAAGAACTTTTAATCCTTCCAATTTTGGCCGGCACGCTTTCGAGTTCTTGTTTTGCCAAAAAATAGGGTAGTGCCGCGCATGGCGGCACTACCCATCGACCCGTTCTCCGGATTCCTAGAATTCTCCCGTTACTTCGATGCCCCAGCTTCGGCCCGGACCCACCGTGCCAGAGGCAAACAGGGGCTGAATGATGGAAGGCGTTTCAAACCTGTCATTCGTCAGGTTCCGGCCAAACACGGATACCCGTACGTTATTCCACGAGTACCCGACAGAAGCGTTCAGGTCCTGGCGCGAGCCTACCCTGCCCGCTTCAAGATTGACCAGGTTGCCTTCGACCTTGCTGATATAGCTCCACTTCACGCCGATTTCCAGATCACCGGGCCCTATCGGAACGGTATAGGTGCCGCCGAGACCGGCCGTAAGTTTTGGAGCGTTGCGCGGCGTCAGGAAGGTCGCATCGACAATCGTGCAGCAGCCATCCTGGGGATTCACATCGGTCATGAACTCCGAATACTTCGCATCGAGAAGGCCGATCGTCCCGAATAGTCTCAACTCTTCGGTAACGACCGCCTGGACCTCGGCCTCGACACCCTGATAGACCACGGAGCCGACGTTGCTGAACACGGTCACCACCGTATTGGTGGTCCCGTCAAAGGCAACGACCGATTCCTGCTTGTTCTTGAAGTTATTGCGGAACAGGGCGACGTTGGTCTGTATGCGGTTGTCGAAGAACTGCGCCTTGACGCCCACTTCGATTGAACGGGATGTCTCCGGGTCGTACTGGTCTCGGATGAAATCCGAGACGTTCTGGTTCACGCCAAAAAAGCCGCCTGAATGCCATCCCTTCGCGAACGATGCATAAAGCAGGATATCCGACGTCGCCTTCCAGGAAAGGCCGAACTTCGGCGAGACATTCGTCCAGGATTTCTTGAGGTCCGCGAACTCCGGAAAATTGTCGATGTAGGTCCGGTCAAGCGGTGTGATGTAGGCCTGCGCGCCAATGAAATGCTTCTTCTCCTGCGTCCAGCGCACGCCGGCCGTCACAGTCCAGTCCGGAAGGAACTCCCAGTCGGCGTTCACGAACGCCGCTTCCGAGGTTGTCTTCTGACTTTCGAACAGCTTGTTGGGTCCCTTGGCGCCATAAGCCTGGTCACCCCAGACCGGGTCGCAACGCACCTGCCCGAAGACGGTGAACAAGGGCGTTCCCGGGCCACCGCGCGGCGCAAGGCACGCCGCCGCCGGCGTCGCGAAGCCCGTAAACGAGGCGAGGCTGGGATTCAGCCAGGAGTTGGAGGCAAGAGAATACCCGCCGAGCGCGGCGACGAACTGCCAGAAATCGCCGCCGGTCACCCACCTCTGGTTGAACTTGCTGCTGTAGAAATAAGCACCCGCGACCGCCGTGATCTTGCCGATCGACGTGTCCCAGCTGCCTTCGAGACGCAGCTCCTCGCTGAACTGTTTGAACGTATTGTCGCGCTCGATGGTAATGAAATCAGTCGTCGAGCCGTCGAAGTCATACTTGCGATATTCGCGCTGGCGCCGCAGACCGGTCACTGAAACCAGTTTGAGTTCATCGCTCAATCGCGCCGACATGTTGAGCGTATAGGCGTTGGTCATCACTCTCCCGGGATTGGGAAGATCGGTCGCGATGTTCTTCCTCGGGAAGTCGAGTTGCGTCCGGCACGGCACATTCGGTAAGCCGAACACACCAGGCAGGAAGCAATCCAGAAACCCGCCGCTGAAATCATATTCACGCGGATCGCTCGGCTTCGGGAAAACGCCGGCGGCGTAGTTCCAGTTGGTCAGGTAGGCGCCGCCCTGGCTTCGGTCTTCGAACCGCTCGACCGTCGCCAACGCTTCGAACCAGTCGTTCGGCGTGGCCAACAGGGTCAGGCCATAGTTCTTGTAATCCTTCTGCGGTTGGGTCGTGTTCAGATAGGTGTTCTTGAACCATCCGTCGCGCTTTTGAATGGTGAAGAATGCCTTGGCCGCAAGCTTGTCGCGAACGATGGGCGCGTTCAGTACAGTCCTGAACTCCTGCTGGTTCCATCTCCCGAAGGTATATTGCAGCTTGGCGCCGTAGTCCCCCGTGGGCCTGCTCCTGACGACATTGAGCACGCCGCCTACGGTATTACGCCCGTAGAGTGTTCCCTGCGGACCGCGCAGGATTTCGACGCGCTCGATGTCGAAGTTCTCAATCACCTGCCCCGACAACGTGCCCAGGTAGATGCCGTCGATCATGACGGCGATCGGCGAGTCCAACGACGTGTCATCGGTGCGGGTCGGGCTGATGCCGCGAATTGTGATCGCTGCGGCCCCCGCCCGCTCCGGATTGCTGTCGATCCTGACGTTGGCCGAATAGCCGTTCAGATCCTTCAGGTCGCGGACCGTGGCCAGCTTGAGTTCCGCCGTTACGGCGGTCATGGCCACGGGCACATCCTGGGCTGACTCCTCGGTCTTTCGCGCCGTGACGAGGACCGACTCAACCTTTGGACCGGATTTCGCTGCCGGATTTTGCGCCGTTGACGCATTATCGGGCGCCGGCTGAGCCGACACCGCGAAGCTGAATAAACTCAATGGTATGGCTAGCGCTGCGGTCCGGGCGATCGTTGGAATAAGCCCGCACGCGAAAACTCGCGTCATCAAGGTTCCCTCCCCAAAATGGATTGCCCCAAACGGCAGAGAGAACCGGATCCGACATTAAGGCGTCGAAATCTTCAGCCCGACACACCGTGCAATCCAGAATGGAGCCTAGGACTCAAAAAGGTCATTAAGCAACTGAATACTTTAAGTTACCAAAAGGTTTCCGAATTATTGATTGATTTAATCTGAAATACTTTCTTCAAACTGATTGCGTTGCACTTGGCGCAATAATGACCCAAATCGTACCAGCCGATTTACGACGCAACCCTGATCCAGAGATCCTTCGGGATCCGCAACGCCAGCGTCTCGACGAACCCGAAGCTGTTCCGGCCCTCGGCCAGCGCGAACCCGGCACGGCGCGCCACCAGCCGTTCGAACGCGGTGTTCATTTCCTGCCGGGCGAGCGGCGATCCAAGGCAATGGTGGGTACCCTGACCGAACGCCATGTGCGACGCGGCGTTCTTGCGGTCCAGGTCGAGCACGTCCGGATCACTGAAGTGCCGTTCGTCCCGGTTGGCCGCCCCGAAGCGGATATGGATCACGCTGCCCTTGGGAATGGAGGTGCCGTGCAGCTCCATGTCCTTCACCACCTGCCGCTCCAGCCCCTGCGTCGGCGACTGCAGCCTCAGCGCCTCCTCGACGAACACCTTAATCTTTTCCGGCTCGGCGCGCAGCCGCGCCTCCAGGCCGGGTGTCTCGATCATCAGCTGCATCGCCAAGGCGAGCCCGTTGGTCGTGGTCTCGTTGCCGCCGACCAGCACGTGCTCGGCCAGGCTGACCGCCTCGTTGATGTTGAGCGGCCGCTCGCCATTGTAGAGCCCATGGGCGATGTCGGTGATCAGATCCTCCTGCGGATCCTTGCGCTTCCGGTCGAACCATTCCAGCAGGTACTCCTGCAGCTCGACGCCCTTGCGCGCCACCAGCAGTTCGCGCTCCGGCGTCAGCGAATAGGAATGCACCTCCACCCAGTAGTCCGACCATTCCTTGAGCTGCGGCATGTCCTCGGCCGGCAGGCCCAGGATGCGCGTGATCATGATCAGCGGCAGCGGCACGCAGAACGCCTTCACGAAATCGAAGTCCTCGCCCTGCGGCATGCTGTCGATCAGGCCGTCGACGACGCTCTCGATATAGGGCATCAGCTTGCGGATGCGCCCGGCCGTGAACGCCTGGTCGACGATCTGCCGATAGGCCGTATGCACGGGCGGATCGTCGCCCATGGCGTAGTATCGCCTGAACCCCTTGTCCTCAAAGATCTTCCGAGCCGCCGGCGTCCGCACCAGCGATCCCGCCTTCTTCATGGAAAGCTCGGTAGTGTTGCGCAGCACCGAGTGCAGGTCATCATAGCGGGTGACCACATACATGCCCAGATCCGGCATCCTGTAGACCGGCGCCTCGTCGCGCAGCGTCCTGTAGGCATCGAACGGGCACGCCTGGATCGCCGGATCCATCAGGTTCACCCGCGCCGGATCGACGCCGCCCGCGTCCCTGCCAACCGCCCCGCCATCCCTATCGGCATTACCGTCCGCCATCACCGCCTCCCCTGTCGCCACCCCAGGATCATTACACGCCCCACGAAGCCGGCAGGCAAGCACCCAATGTAGGAACCGGATCGACGACAAGCCGTTGATCGGCTACACGCCGCTTGCTTCGGCCCGGCCCGCCGTCGCACTCTTCACGCCCAGGGCAGCCAACGCGAAGGCACGTGTCGTCATGCGCTTCATTCCCCTCGTTGCAGCCATCGTCCTCACCTTGACGGCGGCGCTGCTGTGCTGCTTCAGCCTCTGGTGGCTGTTCGCCGCGATCCCGCTCGCCATCATGTCCGTCGTCGGATTGGCCGACCTGCTGCACGCTACCGACCCGCTACGCCGCAACTACCCGCTCACCGTCCGCTTCCGCTATCTGCTGGAATGGATCGGCCCGTTCATGCGCAGCTACATCGTCGAGGGCGATGAAAAGAGCCTGCCCTTCTCGCGCGACATTCGCGGCATGATCTACAGCCGCTCGCTCGGCGAGGGCGAGCCCAAGGCATTCGGCAGCGAGCTCGACTTCGATGAATCCGGCTATACCTGGATTCACCATTCCATCGCCGCCCGGCCGCCCGCCGACCCCGACTTCCGCATCACCATCGGCGGCCCGCGCTGCACCACGCCCTATTCGGCATCGGTATTAAACATCTCGGCCATGAGCTTCGGGTCCATCGGCGCCAACGCCGTCG
>CAMDTB010000038.1 GCA_945907245.1 Rhizobium sp. Q54
GGTGGCCGAACGCGCCGGCCACGCGGTGCACGTTGTCGACGGCGACGAGAGGAACATCAAGGTGACGACCCCGGAAGATGTGGCCGCATTGTCCGTCCAGGCCATGATTCCCTGCAGCGGCACCGGCTTCGACGTCCACCGGCTCGGCCCGGGCGACCACGTGATGCTGTGCGGCCACCGAATCCCGCACAGCCAGGGCTTGATCGGCCACTCGGATGCCGACGTGGCGCTGCACGCCCTGGTCGATGCGATCCTGGGCGCGGTCGGCGCCGGCGACATCGGCCGGCATTTCCCGCCGAGCGATCCGCAATGGAAGGGCGTACCGTCGCGGCTGTTCCTCGAGGAGGCCGTCCGGCTGGTGCGCGCGCAGGGCGGCCGCATCGCCAATGTGGACGTCACCATCATCTGCGAGGCGCCCAAGGTGACCCCGCACGTTGAGCCGATGACCGCCGTCCTCACCGAAATACTCGGCATCCCGGCGAGCCGCATCAACGTCAAGGCGACGACCACCGAGAAGCTCGGCTTTACCGGCCGCGGTGAAGGCATCGCCGCGCAGGCGACCGCCAGCGTGCTGCTGCCCGACGCCGCGTCATGAGACCGCCCCTCTTCCACCCGTCCACTTTGTTGTCCACATGGTTCTGGATCGGACTGATCCCGAAGGCGCCTGGCACGTTCGGGTCGCTGGCCGCCCTGCCCTTCGCCTGGATCATCCAGACCTACCTGGGACCGCTGGCGCTGCTTGCCGGCGCGGTAGCCATATTCGGGCTGGGCTGCTGGTCATCGGCCCACTACATCAGGGACTTCACGGAAACCGACCCGGGCGAGGTGGTGATCGATGAGGTCGCCGGCCAGTGGATCGCCTGCCTGCTGATCCCGCCCGGCATGCTGTGGGCGTGGCTGGCGGCCTTCGTGCTGTTCCGCATCTTCGACATCTTCAAGCCGTGGCCGATCCATTTGCTCGACAAGCATGGGCGCGGCGGCATCGGCATCATGCAGGACGACATGCTGGCCGGCCTGTTCGCCTTCATCCTGTTGCAGCTTTTCCTGATCTTGTTCGCAGGTGGACCATGGATACCGACGCTCTGATTCCCCGCGCCGCAGAAGTGCTGGCCGCCGCACGCGCCAGGGGCCTGAAGCTGGCCGCCGCCGAATCCTGCACCGGCGGGCTGGTGATGGCCTGCCTGACCGAGGTGCCCGGCTCGTCCGACGTGGTCGACCGGGGCTTCGTCACCTATAGCAACCATGCCAAACACGACCTGCTGGGCGTGCCGTGGGACATCCTCAATCGTCCCGGCCCCGGCGCGGTGAGCGAGCCTTGCGTCCTGGCCATGGTCGCGGGCGTGCTCGCCAATTCCGGCGCCGACGTCGCGGTCGCGATCACCGGCATCGCCGGGCCGCCCAAGGACGACACCGACAAGTCCGTGGGCCTGGTGCATTTCGCCGCCGCCCGCCGCGACGGCGAGACCATCCACCGCAAGATGCAGTTCGGCGACCTGGGCCGCTCGGTGGTGCGCCGCAAGTCGGTGGAGCTGGCGCTAGAGCTGATGCAGTCGCTTTTCTGAGCCGTAGAGCGCGTCGGCGCGGGCGACGAAGGCGCTGACCATGCGCTTGACGATCTCGTCGAACACGCCGCCGATCAGCTTCTCCAGCAGCCGGCTGCGAAACTCGAACTCGATCGAGAAGTCCACGGTGCAGGTGCCGTCCTCGTTGGCAATGAACCGCCAGTCATTGTTCAGGTGCCGCATGGGACCGGTCAGGTAGGTTACCTTGATCCGCTCATGGGGGAACAACTCGACCCTCGAGCTGAACTTCTCGCGGATCGCCTTGTAGCCGATCATCAGGTCGGCGAGGAACATGCCCTCTTCCCGCTTGAACACGCGCACGCCGGTGCACCAGGGCAGGAAGTCGTCATAGTGCTCGACGTCGGCGACGACCCCGAACATCTGTTCGACCGTGTGCGGCAGCACCCGTTTTTCCGCGTGCCTGTGCATTTCCCCCGTGGCGTTCTATCGCGAGGCGCTTCAGCGCGCTTTCGCCAGTTGTGCTTTCCGGTTGGCCCGGAGTTGTACGAAGTCCTGTCCGGCATGATAGCTCGACCGGGTCAGCGGCGACGCCGACACCATCAGGAAACCCTTGGCCCGCGCCATCTTGGCGTAGGACGCGAACTCGTCCGGCGTCACATAGCGGGCGACTTCGGCGTGCCGCGGCGTCGGCCGCAGATACTGGCCGATGGTGAGAAAATCGACGTCGGCGGCGCGCATGTCGTCCATCACCTGATAGACCTCGCGCTTGTCCTCGCCCAGGCCAGCCATGAGACCCGACTTGGTGAAGATCGACGGATCGAGCTGCTTCACCCTGTCCAGCAGGCGGAGCGAATTGTAATAGCGCGCGCCGGGCCGGATCGAGGTGTAGAGCCGCGGCACGGTTTCCAGATTGTGGTTGTAGACGTCGGGCCGTGCCTCGACGACCGCGTCGATAGCGCCCTTCTTGCGCAGGAAATCAGGGGTCAGCACCTCGATGGTGGTGCCGGGCGAATGCTCGCGGATCTTCGTGATGACCTTGACGAACTGGCTGGCGCCGCCGTCCGGCAGGTCGTCGCGGTCCACCGAGGTGATGACCACGTGCTCGAGGCCCAGTTCGCCGACCGCCGTCGCCACGTGCTCGGGTTCGTCATGGTCGACGGTGCGCGGCATGCCGGTCTTGATGTTGCAGAACGCGCAGGCGCGGGTGCAGATGTCGCCCAGGATCATCACCGTGGCGTGCTTCTGGCTCCAGCACTCGCCGATGTTCGGGCAGGCTGCTTCCTCGCACACCGTGTTGAGCTTGAGATCGCGCATCAGCTTGCGCGTCTTCATGTATTCCTCGGAGCCCGGCGCCTTGACGCGCAACCAGTCCGGCTTGCGGACGTGCTCGGGCTTGTCGCCCTTGATGACCTCGACGTTGCTCATGGTCTACCACATAGGCCAAAGAACCCGACAAGTCCAACGGGTGGTTTCATCCCTAGCGCCCGTTTTTTGCCAGCCTAGCGCCCGTTTTTGCCAGGTTTAGTGTTCGTGGTCATCGCCCTCTTCATGCGGCTCCATCAGCCGGTGCAGATGGACGACGAAATAGCGCATCCGGGCGTCGTCCACGGTGGACTGGGCCTTGCCGCGCCAAGCCTTCAACGCCTCAGCGTAGCTGGGGAACAGGCCGACGATGTCGACCTCGTCGAGATTCTCGAATTCCGTCGACTTGGTGGTCTTGACCCGGCCGCCGAGGACCAGATGAAGGAGCTGCTTCGTCATATGTTTATCTCGCCTGTCTAAGGGTTTACCTGAACAGACGTGACGCTTCCAGAATGGCCGTCCCGATTAAACCAGCAGCCTGACCGGATGCTCCAGGAGAGCCTTGAATACCTGAAGATATTGCGCGCCGATGGCGCCGTCCATGGCGCGATGATCGCAGGCCATGGTGACACTCATCACCGTGGCGATGGTGAGCTGGTCATTCTTCACCACCGGCCGCTTCTCGCCCGCGCCGATGGCGAGGATCGAGGCCTGCGGCGGGTTGATGACGGCCAGGAACTCCTTGATCCCGAACATGCCCAAATTGGAGATCGAGATCGTGCCGCCCTGGTATTCCTCGGGCGCCAGCTTGCCCTTGCGCGCCCTCTCCGCCAGGTCCTTCATCTCGGTGGAGATGGCGGCGACGGTCTTGCCCTCCGCGCCCTTGACGATGGGCGTGATCAGGCCGCCCTCGATGGCGACGGCCACGGACACGTCCGCGCGGCTGAAGCGGCGCAGCGTGTCGCCGGCATACTGCACGTTGGCGTCGGGGAACTGCCTGAGCGCCAACGCCGCGGCACGGATGATGAAATCGTTGACCGACAGCTTGGGGCCGTCGCCGGCCACCTCGTTCAGGTCCTTGCGGACGTCCAGCAGCTTGTCGATCTCCACCTCGATGGTCAGGTAGAAATGCGGCACGGTCTGCTTGGCCTCGATCATGCGCCGGGCAATGGTCTTGCGCATGGTCGACAGCCGGACGTCCTCGAACGGCGCGTCACCGACAACAGGCGCCGCGGCCGGCGCGCCGGCAGGCTTGGCCTTCGGCACGAAAGCGGTCACGTCGGCCTTGATCACCCGGCCATTGGGCCCGGACCCGGGAATGTCGGCCAGCTCATAGCCCTTCTCCGCAGCCAGCTTGCGCGCCAGCGGGCTGGCGAAGACGCGTCCAGAGGCATCGGGCGCGACCGTAGCCGGCTTGGGCGCACTTCCGCCGCCCGCGACGGCCGCCAGCACGTCGCCCTTGGTGATCCTGCCGTCCGGTCCCGTGCCTTTCACGTCGCCGAGGTCGATACCCTCTTCCTCCGCGAGCCGCCGCGCGGAAGGATTGGCGAGCACGTCGTGATCGTCGGCGGGCTCGGCCTTCACTTCGGCTTTCGGGGTGGCCTTGGGCGCTGCCTCGACCTTGGGCTTGGCCTCGGACTTCGGCGCATCGGGCCCCTTCAGGTCGGCGGCCTTCTCGCCGTCTTCCAGCAGCATGGCGATGACCGAATTGACCTTCACGCCCTCGGCGCCTTCCGGCACCAGCAGCTTGCCGACGACGCCCTCGTCGACCGCTTCCACTTCCATGGTCGCCTTGTCGGTCTCGATCTCGGCGATGATGTCGCCGGCCTTGACCGTGTCGCCTTCCTTCACCCGCCACTTGGAGAGGTTGCCCTCTTCCATGGTGGGCGAGAGCGCCGGCATGGTGATCGATATGGCCATGGATCAGGCCTTGTAGCAGACGGTCTTGACCGCCTTGACCACATCCTCGGGCTGGACGATGGCGACCTTCTCCAGGCTGGCCGCATACGGCATCGGCACATCGGCGCCGCCGACGCGCAGCACCGGCGCGTCGAGCCAGTCGAACGCCTGCTCCATCAGCACAGAGGACACTTCCGAGGTCACGCCATAGGCGGTCCAGCCCTGTTCGACGACGACGGCCCGGTTGGTCTTCTTCACCGACGCGACCAGCGTCTCGGCGTCGAGCGGCCTGATGGTGCGCAGGTCGATCACCTCGGCGTCGATGCCTTCCGCCGCCAGCTTTTCCGCCGCGTCGAGCACGGCCAGCATGGTGTAGGAGAAGCTGATCAGGGTGACGTCCTTGCCCTCGCGCACGACCTTCGCCTTGCCGATCGGCACGGTGTAGTCGTCGAGCTTGGGCACCTCGAACTTGCGTCCGTACAGCAGCTCCTGCTCGAGGAACACCACCGGGTTGGGATCGCGGATCGCCGACTTCAGCAGGCCCTTGGCGTCGGCCGCCGAATAGGGCGCGACCACCTTCAGGCCGGGCACGTGGCCGTACCAGCTGGCGTAGCACTGCGAATGCTGTGCGGCGACCCGCGAGGCGAAGCCGTTGGGGCCGCGGAACACGATCGGCACGCTGATCATGCCGCCCGACATGTAGCGGGTTTTGGCGGCCGAGTTGATGATGTGGTCGATCGCCTGCATGGCGAAGTTGAAGGTCATGAACTCGACGATCGGCTTCAGCCCGGCCATCGCCGCGCCGACACCCAGGCCGGTGAAGCCGTGCTCGGTGATCGGCGTGTCGATGACCCGCTTGTCGCCGAACTCCTCCAGAAGGCCTTGCGAAACCTTGTAGGCGCCCTGGTACTGGCCGACTTCCTCGCCCATCAGGAACACCTTGCCGTCGCGGCGCATCTCCTCGGCCATGGCGTCGCGCAGCGCCTCGCGCACGGTCATCTCGACCATTTCAGTGCCGGCGGGGATTTCCGGATCTTGCGCAACGGGCGCGGCCTTCGCGGCAGCCTTAGCCTCGGCTTTGACGGGCGCTTCGGCCTTCGCTTCGGCTTTGGGAGCCTTCGGCGCCGGCTTGGCCTCGCCAGCTTCGGCGCTTTCGCCTTCCTCGACCAGGCGGGCGATGACCGCATTGACCTTCACGCCCTCGGTGCCTTCGGGCACCAGGATCTTGGCCACCTTGCCGTCATTGATGGATTCGAGCTCCATGGTCGCCTTGTCGGTCTCGATCTCGGCCAGCACGTCGCCGGAGCTGACGGTGTCGCCTTCCTTCACCAGCCATTTGGCGAGCGTGCCTTCTTCCATGGTCGGCGACAGCGCCGGCATCAGGATATCGATGGACATCAGGCATACACCTCGGTGAACAATTCGGCGGCGTCGGGCTCGGGGCTGTCCTGGGCGAAATCGGCGGCATCGGAAACGATGTCCTTGATCTCCCGGTCGATCGCCTTCAGGTCGTCCTCGGTGGCAGCGCCGGTGCTGACCAGGGTTTCGCCGAGGTGATCGATCGGATCATGGTCCGTTCGCATCTTCTGCACCTCGTCGCGGGTCCGGTACTTGGCGGGATCGGACATGGAGTGGCCGCGGTAGCGGTAGGTCTTCATCTCCAGGATGATCGGCCCGTTGCCGCTGCGGACGAAGTCGATGCCGTCCTCGGCCGCCGCGCGCACCGCCAGCACGTCCATGCCGTCGACCTCGTAGCCGGGAATCCGGAAGCTGGCGCCGCGCTTGTAGAAATGCGTCTCGGACGACGACCGTTCCACCGAGGTGCCCATGGCGTACTGGTTGTTCTCGATGATGAACAGCACCGGCAACTGCCACAGCTCGGCCATGTTGAAGGCTTCGTAGACCTGGCCCTGGTTGGCGGCGCCGTCGCCGAAGAACGTGACGCTCACGCCGCCGTCGCCATTGTACTTGTGGGCGAAGGCGATGCCCGCGCCCAAGGGAATCTGGGCGCCGACGATGCCGTGTCCGCCATAGAAGTTCGCCTTGCGGTCGAACATGTGCATGGAGCCGCCCTTGCCCTTCGACACGCCGCCGCTGCGGCCGGTCAGCTCGGCCATGACGGCGTTGGGATTGGTGCCGACGGCCAGGATATGGCCGTGGTCGCGGTAGGCGGTGATCAGGGAGTCGCCATCCTTCATCGCCGACCGAACGCCGGTGATGACCGCTTCCTGGCCGATATAGAGATGGCAGAAGCCGCCGATCAGGCCCATGCCGTACATCTGTCCGGCGCGCTCCTCGAAGCGGCGGACCAGCAGCATCTCGCGGTAGAACTCCAGCAGTTCCTTCGGCTTGGCCTTGTAGGGCGGCGGCGCCGAGGTGAGCGCGGCGCGCTGCCTGGACTTGGTCGCCGGTTTCTTGCTTGGCATGCGGTCCCCTTGAACGACGAGGCGCGCCTGTTGATCACTCTCCGGCGCAGCCCTCTTGGCCATATTACCGACGCTTCGCCGGCGAAAATCAATCGCCGATCCATGACGTTTTTCAGTTCGCCAGTTTGTTAGGGATCGGCGGCGAAGCGCGCACGGATGTTTCGCCCGTAGGCGTCCGTACGAAAGTATATAAGGCGGATCAGTGGTTTTTAAGTCTCTCGTTCAGAATCACGATTTCATCCGGGTGGGCGAAACCAAGTTCATAACGGGCGAGTTCATCGAGCAGGTCCGGATCGACCTTGTCGGGCGCCATCAGTCGCACCCGGTGCTCCAGCGTGGTGCGGTGGGCGGCGACGGACGCGGCCTCGGCCTCGAGCGACGGCTTCTGCCGCTCCAGCCGCACATAGGACAGCAGGCCGAGTTCGCCTTGCACGGCGTGGTAGCAAAAATACGCGATGAGACACATGACGACCCCCGGGAGGATCGCGTCGAGCGTCATCTGTCTGATTGCCCCTTTGCGCATGTGAAATAGTGAATCACACGCGAGTCAGCGGGTCAAACGGAATTCTTCATCGATTCAGCAACTTGTGAAGAGTCCGCGAGTCGTCGCGGTAGGATGAGGCCTCAACCCCTGCGAATCGAGCGGCCTGCATACACAGCCATGTCGCCGAGCTGCTCCTCGATGCGGATCAGCTGGTTGTATTTGGCCAGCCGGTCAGACCGCGCGAGCGAGCCGGTCTTGATCTGCCCGCAGTTGGTGGCGACCGCCAGGTCAGCGATGGTCGAGTCCTCGGTTTCGCCCGAGCGGTGCGACATCACCGCCGTATAGCCCGCCCGGTGCGCCATGTTCACCGCCTCCAGAGTCTCCGACAAGGTGCCGATCTGGTTGACCTTCACCAGAATCGAGTTGGCCAGTCCGCCCTTGATGCCGGCGGACAGGCGCGACGGGTTGGTGACGAACAGGTCGTCGCCGACCAACTGGACCTTGTCGCCGATGGCGTCGGTGAGCGCCTTCCAGCCTTCAAAATCGTCCTCGGACATGCCGTCCTCGATGGAGATGATCGGATAGCGGCCCGCCAGGTCGGCCCAGTATGCCGCCATCTGCCCGGCGTCGAGCACCTTGCCTTCGCCCTCGAGATGATAGCGGCCGTCCCTGAAGAATTCGGTGGCGGCGGCGTCGAGCGCCAGCATGACCTCGTCGCCCGCCCTGTACCCGGCCTTCTCGATGGACTTCATGACGAAGTCCAGCGCCGCCGTCGTGCTCGCCAGGTTCGGCGCGAAGCCGCCCTCGTCGCCCACATTGGTGTTGTGGCCCGCCGCCGACAGTTCCTTCTTCAGGGTATGGAAGATCTCCGAGCCCATGCGCACCGCGTCGGCGAGGCTCTCGGCCGCCACCGGCATGATCATGAATTCCTGGATGTCGATGGGGTTGTCGGCATGGGCGCCGCCATTGACGATGTTCATCATCGGCACCGGCAGGATGTGCGCCGAAGCTCCGCCCACGTAACGATAAAGCGGCAAGCCGGACTCGGCGGCGGCGGCCTTGGCGATGGCCAGGCTGGCGCCCAGGATGGCGTTTGCGCCGAGGCGCGACTTGTTCGGCGTGCCGTCCAGGTCGATCATGATCCGGTCCAGCGCGCGCTGGTCCTCGGCGTCGAGACCGGCAAGCGCCTCGAAAATCTCGGTGTTGACCGCGTTCACCGCCTTGCTCACGCCCTTGCCCATGTAGCGGGCGCCGCCATCACGGAGTTCGACCGCCTCGTGGGCACCGGTCGAGGCGCCCGACGGCACCGCCGCGCGGCCCGCCGCGCCCGATTCCAGCACCACGTCGACTTCCACGGTGGGATTGCCGCGGCTGTCGAAGATCTGACGGGCGGCGATATCGGCGATGGCGGTCATGGGCTTCCCCTTTCTTGCGTGGATGGTGTCCGGCCTGCGCCTAGACGAGGCGCGACTGCTCGACGGCGGCGCGGATGAACGAGACGAACAGCGGATGCGGGTCGAACGGCTTCGACTTCAGCTCCGGGTGGAACTGCACGCCGATGAACCAGGGATGGTCCGGGTTCTCGACGATCTCGGGCAGACGGCCGTCGGGCGACATGCCGGAGAACAGCAGGCCGGCCTTCTCGAGCCGGTCCTTGTAGTTGATGTTCACCTCGTAGCGATGACGGTGGCGCTCGGAAATGCTGGATGAGCCGTAGATGCCACCGACCTGGGAATTGCCCTGGAGCACCGCCGGATAGGCGCCGAGCCGCAACGTGCCGCCCATGTCGGAAGTCTCAGAGCGTGTTTCGGTAGCGCCCTCGTGTTCCCATTCGGTCATCAGGCCGACGACCGGATCCGGGCACGGGCCAAACTCGGTGGAGCTGGCGTTCGGAACACCCGCCAGGTTTCGCGCCGCTTCGATCACCGCCAGCTGCATGCCGAAGCAGATGCCGAAATATGGCACCAGCCGGGTTCGGGCGAAGGTGGCCGCGGCGATCTTGCCTTCCGCGCCCCGGTTGCCGAAGCCGCCCGGCACCAGGATGCCGTGGACGTTCTCGAGATGCAGCACCGCGTCTTCGGATTCGAATATCTCAGAATCGAACCACTCTATGTTAACCTGCACGTTGTTGGCGATGCCGCCATGCACGAGCGCTTCCTGCAGCGACTTGTAGGCGTCCTTCAGGCCGGTGTACTTGCCGACGACCGCGATGGTCACCTCGCCTTCCGGCTCCTTGACGCGCTTGACCACGTTCTGCCAGGCCGACAGGTCCGGCGGCGGCGCGTCGTCGATGCGGAACGCCTTCAGCACCTGAGTGTCGAGTCCCTGCTCGTGATAGCGCAGCGGCACCTCGTAGATGCTCGCCACGTCGAGCGCCGGGATCACCGCCTCCTCGCGCACGTTGCAGAACAGCGCGATCTTGCGCCGGTCCGACGCGGGAATCTCATGCTCGCTGCGGCACATCAGGATGTGCGGCTGGATGCCGATGCCGCGCAGCTCCTTCACCGAATGCTGGGTCGGCTTGGTCTTAAGCTCGCCGGCCGAGGCGATGTAGGGCACCAGCGTCAGGTGAATGAAGATGGCGTTGTCGCCGAGGTCGTTGCCGAGCTGCCGGATGGCTTCGAGGAAAGGCAGGCTTTCGATGTCGCCGATGGTGCCGCCGACTTCGCACAGGATGAAGTCGCAATCGTCCTGCTCGGCCAGCGCGAATTCCTTGATGGCGTCGGTGACGTGCGGGATCACCTGCACGGTGCCGCCGAGATAGTCGCCGCGCCGCTCCTTGGTGATGATCTGCTGGTAAATGCGCCCGGACGTGACGTTGTCGCTCCTGCGCGAGGCAACGCCGGTAAAGCGCTCGTAGTGGCCAAGGTCGAGGTCGGTCTCGGCGCCGTCGTCGGTCACATAGACCTCGCCATGCTGATACGGGCTCATGGTGCCCGGATCGACATTGAGGTAGGGGTCGAGCTTGCGCAGGCGGACCTTGTAGCCCCTGGCCTGCAGCAGCGAACCCAACGCGGCGGAAGCAAGTCCCTTACCCAATGAAGAGACCACTCCCCCGGTGATGAATATGAATCTCGTCATGGACCGGGGGCACGCATGCGGTTGTTGAAGGGACGGGTTTAGGGCTACTCCTGGTACGGCACGCTCGGCGCCGCGGGCTGGGCCGGAGCAGCAGGCGCCGCCGGGGTCGCCCCCGCGGGCGCGGGAGCCGCCGGCACATTGGCCTTGTCCAGCACGGAGCCGGCATTGTCGCCACCGCGCGACGCCAGTACCGCCAGCGCCAGGCAAAGCGCCATGAACACGGTGGCCAGGATCGCCGTCGCCCGGGTCAGAAGGTTGGTCGTGCCGCGCACCGACATGAAGCTGCCCGACGACGCGCCGCCGGTGAGAGTGGCCGCGCCGCCTTCCGACTTCTGCAGCAGGATCACGGCCACCAACGCGAGCGCGACCGCCATCAGGATAATGAGTACGACTTCTTGCATAACGCTTTCACGGGTCAGGGTTGGGGGGCTTTTACACCAACTGACCCACTGGTGCCATACCGTTATTTATCGGCCGCCGACGCGGTCTCGGAAGACGGCACTGGCCCCAGTCCCAAGTGCTTTTGCAGGAACGCGTCCATGGCCTGGAAGAAGGCGATCCTGTGCCGCTCGAGGGTCAAGCCATGGTCGCCGTCCACAAGCTCGACCTCCACGACTTCCTTTCCCGCGCGTTTCAGCGCCGAGATCATTCGACGGCTGTGATCGGCGTCCACCACCCTGTCCTTGGTGCCGTAGCCGACCAATACCGGAATGCCGGCCTTGTCGGCGTGGCGCGCCGGAGAATAGACCTCGGCGTCCTCCTGCCGCAGGTACTCGCGGGCGAGCAGGTAGCTGGAATAGTGGCGCAGATCGTTGATGCGCTCCTGGATGTCGCTGACGCCATTGAGCGACACGGCGCAGCGGTAGAGCTCGGGCGTCGCCACCGCTGCCTGCAGCGCTACATAGCCGCCATAGGAGCCGCCGACGATACAGACCCGGTCCGGATCGGCGATGCCCTGCGCAACGGCCCACTTGAGGCCGTCGGTCACATCCTCCTGCATGGCCTTGCCCCACTGCCCGTCCCCGGCATCCTCGAACTCGCGGCCGTAGCCGGTCGAGCCGCGGAAATTCATCTGCAGGACCGCCCAGCCACGGCTGACGAAATACTGCACCCAGTAGTCGTAGCTCAGTGTGTCGCGTGAGGCCGGGCCGCCATGGGGATGGACGATCATCGGCAGGTTCTTCGCCTCGGCGCCCTTGGGCACGGTCAGGTAGCCGTCGATCCTCAGCCCATCCCGGGCCTCGTACGTGATCGCGCTGGTTTCCGACAGCGTGCGGCCGTGGAGCTGCGGATAGGCGCTGCCCAACGGTGCATAGATGCTCTTCTCCGTATCGAAATAGTAGTAGGACGGCGGCGAGGACGTGCTTTCCGTTCTGGCGATGGCCTTGGTGCGGCTCATATCCCGGCTGACGATTGCCGAGTTGAGTCCCGGATAAAGGCGCTGGAGCGCCGCCTGGTCCTGCTTCTCGAGATCGTCGAAATGGATCCTGACGGGACTGTCGGCCACATAGGCGACGCTGGCGAGACGGTCGGTCCCCGGCATGAAGGAGACACCGGCCACGTCATATTTGTCATGAGAGAAGACCGTATCGACAATCTTGGAGGTGGACGTATCGAACTTGTAGATCGCCATCCTCCCCTGTTCGTTGAGATCGCGGATCAGGATGACGCCCGGCTCGTCGGTGAAGCCCATCACATCGAACGCGCCTCCCTCGACGTCGCGCGTATCGAACGTGGCCTGGGTGGTGAAGTCGTCGTCCTCGGACTGACGGAACACGATCCGCGCTTCCTGACGGAGATATCCGCTGCTGCTGCGAAACAGGCCGTAGCCCAGCCGGACCACGCCGTTGGCGTCTTCCTCCCACTCCAGCACTCCGGCACGCTCGCGCAGGATGCGCGTGCCGACCGTTCCCCCCTCGATGTCGAAGCTGAATACGCCCGGAAGCCCGGGCGTGTCCTGGTCGAGGGCCACGTTGATCTTGTCGCCCTTTAGCGGCAGCCGGCTGACCACGTCGTCCTGGAACTGGGAGAAATGCTTTTCCGCCTCCTTGCCGACGATCGCTTCCCTGATGCGGATCAGCGGCTCGAGCGTGCCCTTTTCGATGTCGAACACCACCAGCCTCGTCTCCGTGGTCTCGACGCCATAGCGGCGATAGGGAAAACCGAAACTGATCAGCAGGTGACGGTTCGTTGCCCAGGCATACCAGCGCGGGTCGTAATCGCCGTAGCCGGTCATCCTGATGCCCTCGGCATCGCCATTGGTCGGTACGCTGGCCAGGGCCGGACTGCCCTTGACCGAGACGATCGCCGCATAATGCGACCCGTCGGGCGACAGCCTGATAGAATCGTCGCGTGGCCCGCCGATGATTGGAATCCTGGCGAAATCCTCGACCGGCAGCGGTTCCTGCGCCAGTGCTGGAACAGCGATCGAGAACAGGCAGGCAATGGCAAATGTCCGAAACATGAGTTCCCCAAATTCCATGCCGGACGATTGGCCTCGCCGGCGAGCGCTGATCCAAACGGCTATAATTCCCGTAAATCCTCGTATCTTCAAGTCCGCCCGGCCGTCCCTGCCGGTCCGTGTCGGCAACCGCAGCGGGAGCCAAGGAGCCTAGGTTCATATGGCGTTACATGAACCAATCCATAGCCTGAGAGCGGGCGCCTCGCGTTGGTCCCTTGGGGCGCCAGTTCAGACCCTCGTCCTCAGGCTCGAACTCGGGATTTGGATCATAAGAACGGACCAGGAGCAGCGGACCGACGAGCGTCGAAAAGAAAATCGTAGCGGCATGGAAACAATCGGCACCAGCTCGCGTTATTTTGCGATGAAAAGCGCATCGTGATGAAGAAAACATTGCTGGGCCTGTTATGCGCCTTGTTCTTGTCTGGAGGCGTGGCAATGGCGGCTGAGGAACCAGCATTCACGGTGATGCTGGGCGAAGGCGACTTCGAAATACGCGAGTACCCTGCCCTCGTCGTCGCGACGGTCACTGTCAGCGGCAGTCGCGATGAAGCGTCGAACGCCGGCTTTCGATTGCTCGCGGGCTATATCTTCGGCGGAAATACGCGCCGCCAGAAAGTCGCGATGACGGCGCCTGTCGTTCAAGAGCGCGCCACCAGCGAACGCATTCCGATGACGGCGCCGGTCGTGCAATCAGGCAGCGACGGGGCATGGGTCGTTCGCTTCATCATGCCGAGTACATACACGCTCGAGACTCTGCCGGCGCCCAATGATGCACGCGTCGGTCTCATTCCTGTACCGCCGCAGCGTTATGCCGTGGTGCGGTTTTCCGGGTTGGCGAGGCCAGCCGACGTTGAACGCAGAACGACTACGCTAAAGGCGTTCATGGAGCGCCGGCAGCTTCGGGCCGCTGGCGTTCCTTTGCTCGCGCGCTACAATCCGCCGTGGACACCCTGGTTCATGCGGCGCAACGAAGTTTGGATTCCCATTGCTGAAGCTTCCGAAGAAGACCTTGACCGGCCGTCGTCCCGATGAGCGATGATGCACTGCACGCGGCAAAGCCGGTATTCTTCATAGATCGCTCACTTCGGATGAAATGGCTGCGGCAGGCCCACGTCTATCTGGGATTCTTCATTGCGCCGAGCCTTCTGCTTTTCGCGATCACGGGCGCGCTGCAATTGTTCGGCATGCACGAGGCGCGACCAGGCTACCAGCCTCCCGCGCTCATCGAAAAGCTCGCGCAAGTCCACATCCATCAACAGTTCGCGTTGCGGCCGCCGCGTACCGCCGCCGTGGGGACTGCACCCCGATCCGAAGCGGCGCCGGCCTCACCAATGCGGGCTGAACGTATGGCGCCCGCAAGTGAAGCCGCGCTAAAATGGGCGTTCCTTGTGATCGCGGTCGGCATTGTCGTGTCCACCTTGCTCGGGCTCTGGATGGGACTGACGCGGAAAAAGCCCGGACGGCAGGCTGGAGTGTCTTGTTAGCAGGAGCAGGTTTGCCGGTGCTGATTCTGGCTCTGCTTGCCGGCGCGTAGGCTGGACGCTGGATGGACGATACACCCAAGGTTCGTGAGGTTGCGTCTTCACCGGTCAAAAATCGGGTGGACGGGATTGTCGACGGGTCTCGGGGACGAGGCGGCTTCTTGCTCGCGGATCTGAAGCGGCGGCGCATTCTTGTCGCGGGGGCTTTGGTGGCCGCCGTCCTGATCGCCGCGCTGGGTTGGTGGCTCCTGAGACGTCCCGACGTGGCTGTACTGAAGATCGAACCCGGTCGGGTCGAGGTTGCGCTCTCGGTCGTCGGCCGTGTCCGGCCGGAAAACCTGGTCGATGTCCGGTCGCCGAATGCAGGGCAAATCGTTCAGCTGCTGCACGACGATGGCGATGTCGTCGCGCTGGACGAGCCGCTGGCGGTTGTCCGATCCGCGGTCGAACAGGCTCAGACTGACGCGGGCAGCGCCCGGGTGAGAGCAGCTCAAGCTGAAGTGACCAGGGCTACCCTGGCCTTCAATCGGACACGCACTCTCGCGGATCGGGGAATCTCCTCGACCGCCGCTCTCGATGAGGCACGCGCCGTTCTGCGATCCGCAGAAGCGGCGGCGGCGGCGGCCTCTGCCGATCGCCGCGCCGCCGAAGCGCTCACCGGCGAGTTCACGATTCGGGCGCCGATGGCGGGGATTGTGCTGGTGCGCCCCATCGACAATGGCCAGGTGATTTCGCCGGAGACGCTGTTGTTTCAACTCGGCTCTCGCGATGGCTTCGAACTCCAAGCGGAGGTTGATGAATCATACGCGGACGTCCTGCGTCCCGGCATGTCCGCGCGCGCCGCGTTGTCTGGATCAGACGAGACCTTCGCGGCGCGCATTACCGAAGTTTCGCCGCGCGTCGATCCCACCACCGGCGGACGCTTGGTCAAGCTGGCTCCCGTCAAGGAGATGAAGATTCCGCCAGGGCGATCTGTGGACGTGACGATCGTCGTCGCACGCCGGGAGGACGGGATCGTCGTGCCGCGGCAAGCGGTGATCGATGCGACGACGGCGCCGAAGGTGTATGTCGTCGATCCAAATGACGTCGTGCGTGTCCGCTCGATCAAGATCGCCGATTGGCCTTCCATCAATGCGATCATCGACAGCGGCCTCGCGGCTGGCGACCGTGTCGTGCTGGCACCAGCTGAAACCGGTCCATCTGCCCGAGTGAACGCGCGCTTGCAGGACAGCGCCCAGGCGCCGGAGCGATAGTCCTGTGTTCGCCCTTACCGTCGCTCGCCGGTACCTCCTCTCCAATCCCGCCCAGACTGCGCTCCTCGTCGCGGGCGTCGCGCTCGGTGTTACGGCATTCGTGTTCATCACCGCCCTGATCCAGGGACTGGCTGTACGCCTGACCGACGATGTCACGGCCAATAGCGCGCATGTTTCACTCGCGCCACTGACCCGCGTGGCGCGCGTTCTGCCCAGCCCGGATGCCGACGTGGAAGCCGTCGCCATCGTCTCGACCTTTCAGCGCCGGCAGATCCGTGCCTGGGCGTCCACGGTTGCGCTGTTGCGCACCCAGACATCGGTCTCGGCGATCAGCCCACAGATTTCCGGCAGCGCGTTTCTGGTCAAGGGAGAAGCGGTCGCGCCCGTCGCGGTGACGGCCATCGATCCGGCCGGGCTCGACGCCATTTCGCCCATCAGCACGAAAATCGTCAGCGGCGCCGCCAGCCTTGGCGCCGACGGCATCCTGATCGGAGTAAGGTTGGCCGAGAACCTCGGCCTGTCATCCGGCCAGCCGGTCCTGTTTCGCACCGACCGAGGTGTCGATCGGCTTCTGACCATACGGGGCGTATTCGAAACCGGGTTGCAGAGCCTTGACGAGAGAGTGGCCTATCTTTCCATCCAGACCGCTCGTCCGCTGTTCCGTCTGCCCGAAGGGGTGACCAACATCGAGGTCAAGCTGGTCGATCCTCATCGTGCGCGGGAGATCGCCGCTTTCTTGCGCGAAGCGACCGGGCTTCGCACCACATCCTGGCAGGAAAAGAATGCGAGCCTGGAAAGCGGACTCGAAGCCCAGGCGCAGACCGGCACGCTCATCCAGACCTTCTCGCTGATATCCGTCCTCATCGGCATCGCCAGCGCCCTCAGCCTTTCGGCCAACCGGCGCCGCGGGGAGATTGGGATCATGCGCGCATTCGGCATATCAAAGGGTTTCATCGCCACTGTCTTCGTATTGCAGGGCCTTCTCATTGGCATGGTCGGTGCCGGCATCGGTTGTCTATCGGGATTCGCCCTCTGTTCGTGGCTGGCGACCCTGACCAAGCCAGACGGAAGCATGGCGCTGCCCATCGTGCCGGCCGAGGGCGGCTATGTCGCGGTCTTTGTCCTGACGATTCTCGGCGCCGTCCTGGCATCGGTCATCCCTGCCCGCTCGGCCGCGCGGCTCGACCCACTGGAGGCGATCCAGCAATGAGCGCTGTTCTCGACGCACGCGGGATCGGCATGTCGTTTCGCAACGGTGACGAACTGACCGAAGTGCTCAAGGGTGTGGACCTGACGCTTATGCCCGGCGAATTGGCGGCTCTGCTCGGTGCTTCCGGTTCGGGAAAGTCGACGCTCCTGTCGATCGTCGGCCTGCTGCTTCGGCCAACGACGGGCACCATCTCGATCGGCGGCCAACGTGTCGAAATTCTATCGGAATCGGAGCGCGCCGAGTTCCGCAACAGGCGCCTGGGGTTCATTTTCCAGTTTCACCACCTCCTGCCCGACTTTACCGCGACAGAAAACGTGGCCTTCCCGGCTGCTGCGCCGGCTGGCGGCATTTCGCCATCGATGCGAAGCCGCGCGCGAGACCTGCTGGCGCGCGTGGGCCTGGCGGACCGCATGGACTTTCCCGCCACGCGCCTTTCCGGGGGCCAGAAGCAGCGTGTCGCAATTGCGCGCGCACTGATGAACAGCCCGGAGCTCGTATTGGCCGACGAGCCGACGGGAAGCCTTGACCGCGTCGCAGCCGAGCAGGTCCTCGACCTGATGCGTGAGGTCAATCGAGAGGACAAGGCGACGTTTCTGGTCTGCACGCACGACGAAAAGGTCGCCGCACGCTGCATGCGCCGCATCACCCTGCAGGATGGGCGCGTGGAAGGGGCTTCCGTGAGCGATGGGCCACCAGGCTAGCCGCCTGGGAACCAGCGGGAGCCGACGCGTCAACTCCCTCCCCGGAGACAAACAAGGCAATCTCTCGGGATCGGTCTTGCCGGTCGGCCCTGGGACCCACTCGACTCATGCGTATGCCGCCATGATCCCCAGAAAATCGTCGGCCTTCAGGCTCGCGCCGCCGACCAGGGCACCGTCGACATTGGCGACTCCCATCAACTCGGCGGCGTTGGACGGCTTCACCGAGCCCCCATAGAGCAAACGGATGCCCCTGCCCTCCTCGCCCAGCCGCCCGGCGAGCGTCTCGCGGATGAAGGCGTGCACCTCGGCGACGTCCGCGGGCGTGGGCGTCCGGCCTGTGCCGATGGCCCAGACCGGCTCGTAGGCCACAACCGTGGTCGCCGCACGCGCCGCGGCGGGCACCGAGCCGGCGATCTGGCCACCGATGATTTCGAGCGTCCTGCCGCCCTCCCGCTCGGCCTCGGTCTCGCCGACGCAGATGATGGCGACCAGCCCGGCGCGCCACGCGGCCTCGGCCTTGGCGGCCACCAGCGCATCGGACTCGGCGTGGTCCTGCCGGCGCTCGGAGTGGCCGACGATGACCGCCGTCGCGCCCACCTCGGCCAGCAACTCGGCGCTGACGTCGCCGGTGTGCGCGCCGCTTGCCTTGGGGTGGCAGTCCTGCGCACCGACCGCGAGCGCGGTGCCCGACAGCACCCGCGCGAACAGGCCGACCAGCGGAAACGGCGGGCAGATCATGGCGTTGCAGCGGACACCCCGCATGGCCGCCAGCCCGTCGGCCATGCTCCTGGCCTCGTCAGCGCCGGCGACCGAGCCGTTCATCTTCCAGTTGCCCGCCACCAGCGGCTTGGGTGCTTTGCTCATCGGCTGTTCCTGAGGTTGTGGACCGGATTTCCCGATAGCAGACCGGCGTACCGGTTTCCAGTCCCGGCTTGCAGGTTGCGGGGGGTGGCCGCCCTGACTATGATGCGCGCCCAATCCAGCCCGAACCGCCGGGCCTCCGCCCCTTGGGGAGAACACCATCGATGCTGACTGCGCTGCGCCAAGGCGTGAATTCCTGGATCCTGCGGGGCCTGCTGATCCTTATCATCGCCAGCTTCGTCCTCTGGGGCGTTGAATCCGCGCATCTGACCGGTCCTTCGACCGTGGCCAGCGTCGACAGCATCCATGTGACACAGGGCGAATACGACCGCGCGTTCCGCGCCGAACTGGGCGCGCGCACCAAGGATCCCTCGACGCCCTACACCAAGGACCAGGCTGTCGCCGAGGGCGTCGAGAAGCTGACGCTGGAACGGCTGGTGATGGGCGCGGCGCTCGATAACGCCGCCGACGACCTTGGCGTGCGCGCATCCGACAAGCGCATCGCCACCGCCATCCATGACGCGCCCCAGTTCCAGGGTCCGGCCGGGACGTTCGACCGGGCGATCTACCGCGAAGGCCTGCGCCAGCGCGGCATGACCGAGGCCATGTACGAGCAGGAAATCCGCCGCCTGATGGAACGTGCCGACCTGCTGGGCACGTTGCGCAGCGGCGTCATCGTCCCGGAAACGGTTGTACAGGCCCTCTACGCCTACGGCTCGGAAGTTCGCTGGGCCAACTATGTCGGCATCCCGGCCGCCGCGATGACCAACGTTCCCGAAGCCACCGAACAGGGCCTCAGGAATTACTATGAGGCCAACAAGCAGGCCTATTCGCAGCCCGAATTCCGCGCTTTCCGCTTCATCGTCCTGAACCAGGCCGATCTTGCGGCGCGCACCCAGGTCACGGAAGACCAGCTGAAAGCCGAGTACGAATCGCGCAAGGCCACGCTCTCGGCCGCCGAAAAGCGCGACCTGAAGCAGATCATCGTGCCGACCGAGGACGCCGCCAAGAAGCTGAAGCAGCGCCTCGACGCCGGCGAAGACTTCGCCGCCGTCGCCCAGTCGGCCGGCATGTCAACGGCCGAGACCGTGCTTCCCGCCGCCGATAAGGCAAAGCTCTCCTATTTGGGCGACGAGGCCGCGAACAAGGCCTTCTCGCTGGCCCAAGGTACGGTCGGCGACCCGGTCAACAGCAAGCTGGGCTGGGTGATCTTCAAGGTGGATGCGGTCACGCCCGGCCGCGAGGTCTCGCTGGAGGAAGCCCGTCCGCAGCTCATGAAGGACATCTTCGACCGGCAGGTCGGCGCCGCCCTGGACAGCCTCGCGGAAAAGGCGCGCAATCAGATCGCGACGGGCGCGACCATCGAGGCGATCTCCAAATCGCTCGACCTGCCGCTGCGCAGCGTTCCGCTGATGAACGGCGACGGCATGGACGACCTGGGCATGACGGTGACCGGCCTGCCGCCGGGCAACAATTTCGTCCCGTCCCTGTTCGGCAAGACCGAGGGGGAATTCATCGATCTCGAGGATGATGGCGAGAACGGCTATTTCATCACCCAGCTCGACAAGATCGTCCCCGCCCGGATCAAGCCGCTCGACCAGATCAAGGAGCAGGTCCGCGCCGACTGGAACCGCGACGCGCGCAACACGGCGGCCCGCTCGATCGCCGAGAAGATGGTCGAGAAGGTGCGCGCTGGAACGTCGCTGTCGGACGCGGCCGCGGAAATCGGCGCGACCGTGTCCTCGACACCCGTGGTCAGCCGGGCCGAAGCCGGCAAGCTGGGCGGCGCCTTCTCGCGCGATCTGCTGATCGCCATGTTCGATGCGCCGAAGGACGGCGTCGTGTTCGGCCCCTCCGCGCGCGACGACGGCTATTTCGTCGTCCGCGTCGCCGAGGTGAAGTCCATGCCGATCGACCAGAACAGCGAGGAATACCAGCAGATCAGGGCCAGCCTTGGCGAAACCCTGAAACTCGACATCTTCGCCCAGTACCAGACCTACCTGTTCGACAAGTATTCCGTGAGCCGGAACCAGAAGCTCGTCGACCAGATGCTCTCGCAGATGCCGTGAGACCCGTGAGCCTATATGGCAGGGCCGTCCGCCTGGTGCGCGCATGACCGACGTCTCGCCGGACATGGATGGCTTTCGCGCCGCGTATGAGGCCGGCAAGCCGCAGGTGGTCTGGACCACGCTGGTCGCCGATCTGGAAACGCCGGTGTCGGCCTTCCTCAAGCTGACCCAGGGCCGCGGCCACACCTTCCTGCTGGAATCGGTCGAGGGCGGCGCCATCCGCGGGCGCTATTCGTTCATCGGTCTGATGCCCGACGTGATCTGGCGCTGCGTCGGCGAGCGGGCCGAGATCAATCGCAGCGCCCTCAACGACACGGCCGCCTTCACCCCGGAAGCCGGCCACCCGCTGCAATCCATGCGCGCGCTGATCGCGGAATCGTTGATCGACCTGCCCGAGGAGCTGCCGCCGATGGCCGCGGGTCTGGTCGGCTACATGGGCTACGACATGGTGCGGCTGATGGAAAAGCTGCCCGCGCCCAACCCCGACCCGCTCGGCACGCCGGACGGCATGTTCGTTCGCCCGACGCTGATGGCGGTGTTCGACAGCGTCAAGGACCTGGTGATCCTGGTGACGCCGGTGCGCCCGCAGCCCGGCGTGACCGCCGAGGCCGCCTACAGCCGGGCGCTGGACAGGCTTTGGCTGGGCATTGACGCGCTGGATACGCCGGTGCCCGCCGCGCACAGCAGCGCCGGGATCGACGCCGCTCCCCTGCCCGAGCCCGTCTCCAATACGCCGCGCGAGCGCTATCTCGACATGGTCCGCAAGGCGCAGGAGTACATCGCCGCCGGCGACATCTTCCAGGTGGTGCTGTCGCAGCGCTTCTCGGTGCCGTTCGACCTGCCGCCCTTCGCGCTCTACCGGGCGCTCCGGCGCACCAACCCGTCGCCCTACATGTACTACATGGACATGGACGGCTTCGCGGTGACCGGCTCCAGCCCGGAGATCCTGGTCCGGCTGAAGGACGGCGAGGTCACCATCCGCCCGATCGCCGGCACCCGCCCGCGCGGCGCCACCGCCGCCGAGGACAGGGCGCTGATGGAAGGCCTGCTGGCCGACCCGAAGGAGCTGTCCGAGCACCTGATGCTGCTCGACCTGGGCCGCAACGACGTGGGCCGGGTGGCGAAGCCCGGCACCGTCGAGGTGACCGAGCAGAACACCATCGAGCTCTATTCCCACGTCATGCACATCGTCTCCAACGTGCGCGGCCAGATCGACCCCGCCCATGACGGCATCGACGCGCTGTGCGGCGGCTTCCCGGCCGGCACCGTCTCGGGCGCGCCCAAGGTGCGGGCGATGGAGATCATCGACGAGCTGGAAGTGGAAAAGCGCGGCATCTATGCCGGCGGCGTCGGCTATTTCTCGGCGAACGGCTCCATGGACACCGCCATCGTGCTGCGCACAGGGCTGGTCAAGGACGGCTGGATGTACATCCAGGCCGGCGCCGGCATCGTCGCCGACAGCATCCCCGAAAGCGAGGACGCCGAATGCCGCGCCAAGGCCCGCGCATTGGTTCGGGCGGCGCAGGAAGCCGTCAGGTTCGCGGCGACGCCGGGCCGAGGGCAGTAGCGAGTTCGAAAAGTCATGACGAACCCGCACTCTCCGGCTGCCATGGATTCAACAACTCCACGCCCGTAGCGGCGAAATCCCCGACATTGCGGGTCACGACGGTCATGCCATGGATGAGCGCCGTCGCCGCGATCAGCGCATCTCGCTCCGAGCGCGGATCGGGGATATGGAGCCGGGCGCAACGCATCGCGACGGCGGCATCGACCGGCAGAATGCGTGAGTCGAACCGGACGAGGAGTTGCTCGTCTACCCAGCGTCGCAGGACCCGCCCCTGCTGTGCGTCCCTGCGTTCGATCTGCAGGACACCGCGCTCGATTTCCAGGAGGGAAATCGCGGACAGGAAGAATTGCGCCACCGGAATGCCGTCCGCCCAAGCCACGACGTTCGGGTCGGCGCGCTCGGGTCGCCGTAGCTCGGACAAGACGTTGGTATCGAGGACGAACATCAGTCCAGGTCAACGGGACGCAGGCCGCCTTCCATCCGCGGCGGATCGAAAGCGAAGTCCGCCGCCTCCCCGCCCTGCTCCAGCGCCTGCCTAAGGGTCATGCGCTCACCCGTCAGCCGCTGATACTCCTCGATGGTCAGCAGGACATGCGCCGGGCGGCCGCGGTCGGTGATGAAGACCGGGCCATTGCTGGCCGCCTTCTTGACGCGGCTGGCATCCTGATTGAACTCGCGGCTTGAAAACGTGGTAATGGCCATGAGCACCCCCATAAATGTAGATATGTTTCTACAATCGCCGGCCGAACAGGTCAACCCCGGGGATGCGGATGTGATCCCGCTACCCGCATGTCACCGGCTGCGTTACGATCTGGGCACACTGGCCGGGGACCGCTGTGCGACAGAGCCTAAAATTCCTCCACACGATCGGGGCGATCGGAATGATGGGCGCGGCGGCATGCCTGCTGGCCCTCCTCTATGTCACCCCGCCGCCCAGTTCCCTGTCCGAGTACGCCGTGATGCGCGGTGCAATGGGCTTTATCGCCACCTGGATTTTCTTCCCGTCGCTCGCGCTGACGCTCGTCGCCGGGCTGCTGGCGATGGCGTTCCACCGCCCCTTTCACAATGCCGGCTGGGCCTGGCTCAAGGCGGCCACCGGTATCCTGATCTTCGAGGCGGGTTTCGTCGGCGTCATCGGGCCGATGCAGCAGCAGGTGGAACGCAGTGCCAAAGCGCTTGCCGGCGAAATCGATCCGGCGACGCTGTCCGCCTCTCTCGGCGCCGAACAGGGAACCTTGTGGGTCCTGCTGGCCGTCGCGACGGCCAACGTCGTGCTCGGCGTGTGGCGGCCGCGGCTTATCCGGCGTTCCACGCGCGTTCAACGAGAGCGCGATCGCCCGCTGACGCCCTGATCACGGCGTTTCGGCCACCGCCGGCGCTGGTGCGGGAGCATTGAGCAGCGCCGTGATCGGCACCAGGGTCACATCCTCCAATGTGGGGATCCACGCCTGCAGCGCCGCCACGGTCGCCTTGTGCGGGTGGCCGATGACGATGGCCGCGCCGCGCTTTCGGGCCAGTTCGGCCGCCTTGTCGAGCTGTGCACGCACCGCCGCCTCGGTCGCCACATTGTCGATGAAGATGTCCCGCTTGAGCAGCGGCACGCCATAGCTGGCCGCCGCCGCCGTGCCCTTGCTGTGCGGCGTCGTCCGTGAATCCAGGAACATCAGGCCGCGCTTTGCGGCCTCGCGCATCACCACGGCCATGCCAGCCTGATCGGCGGTGAACCTGCTGCCCATGTGATTGTTGAAGCCCACATAGCCACTGAAGCGATCCATGTTCCACACCACCCGGTCCTGCAGCTCCTGCGGCGGCAGGGTGACGAGCAGCGCCTTGGGACCCGGGTCTTCCTTGTCGCTTTCTGGCTGCATGGGAAGGTGCAGCATGACTTCGTGGCCCAGCGTCCGGGCCTTGTCCACCTGCTCCTGGACCTCCTCGCCATAGGGCATGAACGACAGGGTGACCGGCGCCGGCAGGCCGATCACGTCGGCGGTGCGCGCCCGGTTGAGGCCCACGTCATCGATCACCACGGCGATCACCGCCTTGCCGCCCGGAATGGCTGTCGCCGTGGCATAGCGCTTCCACGCCGGTTCGCCGTCGAATGTCGGCAGGCCTTCCTGCGGCGGCGCGGCGTGCGGGCTCTTTTCCGGCAGGCTGGCAATCAGGTCGCCGATCGGATCGGCGTCCTTCGTCTCCACATCCGGCGCGAGCGCCGTGGACGGCGGCCGGATGGGGACTGGCGTTTCGGCCGTCTCGGGCTCACCGCCCGCCAGCATCACCACGATAACAATCGCCAGCGATATGGCGGTTACGGCACCGGCCAGCAGCAGCGGCAGGTTGGAACGGCTGAACGTGAAACGGGATTTCAACGGCGGCATTCGCTCTCCGGCGGGCGCGGATGAACCGCCCATGAGTTTATATATGCGCGATAACATGCGGAATCGACGGCGGAATCCGAAAACAGTGGAACTTGGGGGCTGATCGGACGATCAGCGTCCTCGGCCGTCAACTTCCCGGGGCGGGATGCAGTCTTCGCCGTTACCTGAATCAAACCCGGATTCCCCGCTCATCTGCGGCGTTCTTTTTCGCCGCTCGCCTCATGGAATCTATGCATCCCGCCCCGACTGCCTTATATCGTTCAGACATAGCGGATTGGAGGCGCCGGTCCGGGCGGTCGGACCACGCCCCATCCGCAGGAATGCCAAGGCGTTGGGTAGCGATGTTCGTCCTGATCGATAACTACGACAGCTTCACCTACAACCTGTTCCACTACCTGGCGGAACTGGGGGCAGATGTCATCGTGCACCGGAACGACCAGATCGGCGTCGCCGACCTGATGGCCCTGAAGCCCGAGGGCATCGTGCTGTCGCCGGGCCCCTGCACGCCCAACGAGGCCGGCATCTGCCTCGATCTGATCGGTGCCGCCGCCGGCAGGATCCCGCTGCTCGGCGTCTGTCTCGGCCACCAGGCGATCGCCCAGGCGTTCGGCGGCCGGGTGATACGCGCACCCAGCCTGATGCACGGCAAGGTCAGCGAAATCAACAACACCGGCAAGGGTGTGTTCCATGGTCTGCCGTCCAGATTCCGGGCGACCCGCTACCACTCGCTGATCGCCGAGCGCGAGAGCCTGCCCGACTGCCTCGAGATCACGGCCTGGACCGACGACGGCCTGATCATGGGCCTGGAGCACCGCCAGTTCGAGATTCACGGCGTCCAGTTCCATCCGGAAAGCATCGAATCCGAGTACGGCCACGACCTGCTGCGCAATTTCCTCGACCGCGCGCGCACCCGCAACGCCGCCTGATGGCCGACATCAAACCTTTCATCGCCAAGGTCGCGACCGGGGCAAGCCTCTCCGAGGAAGAGGCCTACACGGTGTTCAGCGCCATGATGGACGGCGACGTGACGCCTGCCCAGACGGGCGCGTTCCTGATGGCGCTGCGCGTGCGCGGCGAGACCGTGGAGGAGATTACCGGCGGTGCCCGCGTCATGCGCGAGAAGGCCGTGCGGGTGACCGCGCCTGAGGGTGCCATCGATACCTGCGGCACCGGCGGCGATGGCAGCGGGAGCTACAACATTTCGACGGCGGTGGCACTGGTTGTCGCCGCGCTGGGCGTGCCCGTCGCCAAGCACGGCAACCGGGCGCTGTCGTCCAAGTCGGGCTCTGCCGAAGTGCTGCACCAGCTGGGCGTCAACATCGATCGGGAGCCGGACGTGCTGGAGCGCTGCCTGAGCGGTGCGGGCATCACCTTCCTGATGGCGCCGAAACATCATACCGCCATGCGCCACGTGGGCCCGGTGCGCGTGGAATTGGGCACAAGGACGATCTTCAATCTGCTGGGCCCGCTGTCCAATCCGGCCGGCGCATCCCGCCAGCTGCTTGGCGTCTTCGACGGAAAGTGGGTGGCGCCCATGGCCGAGGTGCTGCGCAATCTTGGCTCGACCGCCGTCTGGGTCGTCCACGGCGAGGACGGACTGGACGAGATCACCACGACCGCCGCGACCCGCGTCGCCGAGCTGCGAGACGGCCGGATCCGCGAATTCTCGATCACCCCGGAGGACGCCGGCTTGCCCTATGCGCGTCCGGAGGACCTGAAGGGCGGCGACCCGGCGCACAACGCCGCCGCCCTGCGCGCCCTGCTCGACGGCCAATCCGGCGCCTACCGCGACATCGTGCTGATCAATGCGGCGGCCGCGCTGCTGGTCGCCGGAAAGGCGCTCGACCTGCGCGCCGGCGTCGCCATGGCCGCCGACGCGCTGGACTCCGGCGCGGCGAAGGCTACCCTCGACAAACTTGTGTCACTCTCGAACGCCCCATGACCGACGTACTCGCCAGGATCTGCGCCGACAAGCGCCAGCATGTGGCCGCCTGCAAGGCCGCGCGCCCCCTCTCCGCCATCGAGGACGCGGCCCGCGCCGCGTCGCCGCCGCGCGGCTTCATGGCGAGCCTGCACGCGGTCGTCGAGGGCGGCGGCTTCGGCCTGATCGCCGAGATCAAGAAGGCCAGTCCCTCGAAAGGCCTGATCCGCGCCGACTTCGATCCGCCGGCGCTCGCCCGCGCCTACGAGGCGGGCGGCGCCACCTGCCTGTCGGTGCTGACCGACGTCCCGTATTTTCAGGGCGACGACGCCTATCTGGTCGCCGCGCGCGAGGCCGTATCGCTGCCGGTGCTGCGCAAGGACTTCATGCTCGATCCCTACCAGGTGGCCGAGGCACGCGCGCTGGGCGCCGACTGCATCCTGCTGATCATGGCCGCGCTGGAAGACAGTCAGGCCATGGAGCTCGCGGTCTGCGCCGCCAACTGGGGCATGGACGTGCTGGTGGAAGTCCACAACGCCGAGGAGCTGGACCGCGCGCTGGACCTCGACGTGCCGCTGATCGGCATCAACAACCGCAATCTGAAGACCCTGACCGTCGACCTGCAGACCGCCCGCGACCTGGGTCCGCGGGTGCCGATCGACCGGCTGGTCGTCGGCGAAAGCGGCATTCACACCCATGACGAGCTGGTCGACCTGGCCCGCTACAACATGAAATGCTTCCTGGTCGGCGAGTCGCTGATGAAGCAGCCTGACGTCACCCGCGCCACGAAATCATTGCTCGGAGCCGCGTGATGGCCGGCCTGACCCATTTCGACAGCGACGGCAACGCGGTCATGGTCGATGTGTCGGGCAAGTCGGTCACCGAGCGGGTCGCGGTCGCCAGGGGCCGCATTGTCATGCTGCCGGAAACCCTCGCCATGATCCGCGTCGGCAGCCACAAGAAGGGCGACGTGCTGGGCGTGGCCCGTCTCGCCGGGATTATGGCCGCCAAACGGACGTCGGATCTCATTCCGCTCTGCCATCCCCTGCCCCTCGACAAGGTCACACTGGAACTCGCCTGCATCGACGCCGACAGCGCGATCGAGATCGAGGCCACGGTCAAGGTGACCGGCAGGACCGGGGTGGAAATGGAAGCGCTCACAGCGGTTTCCGTGGCCGCACTCACAATCTACGACATGTGCAAGGCCGTCGACCGCGCCATGCGGATCGGCGACATCAGGCTGGTCCACAAGTCGGGCGGCAAGTCCGGCACGTTCGAGGGCGAATAGCATGATCTCTGTCGATGAAGCGCTGGATCGCATCGTCGGCCAGTGCCCGGTGATGCCGCCGGAGAGCGTGAGCATCGCCGAGGCGTCCGGACGGGTACTGGCCGTGGATGCGGCCGCCCGCCGCACCCAGCCGCCCTTCGACGTTTCGGCCATGGACGGCTATGCGGTGCGCGCCGAGGACGTGGCGTCGGTGCCGGCGACGCTGCGCGTGGTGGGCCACGCCCCCGCGGGCGACGCCTTCGACGGCGCCGTCGGTCCCGGCGAGGCCGTGCGCATCTTCACCGGCGGCCCGGTGCCCGCAGGCGCCAATGCCGTGGTGATCCAAGAGGATACGGACGCGGCCGAAGGGACCGTCACGGTGAATGAAGCAGGCGGCCTCGGCCAGCACATCCGCCGCGCCGGCATCGATTTCCGCGAGGGCGACGTGCTGCTCGAGGCTGGCCGCGTCCTCTCACCCGCCGCCATCGGCCTGCTGGCCGCCATGGGCACGCCGTGGATCGACGTGCGTCGCAAGCCCCGCGTGGCCCTGCTGGCGACCGGCGACGAGCTGGTCCGGCCCGGCGAGCCGGTCGGTCCCAACCAGATCGTCAGCTCCAACTCCATCGCCCTCAAGGCGCTGATCGAGCGACATGGCGGCATCGCCATCGACCTGGGCATCGCCCGCGACGACGAGCAGTCCCTGCGCGCCATGGTCGAGGGCGCCCAGGGTGCCGACATCCTGGTGACCATCGGCGGCGCGTCCGTCGGCGACCACGACCTCGTCAAGCGCGTGCTCGGCAATGTCGGGCTGGAGATCGACTTCTGGAAGATCGCACTCAGGCCCGGCAAGCCGCTGATCTTCGGCCGCATGGACGGCGCACTGATGCTCGGCCTTCCAGGAAACCCCGTATCGGCCATGGTTTGCGGGCTGCTGTTCCTGGTGCCGATGATCCGCGCCATGCTGGACGTCCGGCCAGTGGAGTTGCCGCGCGAGCAGGCGATCCTGGGCTGCGAACTGCCCACCAACCGCGACCGCCAGGACTACATGCGCGCCAGCCTGGAGCGCGGCCAGGGCCGCACCCTGCCAGTCGCGACGCCTTTCCGCACCCAGGACAGCTCGATGATCTCGCTGTTCGCGAACGCGGGCGCGCTGGTGATCAGGCCACCGCACGCACCGGCGGCCCATGACGGCGATATGGTGGAAATCCTGCCCCTCGACGGTATTTAGCTGCTTTTCATATTGACCCGAATTAAGAACTAAACTAGAACATTTGAGCAGTATTTGTTCCTGTCGGGAGGCTACATGCTCACGCGCAAGCAGCACGAACTTCTTACCTTCATCCACGAGAAGCTGGAGGCCACCGGCATCTCGCCCTCGTTCGAGGAGATGAAGGAAGCGCTCGATCTGCGGTCCAAATCCGGCATCCACCGGCTGATCACGGCGCTCGAGGAGCGGGGCTTCATCCGCCGCCTCGCCCACCGCGCCCGCGCGCTGGAAGTGCTCAAGCTTCCCGAGGCCAAGGCCGCCGTCAAGAAGCCGCGTAGCAATGTCATCGAACCCAACTTCAAGCGTCGCCCCGAAGCCCTTGTCGGCGCGGTAAGCGGCGCCGACGGCGTGGTCGAGATGCCGCTGTGGGGCAAGATCGCGGCCGGCACACCCATCGAGGCGCTGCAGAATCATGACAAGACCATCGGTTTCCCGGCCGGCATGCTGAGCAGCAAGGAGCACTATGCCCTTGAGGTCGCCGGCGATTCCATGATCGAGGCCGGCATTCTCGACGGCGATACGGTGATCATTGAGCGCGCCGATACGGCCGAGAACGGGGCCATCGTCGTGGCCCTGGTCGACGACATGGAGGCAACCCTGAAGAAGCTGCGCCGCAAGGGCGCCTCGATCGCGCTCGAGGCCGCCAATCCGGCCTACGAGACCCGCATCTTCGGCCCCGACCGGGTCAAGATCCAGGGCCGCATGGTAGGATTGTTTCGCCGTTACTGAGGCTTGGCCGCGTTTTCTTCGGT
>CAMDTB010000039.1 GCA_945907245.1 Rhizobium sp. Q54
GCGCGATCGTCCAGGTTGTACTCGTCGTAGCCGAAATAGATCCGGCTGCCGGCGTCGCGCTCCAGCTCTTCCTGGGAGCCGGGCAGGATGCTGTCGGTGACCTGACGGGGCGGCTGAGCCGTACCCGCCGGACCACTCGGCGCAGTGGCGATCGGCGCCGGATCTTCCTTGTCGGAACAGGCGCCGAGAGCAAGAGTGGATGCAGCAGCCAGAACGATGAACTTCATTCTCAGCGCGTTAGAGAGCATTGGAGGCGTTTCCTTCTTCTTTTAAACGAGGCTATCGTTACTTAGATAACGGAGGACGTTTTAAAACGCACAAAAGTAACGCGTACTCCAACGTGCGCGCCCCCGATACCGAATGTTGTCCGGTGGCTTTATTATAATCATTCCAGATCATTTCAGCAAGGGAGACCATGCGGGATCCGACGCGTCACCTACGGTGGGAACCTTGCGCTCGTTTCGGCCGGTGAGATCGATGGACCGGAGCTCGGCCTTGCCGGCCTGGCCCTTGCGCGAAGGATAGCCTCGGAAGAACATGATCACCCGGCCGTTGGGCGCCCAGGTCGGCCCCTCGTCGAGGAAGCTTTCCGTCAGCATCCGCTCCTGCGAGCCGTCCGGCCGCATGACGCCGATCTTGAAGACGCCGCCCGAGGTGAAGGTGAAGGCGATCAGGTCGCCGCGCGGCGACCAGACCGGCGTCTTGTAGCGGCCCTTGCCGAAGCTGATGCGCTTCACGCCCGAGCCGTCGGCACGCATGACATAGATCTGCTGCCCGCCGCCCCGATCCGATTCGAAGGTGATGAACTGGCCGTCGGGCGAGAAGCTGGGCGCGGTGTCGATGTCCGGCGCGTCGGTGAGCTGGCGGAGCTTCCGGGTGCGCAAGTCCATGATGTAGATGTCGGTGTTGCCGTTCTTGGCCAGGCTCATCACCACCTGGCTGCCGTCGGGCGAGAAGCGCGGCGCGAAGGTCATGCCGTCGAAATCGCCGAGCAGCTCCTGCCTGCCGGTGTCGATGTTGTACATGTACACGCGCGGCTTGTTGTTGAAATAGGACAGGTAGGTGATGTCCTGGCTGCTGGGCGAGAAGCGCGGCGTCAGCGACAGGAACTTGCCATCGGTCAGGTAGCGGTTGTTGGCGCCGTCCTGGTCCATGATCGCCAGGCGCTTGACCCGCTGGGTAGCCGAGCCGGATTCCGCCACATAAACCACGCGGGTATCGAAGTAGCCTTCCTCGCCGGTGAGTCGCTGATAGATGGCGTCGGCGACCCGGTGGGAAATCTGGCGCCAGTTGTCGGGCGTTGTCTGGTACTTCACGCCGGTCATCTGCTGCTGGCCGTAGACGTCCCACAGCCGGAACACCACCTCGACCCGGCCGTCGGCCAGGAAGTTGACGCTGCCGACGACGAGGCCCTGGGCGCCAATGGCCTTCCAGTCGGGAAAGCGCGGCCGCCGCTCGGGCACCAGGCCCTGTTCGATATAGGCAGCCCGCCCCAGCGGCCGGAACAGACCGGAGCGCTCAAGGTCGGCGGCGATCACGCCGGCCATGTCCTCGCCCATCTTGGTCATCTCCGGCAACCGCGACGGCACCTGGCTCTGTGCCGAGAACACCGGGATGGCGACCGGGATCGGCTCCATGGTCGGATTGTTGATATCGACCACGAGCTGCGCGCGCGCAGCACCGGGCGATGCGGCGAGGCCGCCGACGGCGATCATGGCGCCGAGCACTCCCAGAGATAGCGTCCTGCGCCAGGCTAACAGTGCGTTCATGGACCGTTCCTCCTCATAGCATCTTGCTGGGATCGAAATTCAGCTGCACATCGCGCCAGAGATCGTAGTACTCCGGCGGCAGCTTGAGCGGCGAGCAGCGCTGAACGGCGCGCTTCGCCGCCTCGGCCGCCACCCGGTAGAGATTGTCCGACATCATCCTCCCCCGATCCACGATCACCGGCTCGTCCGACAGCGAACCGTCCGGGCGAAGATAGATGCGAATTCTGACAACCAAAGTTTCAGCCCCGGTCGCACCGACGGGCGCGGTCCAGCACCGCGCGATCTGCGAGGCGATGGCCGACTGGATATTGGCGGTGGCCCGGGCATTCTCCATCGGATTCCGGTTGTCGCTCTTCGACTGCGACGGATCCGGGTCGGTCGGCTTCTTCGGCTTGTTGTCCTTGGTCTGCGGCGCGGTGCTGTCAGTCTTGTTGAGCAGCAGCTTCTCGATGGCCGCCATGTCGAACTTCTTCGGCGGCTTTGGCTTGTCGCGCGGCGTGACGTTGGGCAGGTCCTTGGTGACCCGTTCAGGTTTCGGCGGCTCCGGCGTCGGCTCCGGCGTCGGCGCCGGTTCCGGCGGCGGCGCCTCGGCGGCCTCCTCCACGCGCGGCGGCGTCGGCGACGCCTGCTCCGGTTCGGGCTCGGGCGCCTTCTCGGCCGGCGGCTTCTCTTCGGGCTTGGGCGCGTCCTCGGGCTTGTTCTTTTCCGGCGTCGGAATGGCGTCCGGCGAGATCAGCGCATCCGGCGACACCATGATGACGGGCTCGTTGTCATCCAGCAGTTCCGGATCGCCGAACCAGTGCCAGCTGATCAGCGCCATCGCGAAGATCAGGGCATGGAACAGGCTGGAATAAATAAAGGGCTTGCGCACGTCTCTAATTGCCCTTGCCGCCCTTCGTCGGCCGGGTGACCAGCGCCACCTTGTTGAAGCCGGCGCCGTTGATGGTGCCCATCACCTTCATCACCTTGCCGTAGGACAGGTCCTCGTCAGCGCGGACGAAAATGCGCGTCTCCTTGCTCACGTCTGAGATGGCGCGCAGCCGCTCGACCAGAGTGTCGAGCTGGACCTCGCTGTCCTGCAGGTAGACCTTGCCGTCGCTCCGCAGCGACACGGACAACGGCTTGTCCTCCTGCGACAACGGTTTCGCGGCCGTCTGCGGCAGGTCGACCTTGACGCCGGTCGCGAGCAGAGGCGCGGCTACCATGAAGATGATCAGCAGCACCAGCATGACGTCGACGAACGGCGTCACGTTGATTTGCGCCATGGGCGCGTACTTGCCCTTGTGCCGGCCGCCGCCCCGCCTTTTGAGGTCGGCGCCCATCAGGCCTGCCCCTCGTCGATCTGACGCGACAGGATGGTGTTGAATTCGTCGACGAAGCCCTCGAGCCGGTTGGCGAAGCGCTCCATGTCGGCGGCGAACTTGTTGTAGGCGATGACTGCGGGGATCGCCGCGACCAGGCCCACGGCCGTGGCGAACAGCGCCTCGGCGATGCCGGGAGCGACCACCGCGAGACTGGTATCGGCCGAGGCGCCGATGGCCTGGAAGCTGTTCATGATGCCCCACACCGTGCCAAACAGGCCGATGAACGGCGCCGTGGAGCCAACGGTGGCGAGGAAGCCGAGATAGCGCTCGAGCCGCTCGACCTCGCGGTTCAAGGTCAGCCGCATGACCTGGGCGATACGCTCCTGCAGCCGCGCGCCCGACGTGACCACGTTGGTCTTGCCTATGGACCGCTGCCATTCGCGCATGGCGACCAGGAACAGCAGCGCCATGGGATGGCTCGCGCGTCCCTGCAGCCGGTCATACAGCTCCTCCAGCGAGCGGCCGGACCAGAATTCGTCCTCGAAGGTGTCGGCTTCGGCGCTCACCTTCCGGTAGCGGCCGATCTTGTCGAAGATGATCGCCCACGACCACAGCGAGGCGAGTACAAGCAGCAGCAGCACCGTCTGGACGATGATGTCGGCATGCAGGATCAGCCCGATGATCGACAGGTCGTGCGCGGGCGCCGTACCTTCCAAAGCCGCTTGCGTTACTTCTGGTTCCATGGTTAGGCCTTTGCGGTGTCTCGTGTTGGAAGCATGGTTTTGAGCCGGGCAACGAGGTCAGCCGGCTGCCGGCGCGGCTTGCCCTTGCCGTCCAGGCAGACGACGCGGACCCGCGCCTCGGCGATGGGAGTTTCATCGCGCCAGATGTCCTGGCCGAAGTCGATATAGGCCGCGCCGACGCCGTTGTTGACGGTGCGGACCTCGAGCAGGTCGTCGAGACGCGCGGGCGCGCGGAATTCGACCTGGCAGCTCTTGACGGCATAGCCCATGACGCCGGCGCCCTCGCCGCTCATGGTCTCGAACTGGCTGACGCCAGCCAGCCGCAGCAATTCGGTGCGGGCCCGCTCCATGTAGCGCAGATAGTTGGCGTGATAGACCATCCTGGCCGTATCCGTGTCCTCAAAATAGACGCGCACCGGAAACCGGTGCATGCCGCGGTCGACCGTGCCGGACATCCAGTCAGACATCCTCGTCCCCCACCTTCAGGCCATCAGTGGGCAGGCTGAGCTGCGCCGACGGCATGGTAGCCGGCGCGGCCAGGCCCAGATGCCTGTAGGCGGCCGGGGTCAGGATACGCCCGCGCGGTGTCCGCTGGATGAACGCCTGCTGCAGGAGATAGGGCTCGATGATGTCCTCGATAGCGTCGCGCGGCTCGGACAGCGAGGCGGCGATGGTCTCGATGCCGACCGGACCGCCGCCGAAATCGACGCCGATGCAGCGCAGATAGCGCCGGTCCATGGCGTCGAGGCCGCGGCCGTCCACCTCCAGCCGGGTCAGCGCCCGGTCGGCCATGGCCGCGTCGACCATGCCGTGGCCGGCGACCTCGGAAAAGTCGCGCACCCGGCGCAGCAGCCGGCCGGCGACGCGGGGCGTGCCGCGCGAGCGTCGGGCGATCTCCACGGCACCGTCGCGGGTGAGGGTGAAGTTCATCACCCGCGCGCCGCGCTCGACGATCGCGCACAGATCGTCCACGTCGTAGAACTCCAGCCGCACCGGAATGCCGAAGCGGTCGCGCAGCGGCGTGGTCAGCAGGCCCGACCGGGTCGTGGCGCCGACCAGCGTGAAGCGCGGCAGGTCGATGCGCACCGAGCGGGCCGCCGGGCCTTCGCCGATGATCAGGTCGAGCTGGAAGTCCTCCATGGCCGGATAGAGGATTTCCTCGACTGCCGGCGCCAGCCGGTGGATCTCGTCGATGAACAGCAGGTCGTTTTCCTGCAGATTGGTGAGCAGCGCGGCCAGTTCGCCGGCCTTGGCGATGACCGGACCCGAGGTGGCGCGGAAGTTGACGCCCAGCTCGCGGGCGACGATCTGCGCCAGGGTGGTCTTGCCCAGACCGGGCGGGCCGGCCAACAGGACATGGTCGAGCGCCTCGCCCCGGCTGCGCGCGGCCTGGATGAACACCGACAGATTGTCGATAGCCTGCCGCTGGCCGATGAACTCGGTGAACCGCGCCGGCCGCAGCGTCGCCTCGAACGCGTCCTCGTCGCGCTTGAGCGCGCCGACCATGCGGTCCTCGCCGGCGGGCATGCTCATCCGGCCAGCTCCTTCAGTCCGCCGCGGATCAGGGCTTCCAGCGTCGCCTCGCCGCCCTGTGCGCGGTTGGCCCGCGCCACCGCGCCCATGGCGTCGGCCTGCCGGTAGCCGAGATTGACCAGCGCCGAGACCGCATCGGCCGCAAGGCTGCCGCCCGACGGCTTGCCCGAGATGGCCGGCGACGCCTCGAAGCCCTCGAAGGCCGGCACCTTGTCCTTCAGCTCGGTGACGATGCGGGTCGCCAGCTTCGGCCCCACGCCATTGGCGCGGCCGATCATGGTCTTGTCCTGCGCCGCGATGGCCTGCCCGATCTCGGCCGGCGTCAGCACCGACAGGATCGCCAGCGCCACCTTCGCGCCCACGCCCTGCACGTTCAGCAGTCGCCCAAACCACTCTTTTTCGCCACCTGTCAGAAAACCGTAGAGGTGGATGTGGTCTTCGCGTACGTGGGTCTCAATATGCAGAACGACAGATTCTCCAATTTTTTGCATACCTTGCAGCGTTTTTCCGGGACAGAACACGAAGTAACCCACGCCACCGACATCGATAATCGCCCAATCGTCGCCGATTTCGTCGAGGATGCCCTTCAACCGCGCGATCATGGCCGCACCGCGCCGCCGAACGAGGCCGACACCCGCGCGGTGATCGTGGCGCCGCTGCGGACCAGATGCGCGTGGCAGATGGCGACGGCCAACGCGTCGGCCGCGTCCGGCCCGGCCATGTCCACGCCCGGCAGGAGGATGCCCACCATCATGTGGATCTGATCCTTGGCCGCGTGGCCGACACCGACCACCGCCTTCTTCACCTGGTTGGGCGCGTATTCGGCGACGGGGATACCGCGCAGCGCCGGCGCCAGCATGGCGATGCCGCGCGCCTGGCCCAGCTTCAGGGTCGATCCGGGATTCTTGTTGACGAAGGTTTCCTCCACGGCGGCGAAATCCGGCTGCCAGGCATCGAGGACGGCGTTCAGTCCGGCGAAGATCTGGGCGAGGCGCTCGGCCAGACTGGCGCGGTCGTCCGACCGCACGCTGCCATTGGCGACGTGCCGCAAACGGTTGCCCGAGGCGTCGATGACGCCCCATCCGGTACACCGCAGGCCGGGATCAAGCCCGATCAGTCGGACGCTGTCTGCCATTCCCTAAGCGCTGAGCCCTTCCATCACCTCGTCGGACATCTCGAAATTCGCATAGACGTTCTGGACGTCGTCATCGTCGTCGAGCGCGCCCAGCATCTTCATCAGGCTGGCCGCACTCTCGCCGTCGACCTGCACCGTGGTCTGCGGCTTCCAGATCAGCCGCGCCTCCACCGCCTCGCCCAAGGCCGCCTCGAGAGCGTCGCGCACGGCGGCGAATTCCTCGACGGCGCAGGTGATCTCATGGCCGTCCTCATCGGACTGGCAGTCGTCGGCGCCAGCTTCCAGCGCCGCCTCGAACACCTTCTCGGCCGAGCCGGCCTTGGCCGGATATTTCAGCATGCCGACCCGGTCGAAGGCATGCGACACGCTGCCCGACGCACCGAGATTGCCGCCGTTCTTGGAGAACTTGGCGCGCACTTCCGATGCGGTGCGGTTGCGGTTGTCGGTCAGCGCCTCGACGATCACCGACACGCCGCCCGGGCCGAAGCCCTCGTACTGGATCTCCTCGTAGTTCTCCAGGTCGGATGCGGTGGACCGCTTGACGGCGCGGTCGATGTTGTCCTTGGGCATGCTCTGGGCCTTGGCCGCGGCGATCGCGGCGCGCAGCCGCGCGTTCGACGCGGGGTCCGGACCGCCCATCTTCGCCGCCACGGTGACTTCCTTGGCCAGCTTGCTGAAGAGCTTGGACCGCTTGGCGTCCTGGGCGCCTTTGCGGAACATGATGTTCTTGAATTTGGAATGACCCGCCATCGTCTCTGCTCAACTCGTGTTTTTCTGGTTTTCAACCTGTGCGGCGGCCGTTCGGCCGCTCGGTGATTTGCCCTGACTTATACCAGATATTGTGGGGTCGGGCAGCTAATTCACATTCGATTGAGCGTGAACGGCATCCCCAGATACCTTGGAATTATGGCCTTGTTGTGGGACCGCAATAGACGCTACGGCCAGGTTTCGGCAAGCCTCCCGCCGACCCGGAGCGGCGCGATCCGCACCGCCTTGCCGGTGCGCTCGTCGCTTTCCACATAGACGCCGCACAGCGTCGCCTCGCCGTTCGCCGGCTGGAACCGGCCGCCGGCGATCTTGGTGGTGAAGCGCCGGAGCGGCTCCTCCTTCTCCATGCCGATCACCGAATTGTAGTCGCCGCACATGCCGGCGTCGGTCTGGTAGGCGGTGCCGCCGGGCAGGATCTGCGCGTCGGCTGTGGGCACGTGGCTGTGCGAGCCGACAACCAACGTGGCGCGGCCATCGGCGAAATGGCCCATGGCCATCTTCTCCGAAGTCGCCTCGGCGTGGATGTCGACCAGCACGAAGTCGGCGCGACGCCCCAGCGTGTATTCCGACAGCGCCGTGTCCACCGCGCGAAAGGGATCGTCCAGCGGATCCATGAAGATCCGGCCCATGACGTTGACGATGGCCACGGTCTGGCCGCCGCGCGCCATGAACAGGCCGTGCCCATGGCCCGGCGTCCCCTCGGGAAAGTTCGCGGGACGCAGCAGCCGGGGCTGCTGGTCCATGATGTCGATGATCTCGCGCTGGTCCCAGCTGTGGTTGCCGCCGGTGATGACGTCGACGCCGGTCTGCAGCAGCCGGTTGGCGATATCCTGGCTGATGCCGAAGCCGCCGGCGGCGTTCTCGCCATTGGCGACGACGAAATCCAGGTCGAGCCGCTCTCGGATGCCCGGCAACCGGTCGAGCAGCGCGTCGCGCCCCGCCCGGCCGACGATATCCCCGAAATACGCAAGCTTCACTAAGCGGCCTTTCTGAAGTCCACGGCGCCCTGCTCGGTCACCACCATGTCGAGCAGCTGATCATGGGCCTGTGTCGGCACCGAGGCGACGCGCTGGCCGGCATAGGCGATGCCGACGGCGAGCACGGGCCCGGTGCGCCGCAGGCCGGCGAGCGCCCGGTCGTAATAGCCGGCGCCGTATCCCAGGCGCCGTCCGGCCCCGTCATAGGCGAGAAGCGGCACGAGGACAATATCGGGACGCACTGCCTCGTTCGTTTCGGGGGGATGCGGAATGCCGTAGCGGCCGGTGACGAGCGGGCCGTCCGGCGTCCACGACCGGAATATCAGACCCTCCGGCGGGTCGGCGGGCACGGGGAGCGTGCATGTCCAGCCTGACGACGCCAGGAAGCGCAGGATCGGCGTGGGATCGGCCTCGTCACGGAACGGATGATAGCCGGCGACGATCCGGCAGGGCTTGAGCAGTACGGCCGATGCAAAGGAGGTGACCAGCCGGGCGCCAATGTCGCCGGCGGCGCGCGCCAGCGCTGTTCGGGCCGCCGCCGCTTCCCGGCGGAGATCGGTCTTGCTCTGCATGGTCATCGAGTTGCGGTCAAAAGCGCAGTGGGACCGCCGCGGCCGTAGAACTTGGAAATTCCTCTGTGGCCTGTGTGTACAGGTGGGCGCCGCGTAGCAGAACCAAGGTTCCACCAGAGACAGCTCCCGTCGAGGTTGGTATCGCCCCAGGGAATATGCACGTCTTCGAGAAGCGCAGTACCCACTGCCCCTCTTACTTAGGCGCTTTCCATGCGGGCGGCAATATGCTCGATCTGCGCGGCCAGTGTGTCCATGTCGCCGAGATGGGACACGAGGTCGCCGCGAGACAGCGAGGAGCCGCCGTTTTCGCTGGCCTCGTCCAGTGCGATGAGGCTGGCCATCAGGATCAGCTTGGCCTCGCCAACCTGCCCTATCGCGCGGGCGAGTTGAGTCACCTTGACGTCGAGCAGTTGCGCCAGCTCGAGCAGGCGGTCCTGCTCGCCCTCGTTGCAGGTGAACTGGTAGGGCGCGTTATTGATGGTGAGCGTTACCTGGGGCATGGCTGTCTCCCTATCCCGCCAGCGCCCGGCGCAGCGATCCGATGACGTCGTCGAGACGTCCGGCCGCCTGCGTGTTGCGCTCCTCCAGCGAACGGGTCTTGGCTTCCGCCAGCGCCAGCCGCTGCCTTAGCGCGGTGTTTTCCGATCGGAGCTGATCGCATTCGCCGCGCAGCCTGTCCGCGTCGGCCGAGGACGCGGCATCGTTACGGGCGGCGACCGCCCGATTCAAACGGTCCAGCGCGGCCTTGAGCCGTGCTGTCGCTTCCGTGAGTGCTTCCACCGATTCCGGGTTGGTCGCCATGGCGCCTGCCCTGCCTCTTCTACTGTTGATCAATGGCTTATAACTTATTTCTCGCCTTAGATGATAGCCCCAAGCGATAGCACTTGTCATGCCCCTTCAAGGGGTCCCGGTTCGCGGTTGACCTGAGGATGTTCCTGAGTATTGTGGCGCCACCTGCGGGACCGGCAGATTCCCGCCCTCGGAGAACACACCGCACGATGAACCAGACAGCCGTCCAGATGGTACCCAGCCGGGATATGGCCAACGCCATCCGGGCCCTTTCCATGGACGCGGTCCAGGCCGCCAATTCCGGACATCCCGGCATGCCCATGGGCATGGCCGACGTCGCCACGGTGCTGTTCACCCAGTTCCTGAAATACGATCCGGCGCATCCCGACTGGGCCGACCGCGACCGCTTCGTGCTGTCGGCCGGCCACGGCTCCATGCTGCTCTATTCGCTGCTGCACCTGACCGGGTACGACAGCATCTCCATGGACGACATCCGTAATTTCCGCCAGCTCGGCAGCCCCTGCGCCGGCCATCCGGAATTCGGCCACGCCGCCGGGATCGAGACCACCACCGGCCCGCTGGGCCAGGGCATCGCCACCGCCGTGGGCATGGCGCTGGCCGAACGGCTGCTGGCCGCCCGGTTCGGCGACGACATCGTCGATCACCACACCTACGTGCTGGCCGGCGACGGCTGCCTGATGGAAGGAATCAGCCAGGAGGCGATCTCGCTGGCCGGGCACCTGAACCTGAGCAAGCTGATCGTGCTGTGGGACGACAACCGCATCACCATAGACGGTCCGGTCGAGCTCAGCAGCTCGGAGGACCAGGCCGCCCGCTTCCGCGCCGCCGGCTGGAACACGCTGGCCGTCGACGGCCACGACCCGGACGCGGTCGCCCAGGCGATCCGCGCGGCGAAGTCATCGGACCGGCCGACCATGATCGCATGCCGCACCATCATCGGCTATGGCGCGCCCAACGTGCAGGGCACCTCCGCCACCCACGGCGCCGCGCTGGGCGACAAGGAAGTGGCCGCCGCCCGCGAGCACATGGGCTGGGCCTCCGCGCCCTTCGAGATTCCCGGTGACATCATGGCCGCCTGGCGTTCCGCCGGCGCCCGAGGCGCAACGGCGTTCCAGGCATGGCAGGGCCGCATGGCCGGCATCGAAGCCGGCAAGCGCGCCGAGTTCGAGCGCCGCCAGCGCGGCGACCTGCCGCAAGGCCTCGACGGCGCGATCAAGGACTATATCGCCGACCTGGTCGCCAAGCCCGCCAGCGTCGCCACCCGCAAGGCGTCCGAAATGGCGCTCGAGGTGATCAACGCCGCCGTCCCCGAGACGATCGGCGGATCGGCCGACCTGACCGGCTCCAACAACACCAAGACCAAGGGCCAGGGCGTGGTCAAGCCGGGCGACTTCTCCGGCTCGTTCATCCACTACGGCATCCGCGAGCACGGCATGGCCGCGGCCATGAACGGCATCGCCCTGCATGGGGGCCTGATCCCGTACAGCGGCACCTTCATGGTGTTCACCGACTATTGCCGTCCGGCGATCCGCCTGTCGGCGCTGATGGCGCTGCGGGTCATCTACGTCATGACCCATGATTCGATCGGCCTCGGCGAGGATGGCCCGACGCACCAGCCGGTCGAGCACCTGGCCAGCCTCCGGGCCATGCCGAACCTGGACGTGATGCGTCCGGCCGACGTGGTCGAGACCGCCGAATGCTGGCAGATCGCCCTCGAATCGACACACACGCCGTCGATCCTGGCGCTGAGCCGCCAGAACCTGCCGCAGCAGCGCCTGACGGTCGAGAAAGAGAACCTGTGCGCGAAAGGCGCTTACGAACTGATGCCGGCCGACGGTGCGGCGAAGGTCACCCTGTTCGCCAGCGGCTCGGAAGTGGCGATCGCCGCCGAAGCCCGCGCCAGGCTGCAGGCCGAGGGTATTCCCACCCGCGTGGTGTCCGTGCCGTGCTTCGAACTATTTGAACGCCAGCCCGCCGCCTACCAGAAGCAGGTGCTGGGCGAAGGCACGGCGAGGGTCGCCGTCGAGGCGGGCGTCCGCCAGGGCTGGGAACGCTTCGTCGGTTCCGGAGGCGGTTTCGTCGGCATGAGCAGCTTCGGCGCGTCGGCGCCGATCAAGGCGCTGTACGAGCATTTCGGCATCACCGCCGACAAGGTTGCCGCCGAAGCCAAGGCGCGTCTGTAACAAGAAGATACTTAATCGGAGAGAAGTGACATGACGGTTCGGGTTGCCATCAATGGTTTCGGCCGCATCGGCCGCCTCGTGCTGCGGGCGATCATCGAGAACAGCAACAGCGACATCAAGGTCGTCGGCATCAACGACCTTGGCTCGGTCCAGGACAATGCGTTCCTGCTGAAATACGACAGCGTCCACGGGCCGTTCCCGGCGCCGATCAAGGTCGACGGCAACACCATGGACGTGGGCCAGGGCCCGATCCGCATCACATCCGAGCGCGACCCGTCCAAGCTGCCGTGGAAGGAACTGAACGTCGACATCGCGTTCGAGTGCACCGGCATCTTCACCTCGGGCGACAAGGCGCGTCTCCACCTCGACGCCGGCGCGAAGAAGGTGCTGATCTCGGCGCCCGGCACCGACATCGACCTGACCACGGTCTACGGCGTCAACCATGACAAGATCGAGGCCGGTCACCGCATCATCTCCAACGCGTCCTGCACCACCAACTGCCTGGCGCCGGTCGCCAAGGTGCTGCATGAGGCGATCGGCATCGAGGCCGGCTTCATGACCACGGTCCATGCCTATACCGGCGACCAGAGCCTGGTCGACACCCTGCACAAGGATCCGCGCCGCGCCCGCGCCGCCTCCATGTCGATGATCCCGTCGACCACCGGCGCCGCCAAGGCCGTCGGCCTGGTGCTGCCGGAGCTGAAGGGCAAGCTGGACGGCACCTCGATCCGCGTGCCGACGCCGAACGTCTCGATGATCGACCTGAAATTCATCGCCAAGCGCAAGACCAGCGCCGAGGAGATCAACGAGGCGATCAAGAAGGCGGCGAGCGGCAACGACGCGCTGGCCCAGGTGCTGAACGCGGTCGACGAGCCCTGCGTCTCCATCGACTTCAACCACAACCCGGCGAGCTCCAGCTTCGACCTGACCCAGACCCAGGTGGTCTCGGGCAAGCTGGTTCGGGTGCTGAGCTGGTACGACAACGAGTGGGGCTTCTCCAACCGCATGTCGGACACCGCCCGCATCATGGCCAGCCTGGGCTGACCCGATGGCCGACAGCGGTCTGAAGCGTTTCCGCACTCTCGACGACCTCGACGTCGCCGGCAAGACCGTGCTGGTCCGCGCCGACCTCAACGTGCCGATGCGGGACGGCGAGGTCAGCGACGACACCCGCATCCGCTCGGTGGTGCCGACCCTGAAGGCGATCCTCGCCAGGGGCGGCAAGGTGGTGGTGTTGTCCCATTTCGGGCGGCCCAAGGGCAAGCGGTCGCCCGAGGCTTCGTTGCGGCCGGTCGTCGAGCCGTTGTCGCGGGCGCTGGGCCGGCCTGTCGCCTTCGCCGACGACTGCGTCGGCCCCGAGGCGCTCAAGGTAGTCAAGGGCGGCGCCGACGTGGTGCTGCTCGAGAACCTGCGCTATCACGCCGGCGAGGAGGCCAATGGCGAGGCCTTCGCGTCCAAGCTGGCCGAGTTGGGCGATGCCTACGTCAATGACGGATTTTCGGTCTCGCACCGGGCCCATGCCAGCGTCGAGGCGATCACCCGCCTGTTGCCGTCGGCCGCCGGCCTGTCCATGCAGGCCGAGCTGGAGGCGCTGGAGAAGGCGCTGCACAACCCGGACCGCCCGGTCGCCGCCATCATCGGCGGCTCCAAGGTGTCGACCAAGCTCGAGGTGCTGGGCGCCCTCGTCAACAAGATGGACTATCTGATCATCGGCGGCGGCATGGCCAACACCTTCCTCCACGCCAAGGGTGTCGATGTGGGCGCGTCGCTGTGCGAGAAGGACCTGAAGGACAAGGCGCTGGAGATCCTGGCGCGGGCCCGCACCACCGCCTGCAAGATAATGCTGCCGATCGACGCGGTCGTGGCGCAGGAACTGGCGGCCAACGTGCCGGTGCGCGAGGTGCCGGTGCGCGAGGTCGAGCACGATGACATGATCCTCGACGTCGGCTCCGACACCATCGAGGAACTGAAGCACGTGCTGCGCCGCTGCAAGACGCTGTTGTGGAACGGTCCGCTCGGCGCGTTCGAGATCCGCGGCTTCGACGTCGGCACCGTGGCGCTGGCGCGCGAGGCGGCCCGGCTGACCCGCGACGGCAATCTGCTGTCGGTGGCCGGCGGCGGCGACACGGTTTCGGCGCTGCATAATGCCGGCGTCGTTCAGGATTTCAGCTACGTCTCCACCGCTGGCGGCGCCTTCCTCGAATGGGTCGAGGGCAAGGAACTGCCGGGCGTGAAGGCGCTGCAGGCCTAGCGCTTTCAGGCAAGGCGTCTTAGCCTTGCCATCCGAAAGCCGCGGCGAACCAACAGTATTCGAGAACACCTGGGTCGAGGAAGACACACATGAAAAGCTCCCGCATCGTCAAGCAGATCCTGAGCCACTACGAGTCCGACAATCCCGGCACCAAGGCCAATCTGAACCGCATCCTGATGACCGGCAAGCTGGGCGGCACGGGCAAGCTGGTCATCCTGCCGGTCGACCAGGGCTTCGAGCACGGTCCGGCGCGCAGCTTCGCGCCGAACCCTGCCGCCTACGATCCGCACTACCACTTCCAGCTGGCCATCGACGCGGGACTCAACGCCTTCGCCACGCCGCTGGGCATGATGGAAGCGGGCGCCGACACCTTCGCCGGCCAGATTCCGACCATCCTCAAGGTCAACTCTTCCAACTCGCTGGCCGACGCCAAGGACCAGGCGATCACCGGCAGCGTCAACGACGCGCTGCGGCTGGGCTGCTCGGCGATCGGCTTCACCATCTATCCGGGCTCGGAATACTGCTTCGAGATGATGGAAGAGATCCGCGAGATGGCCGACGAGGCGAAGTCCGTCGGTCTCGCCGTTGTGATCTGGTCCTATCCGCGCGGCGGCGCCATCTCCAAGGAAGGCGAGACCGCCATGGACATCTGCGCCTATGCGGCGCACATGGCCGCGCTTCTCGGCGCCCACATCATCAAGGTCAAGCTGCCCAGCGATCACCTGGAGCAGGGCGAAGCCCGAAAGGTCTACGAGAAGCACAAGATCGACCTGTCCAGCATGGCCACCCGCGTGAAGCACGTCATGCAGTCGTCGTTCAACGGTCGCCGCATCGTGGTGTTCTCGGGCGGCGCGGCCAAGGGCGCGGATTCGGTCTATGACGACGCCCGCGCCATCCGCGACGGCGGCGGCAACGGCTCGATCATCGGCCGCAACACCTTCCAGCGGCCGCGCGACGAAGCCATCGCCATGCTGAACACCATCATCCGCATCTATCAGGGCAAGGAATGAGCGGCGCGGGACGAGAGCGCACCCGGCTGTACCTGATCACGCCGCCGCGGATCGATCCCGTCCCGTTTTCCGAGACCCTGGCCAAGGCGCTGGACGCCGGCGACGCCGCCTGCCTCCAGCTCCGCCTCAAGGAAGTCCCCGAGGACGAGGTACGCCGCGCGGCGGAGATCCTGCTGCCGGTTTGCCAGGCCTATGACGTGGCGCTGCTGATCAACGACGATCCCCGGATCGCCGCCGCGGTCGGCGCCGACGGCTGCCATGTCGGGCAGGAGGACATGTCCTACAATGACGCGCGCAAGCTACTGGGGCCGGACGCCATCATCGGCGTCACCTGCCACGATAGCCGGCACCTCGCCATGGTGGCGGGCGAGGCGGGCGCCGACTATGTGGCGTTCGGTGCGTTCTTCCCGACCACCACCAAGACGCCCAAATCCAGCGCCGGCCTCGACCTGCTGACCTGGTGGCAGGAGCTGATGGAAATCCCCTGCGTCGCCATCGGCGGCATCACGGTGGACAACTGCCGCCCGCTGGTCGAAGCCGGCGCCGATTTCATCGCCGTGGCGGCCGGTGTGTGGGGCCACGAGAGCGGTTCGGAAGAAGCGGTAAAGCGCTTCAATGCCGTCTTCGACGAGATCACCGGCTGACCGCGACATCCCGTCGTTGCGACTCCCACCCCATCCTCCTATAGTCCGCGCCGCTTCGGGACAGCGCGGAAGGCACGGTTCAGGTCATGAAAGTCAACGGCAACGCGGTCAAGCCCGGATACATCATCGAGCACAATGGCGGCTTGTGGCGGGCGGTGAAGACCGAGCACACCCAGCCCGGCAAGGGCGGCGCCTATCTGCAGGTGGAACTGAAGAACATCCGCGACGGATCGAAGCTGAACGAGCGCTTCCGCGCCGCCGAATCCGTAGAGCGGGTCCAGCTGGAGCTGCGGCCGTTCCAGTACCTCTATGGCGACGACGACAACCTGACGTTCATGAACACCGAGAACTACGAGCAGATCACCGTCGCCCGCAACCTGGCCGGGGAGCAGGTGGTGTTCCTGCAGGACGGCATGGCGGTCGAGATCGAGTTCTACGAGGACGAGCCGCTGTCCATGCGCATGCCCGACAAGGTGACGCTGGAAGTCACCGAGACCGAGCCGGTGGTGCGCGGTCAGACCGCCGCCAATTCCTACAAGCCGGCGATCCTGGAGAACGGCGTGCGCGTCTCCGTGCCGCCGTTCATCGGCATTGGCGACCGGATCGTCGTCAACACTGAAACCTTCTCCTACAGCGAAAGAGCATAAGCAAAAGAATGGCCGTCAAATCCGCCATCATCAACGTCATGGTCGGCGCCGCCCTGAAGGCCGGCCCGCAGCTCGCCCGCGACTTCGGCGAGGTCGAGCAGCTCCAGGTATCCAAGAAGGGTCCGTCGGACTTCGTATCCATGGCCGACCTGAAGGCCGAGAAAACCCTCCACCGGGAGCTGAGCAAGGCGCGGCCCGACTTCGGCTTCCTGATGGAAGAACAGGGCGCGAAGGAAGGCGCCGACAAGACCCAGCGCTGGATCATCGACCCGCTGGACGGCACCACCAATTTCCTGCACGGCATTCCGCACTTCGCGATCTCCATCGGCTATGAGAGCAACGGCGAGATCCTGGCCGGCGTGATCTACGACCCGATCAAGAACGAGATGTTCTGGGCCGAGCGCGGCCGCGGCGCCTGGATGAACGACAAGCGGCTTCGCGTTTCCGGCCGCTCGGACCTGTCCGAAGCGGTGCTGGCGACCGGCATCCCGCATCACGGCCGCGGCAACCACCGCGAGTTCCTGGCCCTGGCCGAGATCTTCATGGCCCGCACTTCGGGCATCCGCCGGTATGGCGCGGCCGCGCTCGACCTGGCCTATGTGGCGGCCGGCCGCTACGAGGGCTACTGGGAGCTGGACCTGAAGCCCTGGGACGTGGCGGCGGGCGCCATCATCGTCAAGGAAGCGGGCGGCTTCGTCACCGACTATGCGGGCCGCGACCGGGCGGTGCAGTCCGGCGAGGTCCTCGCCGCCAACGACCATCTGCACGCCGCGCTGGTCAAGCTGATCTCGGATACGCGCCGCGACGTGGCGACTCGGGCCAAGACGGCCTCGAATTAGCCGGCTTCCCACCCTATGTCCCGAGGCATGACACAGCATGCGATCCATTCGGGACTACTGGCCATCTCCCTGGCCTTGAGCCTGGCGCTGGCGCCGCCCTCCTCCGCCCTGGCGCAGGAGGGCGACGGCATCGACATCAACATGGATGCGCTGAAGAACCGGCCTACCGGCATTCAGCCTCCCGCACCGGAAGCGCCGAAGCCGGTGGCGCCGGACGCTGCCAAGCCGGCCAGGGAGAAGAAATTCACCGGCCAGTCGGTGATGGTGCTGTTCGAGCCCGGCAGCGCCGCGTTGCCGGACGGCGCCATCAGGCGGCTCGACGAGATCGCCGGCCGGTCAAAGGACCAACGGCTGGAGCTGAAGGCCTATGCCGGTACCGAAAAGCAGTCGGCCAGCGACACCCGCCGCCTGGCGCTGCAGCGGGCCATCGCCGTGCGCGGCTATCTGATGGAAAAGGGCATGGACGGCACCCGCATCGCCGTGCGCCCGCAGGGCCCGGCCCATGACGGGCAGGCGCCCGAGCGGGTCGACGTCCGATATCTGGAAGAGTAGCCGTCTATCCCGAAATGACGCTGAACTTGCGGCCGGGCTCCGCCCCGAACTGCAGTTCGGCGAGGCGCGCGTAGAGCCCGCCCTTGGCCAGCAATTCCTGGTGCGTGCCTTCCGCCACCAGCTTTCCGCCGTCGATTACAAGGATGCGGTCGGCCTTCAGCACCGTGGCCAGCCGGTGGGCGATGACCAGGGTCGTGCGGTCCTTCATCAGCACTTCCAGCGCCGCCTGGACAACCTGCTCGCTGTGGGCGTCGAGGGCGCTGGTCGCCTCGTCGAGCAACAGGATCGGCGGGTCGCGCAGGATGGCCCGGGCGATGGCGATGCGCTGACGCTGACCACCGGACAGCTTGACGCCGCGCTCTCCGAGCTGGGTGTCGAGTCCCTGCGGCAGGGATTCGAGGAATTCGTCGGCATGGGCGGCCCGGGTGGCGGCGCGGACCTCGTCGTCGGTGGCGTCGGGCCGGCCGTAGCGGATGTTCTCCAGCGCCGATGCGGCGAAGATCATCGTATCCTGCGGCACGATGCCCAGACGCCGGCGCACAGCGCGAGGGTCGGCCTGCGTCACCTCGACGCCGTCGACACGGATCGAGCCCCGCGCCGGATCGTAGAAGCGCAGCAGCAGCTGGAAGACCGTCGACTTGCCGGCGCCTGACGGGCCGACCAGCGCCACGGTCTCGCCCGCGCGCACGCTGAACGAGAGATCGTCGAGCGCAGCCGTGTCGGGCCGCGACGGGTAGTGGAATGTGACCGCCTCGAAAGCCACCTCGCCGCGCGGCGGTTCAGGCAGCGATTGCGGATCGTTTGGCGCGCGGATGTCGGGCTCGATGCGCAGCAATTCCATCATGCGTCCGGCCGCACCCATCGCGCGCAGGATCTCGCCATAGCTCTCACTGACCCCGATCACCGAGCCGCCCACCAGGATGGCGAAGAACACGAACTGGGTGAGCGCGCCGCTGGTCATGCGTCCGGAGATCACGTCCTGGGCGCCGACCCACAGCACCAGGTTGATGGCGCCGACGGCGAGCAGGATGACCAGGAAAGTCAGCGACGCCCGTGACTTTATGCGCCGCACGGCGGTGGTGAAGGCGCTCTCGCCGATGCGCTGGAACCGGACGCGGTCAGCAGCCTCGTGGGTAAAGGCCTGGATCGTCTGGGTGGCGCCGAAGCTTTCGGTGACCGTCGCGCCGATGTCGGCGATGCGGTCCTGGCTGGCGCGCGACAGGTTGCGCACCGAGCGGCCGATCAGCAGGATCGGCGCGAGCACCAGCGGCACGGCGAGCAGCACCAGCAGGGTAAGCTTGAGATTGGTCAGGCCGAGAGCGATCAGGCCGCCGGCCACGGTCAGGGCCGAGCGGATCGCCACCGAAAAGCTGGAGCCGACCACAGACTGGATCAGCGTGGTGTCGGCGGTGAGTCGCGAGGCGATCTCGCCCGACCGATTCTCCTCGAAGAACGCAGGACTGAGCGTGATGACGTGGCTGTAGACCGCCTCGCGGATGTCGGCCACCACCCGTTCACCCAGCCACGAGACCAGTGCGAAGCGCGCGGCCGTCGCCGCCGCCAACAGGACCACCACGCCGAACATGGCGAGGAAATACCAGTTCACATGCCCGACATGTTGGGGGTCGAAGCCCATGTCGACGATGCGCCGGAGCGCCGGGCCGAAGGCCAGCACGGCGACGACGCCGACCACCAGCGCCAGGCTCGCCAGCGCCACCCGGCCCCGATACGGCTTGAGGAAGCGCAGCATGAAGCGCAACTGCCCGATGTCCCGCTTGCCGGCACGGGCAAACACGGGGCTCAGCGACTCGGGTTCCTTGACGGTGGCGCGCTCTCTGGCCATTGCCGCGCCTCTATAGCAGTCCCGCGCCGTAAACGCCAACGCGGGACATCTCAAATGCGGCGCACATCGGGGTTGCGAACGGAAATTGCCTCGTCTATACAGCGCCCTCGACTTTCACCGGAGCTGACCATGAAAACCGGCATTCACCCGGACTACCACACGATCAAGATCGTGATGACCGACGGCACCACCTTCAACACCCGTTCGACGATGGGCAAGGAAGGCGACACGCTGACGCTCGACATCGATCCCAAGTCGCATCCGGCCTGGACGGGTGGCGTGCAGCGCGTGCTCGAAACCGGTCAGGTGGCGAAATTCAACAAGCGTTTCGCGAATCTCGGCCTCTAAGCAGGTCCGGATTTCAGGGCTTCGGAACGGCGCCATTCGGCGCCGTTTTTCGTTTGTGCCGCAGCCTAGCGATTCGGGGCCTGAGTCCCGCCGCCGGTCGCCTTTGCCGCGCCGTCGTCATCCGCCTTCCCGTCGCAGTCGGCGTCGCCACCCTCACCTGTGCAGGCGCGGTGATATTCATGGGTTACGCCAGCAGGTGCCCGTGAACTGCTCATGTCGCTTTGCGCCCTGTAGTAGTCGTACCCCTTCTTGCTCGCAGACGAAGAGCCCGCATCCGGCTGTCCGGTGCCGACCGCTTGACCACGAACTCCCGCATCCGGCGTGTCGGCGGCGACGGCCGGTAACGCCAACAAGGCCGTGATGACGGAAACCATGACGCCAAAGATTGAATTTCTCACAGACACCTCTCCCATATGTGGCCCCGGACAGTATACTGCGCGGGCTAGAAATGTTTCCTAAAACGGCGCGGGAAACCCGATAGGGTCTTGTCGCCTGTGCGTGACGGGCGGTCGCCAGCGTCATGGCATAAACCGGCATCAGCGATCTCGTGACAACATAGGAGACCAATTCGTGAAACTCACTGACACTGCGGCGGTGGTCACAGGCGGTGCTTCGGGCATCGGCGCCGGCATTGCTCGGGCCCTGGCCGAGCGGGGCTGCAGTATCATGCTCGCCGACATCGATACCTGCGCCGCCGAGGAAGTTGCGGCCTCGCTGCGCGAACGGGGCGCGGTGGCCAAGGTCATGGCCTGCGACGTCAGCGACTACGCGTCGGTCGAGGCGCTGGCCGACGCGGCGTGGTCGGCGTTCGGGTCCGTGCAGATGATCTTCAACAATGCGGGCGTGATGAGTTCGGCACCGGTGATCGACGCGGATCCGAGGGAAGTCCACTGGATCATCGACACGAACCTGAAGGGCGTCTGGAACGGCTGCTCGGTGTTCGGAAAGCGCTTTCGCGCGCAGCGGCTGCCGGCATGCATCGCCATCACGGCCTCGGAACATTCGCTCGGCGTGCCGCATCTGGGCGGCGGCATCTATACCGCCAGCAAGCACGCGGTGCTGGGCATGGCCGACGTGATGCGGCAGGAACTGCCCGACTTCATCACTGTCAGCCTGACCTTCCCGGGCATGGTGCGCACCCGCATCTACGAGGCCACCCGGAGCAGCCCCATCGGCCCAGCGCCCGAGAACGTCCGGGCTTTCGGCGAGAGAGCGATGGCCTATGGCATGGACCCACTGGAGGTCGGCCAGCGAGCCGTACAGGGCGTCGAGGAGGGCGAGTTCATGGTGATGACGCACCCGCATGTGCGCGTCATCGCCGAAAAGCGCTGGCAGGCCGTAGACGCGGCGTTCGCCAGAGCGCCGGAGATCGACAACCCGGAGCAGTACGAGGTCGAGGCCGTCATGGCCAGGCTTGTGGCCGAGAACAAATAACACACCGACGAGCCGAGGCTGAATCCGATGCCAATCGATGACTGCGATCTCGATCGCCGAACTTTCCTGAAGGCCACGGGCGCGCTGGGCCTGGTCATCGGCGTATCCCTGACGGGCGCCGGTCGCGCCTTGTCCGCCGGCCCCGCAAAGCCGTTCGAGCCCAATGCGTTCGTTCGTGTCGCGCCCGACAACACCGTGACGATCATCATCAAACACCACGAGATGGGTCAGGGCATCACAACCGGGCTGTCGACGCTCGTCGCCGAGGAAATGGACGCCGACTGGAACCAGATCCGGACGGAATTCGCCCCCGCGAGCGACACGATCTACAAGAATTTGATCTTCGGCTTTCACGCCACCGGCGGTTCGACCTCGATCGCCAATTCCTTCGACCAGATGCGCATGGCCGGCGCCACCGCGCGCGCCATGCTGGTCGCCGCCGCCGCCAGTGCCTGGGGCGTCCCCGAGACCGCAATCGCCGTCGCCAACAGCGAATTGTCCGCCGGCACACGGCGTGCGACGTTCGGCCAGATGGCCGCGGCCGCTGCGGAACTGACGCCGCCCAAGGACGTCCGGCTCAAGGCGCCGGAGCAGTTCGCCTATATCGGCAAATCGTTGCCCCGGCTGGACGTGCCCGCCAAGAGCAACGGGACGGAAGTTTATACGATCGACGTGCAGCTGCCGGGGCTGCTGACCGCCGTCACCGCCCACCCGCCAAGGTTCGGCGCCACCGTTAAGTCGGTGGATGCCTCGGCGGCACTCGCCGTCAAGGGCGTGCTGAAGGTGGTGGAGATTCCCGAGGGCGTGACGGTCGTCGCCACGGGCATGTGGCCGGCGATCCAGGGACGCAACGCTCTCAGGATCATCTGGGACGAAACCAAGGCCGAGACGCGATCCAGCGCCGACCTGATCGCCGAATACCGGGCCCGCCTCGACACGCAGGGCGCCGCCGCACTGGACAGGGGCGACGTGGCCGCAGGCCTCGCATCCGGCAAGACGGTCGTCGAGGCGGTCTACGAGTTTCCCTATCTGGCCCATGCCGCCATGGAGCCGATGAACTGCGTCGCCTGGCTGCATGACGGCAAGCTGGAGACATGGTCGGGCCACCAGGCCCCGACCATGGACCAGCGCAACGCCGCCGCGGCCGCCGGCCTGAGCCCGGAACAGGTCGTGGTGCATACGCTGCCCTCGGGTGGCAGCTTCGGGCGCCGCAGCACATTCACCGGCGACCATATCGCCGAGGCCGTGCATATCGCCAAGGCCATGGGCGGCGATGCGCCGATCCGCCTGCAGCGCACCCGCGAGGACGACATGCGCGCCGGCTATTACCGGCCGCTCTACGTCCACGGCATGAAGGCGGCGGTGGACGACGCCGGCAACATCACCGCCTGGTCGCACCGCATCGTCGGCCAGTCGATCTTCGGCAGCTTTCCCCCGTTCGCCGCCTCGATCAAGAACGGCGTCGACGACTCGTCCGTCGAGGGCGCGGCCAACATTCCCTATGCCATCGCCAACGCCCGGGTCGACCTGCACACCACCGAGGCCGGCGTACCGATCCATGTCTGGCGCTCGGTCGGCAACTCGCACACCGCCTATGCGGTCGAGACCATGATCGACGAGCTCGCGGCCGCCGCGGGCAAGGACCCGGTGGCGTTCCGTCTCGCCCTCCTCGAGGACAAGCCAAGGCATGCGGGCGTGCTGCGCCTTGCCGCCGAGAAGGCCGGCTGGGGCACGAGCCTGCCGGACGGCACGGCGCGCGGCGTCGCGGTTCACGAGTCCTTCGGCAGCTATGTGGCCCAGGTCGTCGAACTCCATCTGGCCGACGACGGCGCGGTGACGGTGGACCGGGTCGTGATCGCGGTCGACTGCGGCCGGGTCGTCAACCCGGACATCGTCCATGCACAGATGGAAGGCGCCATGGGCTTCGGCCTGTCGGCGGCGCTGTACTCGGAACTGACCCTGGAAAAAGGCGCCGTCACCCAGGGGAATTTCGACGACTTCGAAGTGCTGCGCTTTCCCGGGATGCACAAGGTGGAAGTCCACATCGTCGACAGCGCGGAAAAACCGACCGGCGTCGGCGAGCCGGCCGTGCCGCCGATCGGGCCCGCGGTTGCGAACGCGGTGGCGGCCCTGACCGGCAAGCGCATTCGCCGGCTGCCGATGGCCAGGGCCGACCTGAAGGCCTGACACCGAATGCGGCAGCGTCGCGGCGTCCAAAGGGACCGCATTGGCCGTGCGGTTTCCTTTTGTGCCACGACTGCGGTTCTCCCATACTGCGTGGCATTCGGCGGGTTCGGGGAGAGCCCGCAGAGGAAGTGGGGAAGTCATTATGAAACGCCGCTTGGGCGCATGGCCCGTTATCGCCATTTTACTCGCCAGCATCACGCCGTTCACGGCCCTCGCCGCCGGACTTCCGTCCGCGCCACCTGAATCGCTGGGCTTCTCGGCCGAGCGGCTGAAGCGGGTCGACGCGATGATGCAGCGCTATGTGAGCCAGCAGAAGCTGGCCGGCATGACCATCGCCATCGCCCGCGATGGCAAGGTCGCCTACCTGCGATCGGCAGGGATGGCCGACATCGCCGCCAAGCGGCCCATGCGCGACGACACCATCGCCCGCTACTATTCCATGACCAAGCCGATCACCGCCGTGGCGGCGCTGGTGCTGGTCGAGGAGGGCAAGCTGCGGCTGGATGACGAACTGGCGGCCTACCTGCCGGAGTTCAAGGACGTGAAGGTCTATGCGGGCCAGAACGCCGACGGCAGCATGAAGACCGAGGCGCCGACCAAGCCGATACGCGTCCGGGACCTGTTTACCCACACCTCCGGCTTCACCTATGCGGGCATGGCCGATCAGACACCGGTCGGCGATGCGTATGAAAAGGCCGACATCATGCGGCCAGACCGGAACCTTGACGAATTCAGCAAGGTGATCGCCACCCTGCCCCTGAAGGTCCAGCCCCGGACAGACTACACCTACGGCGTCTCCACCGACGTCCTCGGCCGGGTCGTGGAGGTCGTTTCCGGGCAAGCCTTCGATACCTTTCTGAAGGCGAGGATATTCGACCCGCTGGGCATGACCGACACGAGCTTTACCGTTCCCGAGGACAAGCTCGCCCGATTCGCCGAGATCTACGAGATGGTGCCGGGCGGCGGAATCCAGCCGGCCAAGGGCGACGGCGCCCGCACCCGCTTCAGGGACGGTGCCAGGCTCCATTCGGGCGGCGGTGGGCTGGTGTCCACCGTGGGTGACTACCTGCGGTTCTGCCAGATGCTGCTCAACGACGGCGAGTTGGACGGCGTGCGCATCCTGTCGCCCAAGACCGTGGAGCTCATGACCGCGCCCCAGCTCCGCCCTGATCAGCTAGCGTTCCTGCAGTCCTTCATGCCCGGCTACAACACCGGCCTCGGCGTCGCGGTACTGACCGATCTGGGGCGCTCCGAGCTGCCCGGCTCGGTCGGCGAGTACAACTGGGCAGGCGCCGCCAGCACCGTGTTCTTCATCGACCCGAAGGAGAAGGTGATCGCGATCCTGATCACTCAACTCTTCCCCGGTCTCCACTATCCGGTGCGCGAGGACCTGAAGACCGTGGTCTACCAAGCGCTGATCGAGGCCCGCAATGTGGACTAAAGCCCTCTCGTTTCTTCTGCTCCTGGCGCCGATCCAGGCGCTGGCGGCAGGGCTGCCGGCCGCGCCACCCGCATCGCTGGGATTCTCTCCAGAGCGGCTGGCGCGCATCGACGACGCCATGAAGCGCTATGTGGACGACGGCAAGCTGGCCGGCATCAACATCGCTTTCGCCCGCGACGGCAAGCTGGTCTACGACAAGTCCGCCGGCATGGCGGACATGGCCCGGGGCCTGCCCATGTCGAGCGACACGCTGGTCCGCATCTATTCCATGACCAAGGCGATAACCGTCGTCGCGGCCATGACCCTGGTCGAGGAAGGCAGGCTCCGCCTGACCGATCCGGTCTCCATGCACCTGCCCGAATTCGCCGGCACCGGCGTCTATGTGGAGGGCGGCCCGGACGCCCCGAAGACCCGGCCACCGAAGACTCCACCGAAGATATTCCACCTGATGACCCACACCTCGGGCCTGACCTATCCGGGCGGCTACGACAAGACGGTGGTGGGAAAGGTCTATGACGAAAAGAACGTGTTCGACGCCGGCAACACCCTTGAGGAGCTGTCCAGGAAGACAGCGACCATCCCGCTGACCGACGAGCCCGGCGAGTACCACTATGGCGCGTCCATCGACATCCTTGGACGGGTGATCGAGGTGGTGTCCGGCAAGCCGCTCGACGTGTTCCTCAGGGAACGCCTGTTCGTGCCGCTGAAGATGGACGACACCATGTTCACGGTGCCGCCGGGACAGCGCGGCCGGCTCGCCGAGCTTTACACGAAAGGCCCCGACGGCAAGCTGGTCGTCCTGAAGCAAGGCGCCGGCCTGGGCCTCTACGAAGCCGGCGCGAAACTGCTGTCGGGCGGCGGCGGTCTCGTTTCGACCACCGCCGACTATCTCCGGTTCTGCCAGATGATGCTGAATGGCGGCGAACTGGACGGCGCGCGCATCCTGTCGCCCAAGACCGTCCAGCTGATGACCAGGGGCCAGGTCTCGCCCGCGCACCGGGGCAGCCTGAACGATTTTTCGCCGGGCTACGACATGGGGCTCGGCTTCGGGGTTCTGGAGGATGTCGGCGCATCGGGCATGCCCGGATCCGCCGGCGAGTTCCGCTGGGGCGGCGCGGCCAGTACCGAGTTCTTCATCGACCCGAGCGAAAAGATCGTGGCCGTACTCAGCACCCAGTTGATGCCTGGCAGCACCTATCGGCTGCGCGAGGACATGAAGGCGCTGATCTACCAGGCGCTGGTGGAGCAGCGGGACGGGCAATAGTCCCTCAGCGCTGCCTGTCGCGCCGATCCGTCGGCAAGGCCGATGGCGGCGCTGTATTGTTTTATGAACGACAAATTAATGCCGTCTAGTAAACAGCGGAAAAGGCAAATTTATTAAATATTAATATTTGCCCACTACATGGAACTTATAATTATACCACACGTTTAATCTCCCGAGAGCGGCGAAGAAAGCGACGTAAATGCGCTGCGTCCGCTCAATGAGACCAACATTGGAGATTGATATGTTGAAGAAAACGCTTGTTGCCTCGGCTCTGGTTCTCGGCGCGTCCATCATGGTTGCCGCGCCGGCCAGCGCGGTACCCGGCTACGCCGTCGACCGTCTCGACGTGAAGGCTGGTCCGGACTACGACTATCCGACCGTCGCCTATGCCCGCAGCGGCACCCGGATCGAGATCAATGGCTGTCTGCGCGATTGGTCGTGGTGTGACGTGAGCACCCAACGCGGTCGCGGCTGGGTGCTCGGCGAAGATGTCCAGGCCGAACGCCAGGGCCGTCGACTCGCCTATGGCTCGCCGTGGGGCGTCTCGACGCTGACGTTCAATGTCGGCAGCTACTGGGACAACAACTACAAGAACCGCAGCTTCTACCGTGACCGGGAGAACTGGAACCGCCGCAGCAGCGATTACGGGCACAACGATCACGACGGCCGCGACCGTGACGGCGACGGCCGTGATCACGACCGCGATCGCCCGAAAAAGTAACGACTGACCGGGGCTCTCAGGTCCACGTTAGGCCAAGGAGGCCCTGGTTACGACCAGGGCCTTTTTTTGACGCGACGCAGGCAGGACGGTCGGCGTTTTCTGGCGGCGCGCTCCTGCGCTCCCAAACGCGGTTGAAATCGGACGCGCAAAGGCGCAGCATCCGGTTGGGCAATTCGACATTGGGGGTGTGTGACTTTGGCGGCCGCAGGGCTGCCGAGGGGGGACATGCCTGTGATCGCCAACGCGGTCGAGTTCATCCGCAAGGAGGTGCGCAAGCACTTGGGCGTGGCTGATGATGAAGTCATCATCAACTCCGCGCGCACGCTCGTCGAAGCCGAGAATCCTCCCGGCGCCTATATCTGCGTCGTCAACGTCCAGGAGGAGACCGCGCTGCGGAACCTGCCGCATGTGGAGCGGCGCCTGGGCCAATCCCACTATGTCGAGCCGCCGGTCTACCTGAATCTCTACCTGCTGTTCGCTTTCGAGTTCTCCAACTACGGCGCGAGTCTCACGCACCTGGGCAAGACCGTCGAGCTGTTCCAGAGCAAGCGCTGGTATTCGGCCGCCACCCAGTCCGGCCCTGGCGCGATCCCGTTCCCGGCGACCCTCGAGAAGCTGACCTTCGAGATGGTCAACATGAACTTCGAGGAGCTCAACAATCTGTGGGGCGTGCTCGGCGGCGCCTACTTCCCGTCGGTCGTCTACAAGGTCCGCATGGTCAAGGTGCAGCTGAACGACGCCGAAGTGGCGCCCGAGATCACCAGCATCCAGCTCGACACGGTGATCCAATGAGCGTCACCGCCTTCGTCCCCTTCATCAGCGTGGCGGTCCGGGAGAGCGGGACCAACAAGCCGATCGGCGCGCTCGCCTTCGAGCCGACGCCGTCGACGGTCCGGCGCCTCGCGGACCACAAGCTGATCCTCCGGCCCCGCGGCGACGGCTTCCGGATCTACGCCCAGAACAACCCGGCGGCCGGCAATGCGCGGCTGGCGCCGATCACCGCGCGGACCGCGCTGGTGTTCAGCGTGCGCGCCACCGAACCCGGCTTCCTCCAGCGCTATCACCCGGATCTGGATCCCGAAACCGGTCCCAACCTCTACCTGGCCAACCTGGAGGAAGACGGCACGCCGCGTGCCGGCGGCCCGCTCAGCGCCGGCGGCACGGTCGAACTGTCCGCCGTCAGCGCCTATGGCACAGATTTGAGGTTGTGATTTAAGGAGGATTTGGGCTTCGTCGTAGTGACGAAGGAACGAAGATGAAGCCCAAATCCTCCTTGAAAAAATTGCCGGTGAAGGCCCCTGCGGAAGCAGTGGTGAAG
>CAMDTB010000040.1 GCA_945907245.1 Rhizobium sp. Q54
CCATTCCGCCAAATCCGCAAGGCCACGGGCCCGAGCGAGCTTTAGGCCCAGCGCGAAGGACTTTCCCAGGCCATCACGAAAAAATTTCTCTCGTGGCCCCATCCGTCACAGTTGCTCAAGGCCAAGGCCCTCCCCCCCCCCGAGGGGGGCAGGGGGCTTTGAATTGGGTCAGAGGCGGCTGGCCAGCGCCTTGGGCCCTTTTGAGGTGCCAAACCCGAAAGCCATCCGATGCCATCGGCCTAAAGCCCATGAGTTATCGGGGAGCCATTATGGGAACCAATGGAATACTTTATAATTTATCCTTATAAATCAAGGATAATTGGCGGATGGGGTGGGATTCGAACCCACGGTGAGCTTGCACCCACGCCGGTTTTCAAGACCGGTGCCTTAAACCACTCGGCCACCCATCCGTTCGCGCAGTTTCTAGCCGGTTCTGGCGGGCGGTGCAAATTTGCTGGTCGGCGAGGCTGGCGTCTCGAGGCCAACCCGGCTAAAAATCGGTGACGACGCAAAATACCGGGTGGGCGCGGCTTGCGTCCCGGGACCGAAAAGCCAGTTCCTACCGGTACTTCACGCCAAGACAAGAGGGATCGCCGCCCGTCATGCGCCTGTTGCCGGTACTGCTGCTTCTGCCCATGGTTCTCATTTCGTCCGCCTCGGCCCAGGACGCCCAGCCCAAGTGGGAAGACTGGCTCAAGGGCGTTCGCAAGGAGGCCGAGCAGAAGGGCATTCGTTCCCAGATCCTCGACGCGACCCTCACCGGGCTGACGCCGCTGGAGCGCGTGATCAAGGCCGACCAGAATCAGGCCGAGTTCGTCGAGACCCTGGAAACCTATCTGGCCAAGCGGGTCAGCCAGCTGCGGATCGACAATGGCCGCAAGGCCATGGCCGAGAACGCCGACATCCTGCGCCAGGTCTCCGAACGCTATGGCGTGCAGCCCGAATACATCGTCGCGATCTGGGGGATGGAAACCGCCTATGGCAAGGTCAAGCCGGGCGAGAACGCCATCCAGGCCCTGGCCACGCTTGCCTACGATCCTCGCCGCAGCACCTATTTTCGCAAGGAACTGTTCGCGGCGCTCGAGATCCTCAACAACGACTACATTTCGACAGACGAGTTGAAGGCGTCGTGGGCCGGCGCCATGGGCCAGCCCCAGTTCATGCCGACGAGTTACCTGCAATACGCCGCCGACTTCGACGGCGACGGCCACCGGGACATCTGGAACAATCCCGGCGACATCTTCGCCTCGATCGCCAATTACCTGAAGTTCTACGCCTGGAAGGGCGAGCAAGCCTGGGGTTACGAAGTCAGCCTGCCCGAGGGCTTCCCGGCCAAGCTGGCCGCGGTGGGCAGCTACGACCAGGGCGGCTGCCGCGCCATGAACCAGCACTCCAGGGCACCGTCCATCGCCGAGTGGCAGGCCATGGGCGTGCGTACCCGCGACGGCGCCGACCTGCCGCCCAGCGATCTGGAGGCGACGCTGGTCGAGCCGGACGGCGAGACCGGCCGCGCGTTCGTGACCTTTGGCAACTACCGGGCGATCCTCCGCTACAATTGCGCGAACTTCTACGCGATCGCCGTCGGTCGGCTCGCCGACCTGGTGAAGCCGTAACATGTGGGGACGGGGGCTCCTCCTGGTGGCCATCTGCGCGATCCTCGCCGCATGCGCCGCGCAGCCCAAGAAGCCGGCGCCTACCTATACGGGGCCCGTCGCCGCACCATCCAGGCCGCAGGAGACCGTGACCACGACGCCGCCCTGGGGCGAGGCGCCGACGCCGAGCGGGAAGGGCGGCATCTACAAGGTTGGAAACCCCTATGTGATCAATGGCGTCACCTATGTGCCGCGCGAGGACCCCAACTATTCCGAGACCGGCATTGCCTCGTGGTACGGGCCGCAGTTCCACGGCGCACGGACCGCCAATGGCGAGATTTTCGACATGGAACTGGTCAGCGCCGCCCACCGCACCCTGCCGATGCCGTCGCTGGTGCGGGTCACCAACCTGGAGAACGGCCGGTCCATGGTGGTGCGGCTGAATGACCGGGGTCCCTATGCGCGCGGCCGGATCATCGACATGTCGAAGCGGGCGGCCGAACTGCTTGGCTTCCACGGCGCCGGCACCGCCAAGGTGCGGGTCGAGTATGTGGGCCGGGCGCCGCTGGAAGAGGGGGCGCCGGTCCAGGTCGCCGTGAAACAGGAAGCGGCGAAGACGCTGGCAGCCGAGCCCAAGGGCATCTACGTCCAGGCTGGCGCATTCGGCAATCCGGTCAACGCCAACCGGCTCAAGGACAGGCTCCGGGCAATCGGACCGACCGAGGTGCGCAACGTCCTGGTCAACGGCGCCACGTTCTACCGCGTCCGGCTCGGGCCCTTCGCCCAGGTGGAGGACGCGGATCTGGCGATGGCGCAGGTAGTAGGCCTCGGCGAGGTCAACGCGTTGATCGTGATCGAGAAGTAAACGTCAGATCTGGTTCGGGAAACAGGCCGTGGTCTGCAACACCTTGGAACCCGCCAGGGCTGTAACCAGTTTGGGCGCGATCGAACTGAAGGTGTAGTTGATCGTGACGGTAGAGAAACCGGACACGCCGTTGCAGGTGGTGTTGTTGTTCAGCGTTATATTGCCGCTCGACAGTGGCACACCGAATGATGCCGCGCGCGCGATGATATAGTTCCTGGTGTTGGTGGCGTTGTAGGTGGTTCCGCTGATGCACGCGGGCTGCAGGATGCCCATGCAGCGGGCCGCGGAAATGGACAATGACTGCATGGACTGCCGCGTCCACAGCAGCCGCGAAAACTCGATGGTGCCGAAGACTAACAGCAGCAGCGGCACGATGACGAGCGCGAACTCAACCGCCGCCGCACCGCACCGATCGCCGAGAAATTTCCTCAGCGCCCGCATCGCCTACTGCACTTGCACGATCGAGAAGGTGGACACGGTGCCATTCTGCACCAGTCCGTAGCTCCCGAACAGCGGGGTGTGCGATACGCTGGCATTGATGGACACGAACTTGCCGGCGAGAAGGCCACTGCCGCAGCTGCCGCCGCAGGTCACCGCGCTGCCCCAGGTGACGGTGGAGCCGCTGACCGTTGGGCAGTAGCAGGAATCCGCGTTGGACGCGGTACCCGACGCGACGCTCGAGCCGTTGGTACGGGTAACGGACGGGCCGTTGTTCACCACCACCGTCATGTTGACGTTGGTCGGCACGATGGCGACCAGGTTCGAGGCGAGCGTCGCGCCGCCGGTCGATGATGCGCTGGACGCGCCAACGATGGCGTAGTTGGCGCTGGCGGAGACATTCTCGTTCAGGCCGAACCGCACGAACAGCACCAGGCCGAAATCCACCATCGCCACCATGATCAGCGCCAGGATCGGCACGACGATGGCGAATTCAATGGCCGCCACGCCGCGTCTGTCGCGCCAGAAGCCGAGCAGGCGACGCACGGAGGCGCGGGGTGTCTGGGGCGACATCGTTCCCGTCATCTCACCAGCTTCGCCGAGACACTGCCGGAGCCGCTGACGCAGGACGACGCCAGCGTCGTGCCGCCGGTCAGCGTGACGCTGGTGGCGACAACCTGGAGGCAACCGCCGGAATCACCGGCGCTGGCGCCGCCCGACATGGTCATCTGACCATTGGGGAAATAGAACGCGCCATTGATCACCGCGCCAGCGCCGCCTTCGGAGAACAGCCCGCCGCCGGTGTAGGACGAACTCTGCGGTCCGACGACCGCCAGGTTCGCGAGAGCACCGGTGGTCGGCGCCTTGAGCACCACATTGCTGTACCCCGCGGCGATGCAGAAGGCGCGGCCCGAGCAGTTGCCGCTGCTGGGCGTCGCCGAACCGGAGATCATGAAATTGACGCCGTCGCCGGAGACGCTGATGGTCGTGCCGTCGCAGCCGCCGCCGCCGCCGCCGGACGCGCCAAGCGCCACGTAGCCGTCCACTGTCCAGACGCCGGCGCCCAGCTTGACGGCGCCCGAGATGATGACGTTGCCGTCGATGTCATGGTTTGCCGCCGCGGGCAGGTAGGTGCAGCTGCCGCCGCCGGCGCCGTTGAAGTTGCCATCGGCCTCGAACACCTTGCCGCCTTGGGTGGCGTCGGCCATGTAGAGCTTGCCGCCACCGCCCACAAAAATGGCGTTGCCGTTACTGCTGGGACCGAGCCTGTAGCTGTTGCCGCTCAGATTGTTGGCACCGGTCAGGCCGCCCGTCGTGGTGTCGAAGCCCATCCACAGGGTATAGCCGCCGGGCACGCTGATACCCGAGGACAGCGCGAACGTGCTCGGGCCCCGGAAAACCAGGGTCGTGCCTGTATGACAGATGCTGTAAAAGGCACCACTGCAGCTAATGGTGCTCCGGCCCATGTTGAAAGTGCCGGCCTGGAAATTTGTGGTCGTACCGCCACCTGTGTTGATGCCTCGGGAGAGATTGTAGGTTCCGGCTCCGAAATTATGCGTAGAGCCGGTCAGGTTCACTGTTCCGGAGAAATTATAGGTGCTGGTGCCGTCGCCGCCCGTCGCCCAGTTAAGCGTCGTACCGCCGCCCATCGACAATGAGCCGAAATTGTAGTTTCCGCCATTCGGACACGTGACCGTCCAGTTGCCGCCTGAGCGTGAGAACGTGCAGCCAGTGGCCGCATATGACGCTGGCGGGTTCGAATAGGCCAGGTTCAGGTTTGTCCCGGTCGTGACCGTCGGAGCGGTCGGCGCCGCCATGGCGTCGACCGTCGCGACGCGCGCGAACATGCTGGCGACGCCGGCGTTGCCGATGAACGGGTCAGTGGTCGTCATCTGCAGCTTGGTGGTCGCGGTGATGTTCGGCGTCCAGGTGCAGTCAGAATAGGTCGTGCCCCAGGTGACGGCAGCGGCGGTGATGGCGGTGCCGCAGGGCGCCTCGACCTTGTTGTTGGAGTTGACCGCGCAGGCCGTCGCGGTCAGCGCCGTGCCGCCGCTCAGCGTCACGCCCGTGCCCGAGGCGCTGAGCGCGAGGATGCAACTCGGCGCGCCGCCGCTGATCTCGGTGAACGCGTCGGTGGTGACCGGGACACTGGTCGTGGTGTTCAGCGCGCGAGCAACCAGCAGTGTATAGGGAGTGGTGATGCTCGCCCTGACCGAGACCGCGCCCGAGGTCTTGACCGAGGTCGGATAGGTCACTGTGAGGTTCGCGGCGGGCACGCCGTTCATGGTGGCAACCCGCTGAGCAGCGGCCAAGGCTGCCGTATCCTTGCCGGTGGACACGGAGTTGTAGGCAAGGGCGCCGGCGTATGACGCCAGGTCCGCGACCCGCTGATTGTTCGCCTCGGTAACGAGAATGCTGCCATATTCGGCGACCAGCGCGGCAAATCCCAGCAACACCGGCAGCAAAAGAGCGAAGACCGTGGCGACACTCGCTCTGCGGCAACGCAAGAAAGCTTGACGTATGTTCATGTTCGACCTCGCCTGCCGGCTGTGCGGCAGAGCCCCATGTTCAGCCAGCCCAAGCTATCCCTAGAGCAGCGTTTGGAAATTCTTTCCACAGGATTTGCCGCAGTGCGGCAATGTGGAACCCAGACGCCATAATTTCTATTTTGAATAAACTCCGTGTTACTTGCGGATACTTCCGCCGACACGCGATTGCTCTGCCCCGGTCCCAATCGCGCCGGAATTGCCGATTCGACGGCCACGTTTTGCACACATATAAGACGCCCCGCAGATTATGGTGGATAAGCCCGCGCCAGACCACAAGCTATTGTGTCGTGTGGCTTGCGGTAGCGGGCCGGGACGCCTAGAATCAACCCGCATCAACGACACGGAACGATCCTCATGCCGCGACTTCGCCGTTTGCCGCTTCTCCTTGCCGTTCTCGTCGGCGTGCCGCTTGCCGCGCACGCGGCGCCGCCGCCTTACGAGATCCAGGCCAAGCAGGCGATCATGGTGGACTACACGACCGGCACCGTGCTGATGGAGAAGGCGCCCGACGAGCGGATGACGCCGTCGTCCATGACCAAGATGATGACCGACTATGTCATCTTCGACGCGCTGAAGAAGAACGCCATGAAGCTCGACGAGGAACTGACGGTCAGCGAGCGCGCCTGGAAGATGGGCGGCTCGACCATGTTCCTGAAGGTCGGCGACCGGGTGAAGGTCGAGGACCTGCTGAAGGGCACGATCATCGTCTCCGGCAACGACGCCTGCGTGGCGCTGGCCGAAGGGTTGGGCGGCTCTGTCAAGGGCTTCGGCAACATGATGAACCAGATGGCGGCCCAGCTCGGGATGAAGAACTCGCATTTCGTGAACCCCCACGGTCTGGCCGAGCCGGAGCACTACTCTTCCGCGCGGGATCTGGCGATCCTTGCCGGACACATCATCCGCGATTTCCCCGAGTACTATTCCTATTACTCGGAGCGCGAGTTCGCCTATGGCGAGAACCTGAAGACCGGCGCCAAGATCAGCCAGCAGAACCGCAACCCCACGCTGGGCGTGGTCGATGGCGTCGACGGCCTGAAGACCGGCTATACTGAGGAAGGCGGCTACGGCGTGACCGTGTCGGGCAAACGCGGCGACACGCGGCTGATCCTGGTGATCAACGGATTGCCCAGCACCAAGGCCCGCGCCGAGGAATCGCGCGGCCTGATGGAGTGGGGCTTCCGCAATTTCGACACCTATACGCTGCTGAAGGCCGGCACGGTGATCGAGGAGGCGCCGGTGTGGCTGGGCGTGAAGTCCAAGGTCGGCCTGACGGTGGCGAAGGACGTGACCTTGACCCTCAGCCGCGAAGCCAAAATGGGCGCCAAGGCCAGGATCAAGTACACCGCGCCGGTCAAGGCGGACACCAAGAAGGGCACGCAGGTCGGAACGGTGACGGTGACGCTTCCCGGCATGGAGGATATCCAGGTGCCGCTGGTCGTCGCCGAGGACGTCGAGAAGGTCGGCGCCACCGGCAAGATCGGCTCCGCCATCGATTATCTGCTGTCGGGCTCGTCGGGCGACAAGGCCGAAGAAGCCCCCGCGCAACCCGACGCGAAGTAGCATGGCCAGAACTCCCCGCGGCATCTTCGTGACCTTCGAAGGCGGCGAGGGAGCCGGGAAGTCCACACAGCTCGGCCTGCTGGCGGCCCGGCTGAAAACCCATGCCATCGGCGTGGTCGAGACCCGCGAGCCCAATGGGCCGATCCGCAACCTGCTGGTGCAGGGCGACCGGGCCTGGGCGCCCATGGCCGAGACGCTGCTGCATTTCGCCGCCCGCGCCGAGCACCTGGAGGAAACCATCCTCCCGTCGCTGAAGGACGGGCTGTGGGTGCTGTCCGACCGTTTTGCCGATTCCACCATGGCGTACCAGGGTTACGCCCAGGAACTGGGACGGGCGACGGTGGAGAAGCTGTACCGCATGGTCGCAGGCCGCCTGAAGCCGGACCTGACGCTGGTCATGGACATGCCTGTCGGCCTCGGCCTCGACCGGTCGCTCCGGCGACACGTCAACCACGAGACCCGCTACGAGCTCATGGGTCGGAAATTCCACGAAACCGTGCGCGCCGCGTTCCTCGACATCGCCGCCCGCGAGCCCGAACGCTGCGTGGTGATCGACGCCAACGGCCCCGTGGAGACGGTGCACGAGGCGATCTGGGCGACTGTCAAAGACCGCCTCAAGGTGGGCTGATGGCAGAACCGGCGCTGAAGCCCGAGACGGACGGGCGCCACCCGCGGCTGAGCGAGCGCCTGATCGGCCACGGCGCCGCCGAGGATCTGCTGCTGTCGGCCTATGCCAGCGGCAGGCTGCCGCATGGCTGGCTGATCACCGGCCCGCGCGGCGTCGGCAAGGCGACGCTGGCCTACCGGTTCGCGCGCTTCCTGCTGGAGAATGGTTCGCCCGAACAAGCGGGCGGCCTGTTCGGCGCACCGCCGCCACCGGTCAGCCTCGACATACCGATGGACTCGCGCACCTGGCGGCTGATGGCGCAGGGCGGCCATCCCGGCCTCACGGCGGTCGAGCGCGCCTGGGACGACAAGGCCAAGCGCCTGCGCGGCGAGATCGTGGTCGACGACATCCGCCGCCTGCACGGCTTTTTCGGCATGACCGCGGACGCACCGTGGCGCATCGCCATCATCGACAGTGCCGACGAGATGAACCGGCAATCGGCCAACGCACTGCTGAAGATGCTCGAGGAGCCGCCGAAACGCGCCGTGCTGCTGCTGCTCGCCCATGCGCCCGGCCGGCTGCTGCCGACCATCCGCTCGCGCTGCCAGACCCTGGCATTGAGGCCGCTGGCCGACAACCAGGTGGCATCCGTGCTCGAGGGGCAGGGGATCGCGCTGCCGCCGGCAGACCGGGACCTGATCATCGCGCTGTCGGGCGGCAGCCCGGGACGAGCCATGGCGCTGGCCGAGGCGGGCGGCGCCGAGCTTTACCGCAAGGCCTCCGGGCTGCTGGCCGAATTGCCGCGGATGAACCCTGTGGCGCTGCACGCGCTGGGCGATGCGGTCGCCGGACGCCAGGCGATCGACGATTTCCGCCTGCTCGGCGAACTGCTCGACGGCATCCTCAAGCGGCTGATCGCCTACGGCGCCACCCGAGGCGCCGACCATGGCGCCGTGCCCGGCGAGGCCGCGTTGTTCGAACGGGTCGCCGGACGGGCCGGCCTTGATCAATGGCTTGAGGTATGGGAGAACACCGGCCACCTGTTCGCCCGGGGCGAGGCGGTCAACCTCGACCCGAAGCAGGTGACACTCACGGTATTCAGCAGGCTCCAGGCCATCACGGCATGACCAAGACGTTCACCATCACCACAGCGATCGACTACGTGAATGGCGCCCCGCATCTGGGCCACGCCTACGAGAAGATCACCACCGACATCATCGCCCGGTTCAAGCGCCTGGACGGCTACGACGTGCTGTTCCTGACCGGCACCGACGAGCACGGCGAGAAGGTCGAGCAGTCGGCGGAGAAAGCTGGCAAGACGCCGCTGGAGTTCGCTGGCGAAAACTCCGGCAAGTTCCAGGCGATGTGCGCGATGCTCAACATCTCCAACGACGATTTCATCCGCACCACCCAGCCGCGCCACCACGCGGCGGTGCTGGAGATGTGGGACCGGATGATCGCCAAGGGCGACATCTACCTCGACAAGTACGCCGGCTGGTATTCGGTCAGCGACGAGGCGTTCTTTCCTGAATCCGAGCTGGAGAAAGGCGAGGACGGCCAGTTCCGCACCGCCGACGGCAAGGCGGTGCAGTGGGTCGAGGAGCCCAGCTACTTCTTCCGGCTGTCGGCCTACGAGGACAAGCTGCTGGCGCTCTACGAGAGCCAGCCGGGCTTCATCCTGCCGGACACGCGGCGCAACGAGATCGTCAGCTTCGTCAGGGGCGGCCTGAAGGACCTGTCGGTATCGCGGACCAGCTTCACCTGGGGCATTCCGATCCCGAAGGACGACCTCGCCGGCGAGCAGAAGCACATCGTCTATGTGTGGCTCGATGCGCTGACCAACTACATCACCGGCGCCGGCTTCCCGTCGGATCCGGATAAATTCGCGCGCTACTGGCCGGCCGACGTGCACGTTATCGGCAAGGACATTATCCGTTTCCATACAGTGTATTGGCCGGCGTTCCTGATGTCGGCCGAGCTGCCGCTGCCGAAGCGGGTCTTCGCCCACGGCTTCCTCAACCTGGAAGGCGTGAAGATGTCCAAGTCGCTGGGGAACGTGATCACGCCGGAGGGACTGGTCGAGGAATTCGGGCTGGACCAGATCCGCTATTTCCTCGCCCGCGAGGTGCCGTTCGGCAAGGACGGCAGCTTTTCGCGCGAAGGCATCATCCACCGCATCAACGGCGACCTGGCGAACGGCATCGGCAACCTGGCGCAGCGCACCCTGAGCATGGTGTTCAAGAACTGCGACGGCGCCATGCCGCAACCCGGCGCGTTCGATGCCGGCGACGAGGCGCTGCTCGCGTCCATTGACGCGACCGTATCGGCAATGCGCGAGGCCATGGAAGTGCAGGAAATCCATAATGCGCTCAGCGTGTTGTGGGCGCTTATTGCCGAAGGCGACGTGTATGTCGCGCGCACCGAACCGTGGGCGCTGAAGAAGTCGGATCCGGCGCGCATGGGCACGGTGCTCTATGTGGCGGCCGAAGCGCTGCGCAACATCGCCATCCTCAGCCAGCCGGTGATCCCGATGGCGGCCGGCAAGCTGCTCGACATGCTCGGGGTTGCCGCGGACGCGCGCGGGTTTAACTCACTGGGCGAGGCGGGACGCCTCGCGGCCGGCACGCCGATCGCGCAACCGCAGGGCCTGTTCCCGCGTTTCGTCGAGGAAACGGCCTCCTAACAACGGCTTGGCGATGCTTGTCGATTCACATTGTCACCTGGATTTCCCCCAGCTCAGCGCCGACCTGGACAGCGTCGTGGCGCGGGCCGAGGCGGCCGGCGTCGGCCTGATGCTGACCATTTCCACGGCGCTCAGCCGGTTCGACAAAGTGCTCGCCATCGCCGAGCGCTATGACAACATCTACTGCAGCGTCGGCGTGCATCCCCATGAGGCGGACACCGAACCGGACACGGTGGCGCGCCAGCTGATCGAGCGGGCCAGGCATCCGAAAGTGGTCGGCATCGGTGAGACCGGCCTCGATTATTTCTACGAGCACAGCCCACGCGACGTCCAGCAGCACGTATTCCGCGAGCACATCAAGGCGGCGCGCGAGACCGGTCTGCCGCTGATCGTCCACACCCGCGACGCCGACGACGACACAACCCGCATCCTGGCCGAGGAAATGGGGCAGGGCGCCTATCCCGGCCTGATCCACTGCTTCAGCTCCAGCCGCGAACTGGCGGAGAAATCGGTGGAACTCGGTCTCTACATTTCGATTTCCGGTATCGCCACGTTCAAGAAGGCCGAGGCGCTGCGCGACACCATCCGCGCGCTGCCGCTCGACCGGCTGCTGGTCGAGACGGATTCGCCGTACCTTGCGCCGATTCCGTTCCGCGGCAAGGACAACGAGCCGTCCTTCGTGGTGCACACGGCGAACATCGTCGCCGGGCTGAAAGATCTGTCACCCGAAGCACTTGCGACAAAAACCACCGACAATTTCTTCAACTTGTTCACCAAGGTTCCCAGGCGTGGTCTTGTAGGGGCCGGAGTTGTGGGGTCGTGAGGATCACGGTGCTGGGCTGCGGCACCTCGGGCGGCGTGCCGCGCATCGGCAACCATTGGGGCGCATGCGATCCGTCCAATCCGAAGAACCGGCGCCGGCGCGTATCGATCGCGGTGGAGCAGGGCGCCACACGCCTGATCGTCGACACCTCGCCCGATCTGCGCGAGCAGTGTTTGGACGCTCATATCAACAGGTTGGACGGCGTGCTTTACACCCACGACCATGCCGACCACACCCACGGCATCGATGATCTGCGCGGCCTGTCCTGGGCCATGGGCGGCAGGATTCCGATCTATGGCGACCGACCGACGCTCGACACGCTGATGCAGCGTTTCGACTACGTGTTCGTATCGAAGCACGGCTATCCGGCGATCTGCGAGCAGCGGCTGATCGACGGACCGTTCCAGGTCGGCGAAATTCCGGTGACGCCGTTCGACCAGGCGCATGGGGACCTGAAATCCATCGGCTATCGCTTTGGCAAGGCGGCCTATTCGACAGACCTGAACGGCCTCGGCGAGGCCGCGTTCGAAGCGCTCGACGGCGTCGAGCTGTGGATCGTCGATGCGCTGCGCTATGAGCCGCATCCGACGCACGCGCATCTCGACATGACGCTGGGCTGGATCGAGCGGGTGAAGCCGAAGCGCGCCGTGCTGACCCACATGACCTGGGACATGGACTACGAGACGCTGCAGCGCCAGCTGCCGGCCGGCGTCGAGCCGGCCTATGACGGCATGGTGCTCGACCTCGAGTGATCGCAGCGGCAAGCCGTCGATCTGATCCGCGAATTTTCGTCGAAGAGGCGGCTTTGCGTGCCCTCAGGCGGCACGGCTCATAGGGGATCTAAGCCTTTGGCCCCGTTCCATATTATATAATTTAACATAATATATATTATGCGTTTTATAGATTAAGGATCAGGAGCCATCTTCTAACAAGTTCATCCGCGTTCCCCGCATCCCCTCCATCGTCATTCCCGCGCACGCGGGAACCCAGTCCGTGCCACCACGTGGCCTCTCGACCACTCGGTCACGAGGCATCCTACTGCTCGATGAGAAGCAAGCAGCCAGCCCTACGAAGAGCTGGGTTCCTATGTATTGAGGATGTGCGAGGATATCGGCGGTCGGTAGGCCGTTTGGGTTCCTGGTCTGTGAGACCGTACGCGGGCCCGCGTGCGCGGGAATGACGGCTTTGTGCGGTGGGAAAAACGCGCGAAGCTAACCCAGGAACTTGATCGTCGCATCGAGGATCGCCTTCGCGCGGTCCGTCGCATCCGGATACGCTTCCCTGAGCGGCTTGGAGCGCTGCTCCGGCGCCAGCGGCAGATCCTTCGGCAGGTTGGCGACCAGCTCCTTTACCGGCAGTTCGCCCTCGCCCGGCATCAGCCTGCCGTCGACGGCTTCATACAGGATGGTGTTGAATTCCATGTCCGGCAGCTTCGCCGGCGCGTCGCAGATCTGGGCGTAGGTAAACAGATCGGCCGGCAGGCCCTTCAGCATGTCCGGATGGCCGCCCGAGCGCGCCAGGTGGAGCGCATCGACCAACAGCTTGCCGCGCGGATGGCCGACCGACTGCACGATGTCAAGACCGGCCGGCAGGCTCTTGACCTCGGTGATCGGCAGGAACTCGAAGCAGGCATTGATGCCGTACTTGTCGGCGATCTTGCACAGCGCCTCGAAGCGCCGCTTGGTGGCATCCATGTCCGGGTCCGAGCTGACCATCAGCGCGTTGGCGACGCCGATCTCGCCGCCGGCGGCCAGCAGCCGTTCGTGGTTCGGGTCCGCCTCGCCCGGGCGGATCCACACCACCTCGATGTCGAACGGCTTCAGGCCCGTGCGCTCGAACGCGTTGCGGCTGTCGCGCGTCGTCTGGGCGGTCCATGTCTCGGGATCGTACCAGATGCCGCAGGCCGTCCAGCCGGCCGCGGCGGCGGCTTCGACGACTTCGACGGGCGTGAATTCCGGCAGGTTGCCGGTGGCAAGCGACAGCAGACGGCTCATGGTTTCTCCCCTGTTGCCGGGATGGTATAGGAGGGAGACGGGCGCTTCCACCCCCTTCCCCACAGGTATTCTATGGCACGGCACAGCATCGACGACCTGCTCACGATCATGCGCCGGCTGCGCGATCCGAAGGACGGCTGTCCGTGGGACAAGGCGCAGGATTTCGCGACCATCGCGCCCTATACCATCGAGGAATCCTACGAGGTCGCCGAGGCCATCGCCGACAACGACATGCCCTCGCTGAAGGACGAACTGGGCGACCTGCTGTTCCAGGTGGTGTTCCACGCACAGATGGCGGCCGAGGCCGGCGAATTCGACTTCGGCGACGTCATCGACGCAATCTGCGGCAAGATGTTGCGCCGCCATCCGCACGTGTTCGGCGACGCCACTGTCGAGGACGCCGACGCCCAGACCGTCGCCTGGGAGGAGCACAAGAAGCGCGAGCGCGACGAAAAGGCCCGCGCCGAGGGCCTCGTGCCCAGCGTGCTGGACGGCGTGGCGTACGGCTACCCTGCCCTGATGCGCTCGGTGAAGCTCGCCAAGCGTGCGGCGACCGTGGGTTTCGACTGGCCGGACGCGTCGCAGGTGCTCGACAAGATCCAGGAGGAAACCATTGAACTGGCGGTGGAAATGGCCGACGCCAAGGCCGGTGCCCAGAATCACGACAAGGTCGAGAGCGAGTTGGGCGATATCCTGTTCGCCTATACGAATCTGGCCCGCTTCCTGAAGGTGGATCCGGAACGGGCGCTGCGCGGCACCAACCGGCGGTTCGAACAGCGGTTCCGGCGCATCGAAAGCATTCTGGCGGCGCGCGGCGAGCGCCCGCAGGACAAGTCATTGCAGGAGTTGGAAGATTTATGGCAGCAGGCCAAGAAGGAGTTGAGGAATGAGTCTCAGGCTGCTGATCGCCAGTAAGATTCACTCGATGGGCGCTGCCGTGGAACAGACGGTGATCGCGAAATATGAGCTCTAATCCGAAACGTCACGTCCTCGTCGTCGGCGGCTCCGGCTTCGTCGGCCAAGCCATCGTCCGCACCCTGCTGGCGCGCGGCCACGAGGTGACCGTGCTCAATCGCGGCTCGACGCCGGTCCCGGGCACGGCCCAGCTCGTCGCCGACCGGAACGATGCCGACGCCGTCGAGGACGCCCTGCTCGGCCGCGCCTTCGAGGTGCTGGTCGACACCAACTGCTACACCGGCGAGCAGGCGGCGATCATGATCGCCGCCACCGAGGGCAAGGCGCGCCGGGCGCTGGTGATCTCCAGCGCGGCGGTCTACGGCAACAACGCGAGAATGCCGCCCACCGAGGACGAACCGATCGGCGGCGCCGCGGTCTGGAGCCCCTATGGCCAGAACAAGACGAAGGTGGAGGACGCCTACCGCGCCGCCCGGCAGTTCGGCTCGTGCGTGATCGTCCGGCCGCCCTACGTATTCGGCCCGGGCAACAACTTCGAGCGGGAACGCTGGGTGTGGGCGCGGCAGCTGAACGGCCGGCCGGTGCTGATCCCCGGCAACGGCCGCTCCAGGGTGCAGTTCCTGCACGAAGACGATCTGGGCGACGCGGTCGAGATGCTCGCCTGCGGCCTGCGGATGGGCTTCGAGGTGTTCAACGTCGCCGACAGGCAGATCGTCACCCTGTCCGAGCTGGTGTCCATGCTGGCCTGGATCGCCGGCTGCGAGGACCGGCAGACCGCCGTCGGCGACAAGGCCGACGGCGCGGCGGCGCGCAGCTGGTTTCCGTTCCGCGACTATCCGGTGCTGACCGATGCCACGCGCCTGCTGGAGGAAACCGGCTGGACGCCCTCGCTCAGTCTTGCGGAGCGGTTCGAGGAAACCTTCGCGGCGCTGTCGGCCGATGAGCTGCGGGCGTCGATGAAGCCGAACGAGACGGAACTGGCCATTGCGGAACGGCTGGGATTGTAGAGTTCACTTTATGCTCTCGCCGTCATTGCGAGCCGAGAAGCGGCGCGGCAACCCAGTTCTTCGACGTTCCGCCACGCGGCCCCGGGTTGCTTCACTGCGTTCGCAATGACGGAACGTGGGATTTAGGCGTGTCTCACCAGCCACAACCCCGCGAAAACGCCGATCAGCGACAGCACGACCGATCCAACGACGTAGAGCGCGGCCAATCCCAACTCGCCTCGCTCATAGAGCAAGGCGGCATCGAGCGAGAACGCGGAGAAGGTGGTGAAACCACCCAGCACGCCGGTGGTGAGGAACAGCCGCCACTCCTGCCCGGCCTGGCCGCGCAGCGCGAACCAGCCGACGAGCAGGCCCATAAGCAGGCAGCCAAACACGTTGATCGTCATGATGCCCCAGGGAAATGTCGTCCCCAACGCGCGCGTCACCGCGATGTTGGCGCCGTGGCGCATCATGCCGCCGATTCCGGCGCCGACGAATACGATGAGATAGGACATCATCGCCCGAGGATACCGGCCGGCCCGCCACGCGAGAAGCAGCATTTGCCGGTGCCAGGCCTTATAAATAGACGACAGCAGGGAGACCGCATGGAACAGCTCGTCATCAGGAAGGCCGCGCCCGGCGATGCCGGACTGGTGTTGTTCTTCATCAGCGCCCTGGCCGACTACGAGAAGCTGCGCCACGAGATGGTGGCCACGGAAGAGGACATCGAGCGCGCCCTGTTCGGTCCCCGTCCCTACGCCGAGGCGGTGATCGCCGACTGGGGCGGCATTCCCGTGGGGTTCGCGCTCTACTTCTACAGCTTCTCCACGTTCAAGGGCCGGCCGAGTCTCTATCTCGAAGACCTGTTCGTCCTGCCCGAGCACCGCGGCAAGGGCATCGGGCGCGCCCTCCTCACCCATCTGGCGTGCATCGCCGTCGAGAAAGATTGCAGCCGGTTCGAATGGACCGTGCTGGACTGGAACGAGCCATCGATCCGGTTCTACGAGGCCCTCGGCGCGAAGCGACACGGCGAATGGCTGATCTATCGCCTCACCGGCGACAATCTCGCTAGACTGGCAACCGAAAGCCGAACCAGGGAGACGGAAAATGGCGGATAGCGAACGCAGGCAACGGGGATTGGACGTACGCAAGAAACTGTGGGGCGACGGCGACGCGCCCAACCTGGCCGATCCGCTGATCGAGGTGACCATCGACCACCTGTTCGGCGACGTGTGGACGCGGCCGGGACTGGCGCTGCGCGACCGCTCGCTGATCACCTGCGCGACGCTGGTGGCGCTGGGCAAGGAGGCGCAGCTGAAGGTGCATCTCAATGGCCTGCTGAACCAGGGCGTCTCGCAGCTCGAAGTGGAGGAGATGATGATCCACCTGGCCCACTATGCCGGCTGGCCGTGCGCGGTGAACGGCATCCGCGTCGCCCGGGAGGTGTTCAAGGAGATGGGCTGACCGCTACGGCGCTAGGCGCGCCAGCGCGGTGAACGCGATGCCCAGGAAGAGCAGCGTGGCGGGTCCGGCGAATCTGGTGATGGCGTCTCTCATGGCGAACTCCCTGAACACGCCGCGATCATCGCGCGCGGGCGCTGAACGGAGACTGAATGCGGGCGGTCCGCCAAACAAAAAGGGCCGCGCGAGGCGGCCCTTTCATCACCGGTTAGCGGCGGCCTATTCGAGCACGCCGAGGATGTCGGTTTCCTTCATGATGATGTAGTCGGTGCCCTGCATCTTCACTTCGGTGCCGGCGTACTTGCCGAACAGGATCTTGTCGCCGACCTTCACGCCCAGCGGATCGATGTTGCCATCGGCGCGGCGCGAACCGGTGCCAGCGGCGATGATCTCGCCCTGCTGCGGCTTCTCCTGCACCGAGTCCGGAATGATGATGCCGCCGGCGGTCTTCTCTTCCGACGGCAGGCGCTTGACCAGGACGCGGTCGTGCAGCGGCTTGAAATTGCTCATGGTGGTCTCCCGTGGATGATTTCCGGCGCAGGCGCCGTTTCGGTGGCGACGATAGAAAGGCGCAGGTGCTGAGTCAACGGGCCAAGTCGCCCGGTGCCTCACCCTATTCGGCGGCTTCGGCGAAGATGGCGGGCGACTGCTTGCGCAGCTTGCCCACGTCCTGGTCCGACAGGCGGACCTCGAACTCGGCGCCCGCGTCCACGTCGGTGCGCTTGAGCACCTCGCCATGGTCGTAGAGCCAGGCCATCAGCGCGCCGTCCGCATAGGGCACACGCAGCGTCACGGTCCGCTCGGCGCGCGCCAGCAGGCTGTCGAGGCGCTCGAGCAGCCGCTCGATCCCCTCGCCGGTCACCGCGGAAACGGGAATCAGCGACTCGTGGCGTTCGACGCGGGCTTCGGTCTGGGCGCGATGCTCGGCATCGAGCAGGTCGATCTTGTTCTCCACCTCGATCAGGACCTGCTCCTCCTCGTCCGGAACGCCCAGGCTGGTGAGCACGTCGATGACGTCCTGGCGCTGGAATTCGCTGTCGAGATGGGAAATGTCACGAACATGGACGACGATGTCGGCCTCGATGACTTCCTCGAGCGTCGCCCGGAACGCGGCGACCAGATGGGTCGGCAGGTTGGAGACGAAGCCGACCGTATCCGAGAGGATGATCCGCCGGCCTGACGGCAGGGTAAGGCCCCGCATGGTCGGATCCAGGGTGGCGAACAGCATGTCCTCGGCCATCACGTCGTCGCTGGTCAGCCGGTTGAAAAGGGTCGACTTGCCCGCGTTGGTATAGCCGACCAGCGCCACGACCGGATGCGGTACCTTCTCGCGCCGCTCGCGGTGCAGCAGGCGGGTCCGGGTGACCGTCTCCAGTTCCCGCTTCAGCTTGGCGATGCGCTCGCGCAGCAAGCGCCTGTCCGCCTCGATCTGCCGCTCGCCGGGTCCGCCGAGGAAGCCGGCGCCGCCGCGCTGGCGCTCCAGATGGGTCCAGGACCGGACCAGCCGGCCCTTCTGGTAGTTCAGGTGCGCCAGTTCAACCTGCAGCACGCCTTCGCGCGTCTGGGCCCGCTCGCCGAAGATCTCCAGGATCAGGCCGGTGCGGTCGATCACCTTGGCCGACAGCGCCTTTTCCAGATTGCGCTGCTGGCCGGGGCTGAGCGACGCGTCGACCACCACCAGTTCGGCCTCGGCCTCCTTCACGGAAGCGGCCAGTTCCTCGACCTTGCCCTCGCCCACATAGGTGCGCGGTCGAATCGACGAAAGCGGTGAGGATTCCGCCCCGACGACGTCGAGCGATATGGCCTGGGCAAGCCCCTTCAACTCGTCGAGCGCCGCCTCGGGCGACCGGCGATTGCCTTCACCCTTGAGATAGGGATGGAGAAGCAGCGCACGGGTGCCCTTGGTGACCGACTGACGATCGTCGAAAGCGTTGGAAGCGCCATTTGAGGAAGCGCCAATTTGGGCGCGGGAATCGCCCCGCGTCCCGGTAGTTTGGGTCAAACCTTAATCTCCGTCGGCCTCACCATCGGCCGGTTCGAACAACTGGATCGGCGCCGAAGGCATGACCGTCGAGATGGCATGCTTGTAGACCAACTGGGAGTGCCGGTCACGGCGCAGGAGGATGCAGAAATTGTCGAACCAGGTGATGACGCCCTGCAGCTTTACACCATTCATCAGGAAGACGGTAACCGGGGTCTTCTCTTTGCGGACGTGGTTCAGAAAGACGTCCTGAACGTTTTGCGACCGGTCGGAAGCCATTGAGGGGTTGTTCCTTCTCTTATTATTTCGGGGGCACCTTGGGAGGGTACATTCACAAAATGGGACGTTTTATGCCCGAGGACAAGGTGCGATCGTCACGGGAATGGAAGACCGTCGCCGGACGCAAACCGGCGTCGGGCCTGTGGACGGCTAGGCATTTGCACCCTGGCTGGAGACGCTTCAGAAATAGCCCAGCTGCACCGAAAACATCTGTTCCACTTTCTTGATCTGCTGGGCCAGCGCGAAGATGATCACCCGGTCTCCCGTGCGGATCACCGTGTCGCCGCGCGGGATGATCACCTGGTCGCCGCGCACGACGGCGCCGAACCGCACGCCCGGGGGAATCTTCGCCTCGCGCAGCGGCGTGTCCAGGATCTCCAGCGTTTCCAGCGCCTCGGCCTCGATCAATTCGGCGCCGGCGCTGCCCAGCGAATGGAGCCCGCGGATGCGGCCGCGGCGCACATGACGCAGGATGGTCGATACCGTGGTCGCGCGGGGATCGATGAACACATCGATCCCGAGCGACGGCAGCAGCGGGCCGTACACCGGGTTGTTGACCAGGGTAATCGCCTGCTTGGCCCCTTCCCGCTTGGCCAGCAGCGACGACAGGATATTGGTCTCGTCGTCGTTGGCGACGGCGATGACCGTATCGGTCATGTCCACATGCGCCTCGCGCAGGATTTCCTGGTCGAGCGCATCGCCGTTCAGCACCACCGTCCGCTCGAGCTGCTCGGCGACGAACTGGGCGCGCTCCTCGGACATTTCGATGATGCGCACGTTGAAGTCGCCCTCGCTCGCCTCCAGTTCCTTCGCCAGGTAGAGGCCCACATGGCCACCGCCGACGATGATAATGCGGTGCGCCTCCGGCTCCTCGTGACCATAGGCCGCGAGCACCCGGTTACGCATGGCCTTCTCGGTGACCACATAGACCCGGTCGCCGGGCAGCAACTGCTCCTCGGCGTTGGGGACGATGGTGGTTTCCCCTCGCCTGATGCCGACGACACGCACGTTCAGGTCGGGAAACAGCTCGGTCAGCTGCAGCAGCGGCGTGTCGATCACCGGGCAGTCGGGTCCGATGGCGATGCCCAGCAGGTAGACCCGGTCCTCGGCGAACGGCACCACCTCGAACGCGCCGGGCGTGTCGACCCTGCGCCGGATGGCGCGGGCCACCTCCAGCTCGGGCGAGATGATCAGGTCGATCGGCAGGTGCTGCGGAGAGAACAGCGTCCGCCAGTCCCGGTGCAGGTAGCACTGGGTGCGCAGCCGGGCGACCTTGGTCGGCACGTTGAACAGCGTGTGGGCCACCTGGCACGCGACCATGTTGACCTCGTCCGAATAGGTCGCCGCGATCAGCATGTCGGCCTGTGCAGCGCCCGCCGATTCCAGCACGTCAGGATGCGACGCGTGCCCCACGATGCCCTGCACGTCGAGCGTGTTCGTCATGCGTTTGATCAGTTCGGCCGACAGGTCGATCAGGGTAACGTCATGATGTTCGTTGGCCAAATGGCGCGCGATCGACTCGCCCACCTGCCCCGCCCCGCAGACGATAATGTTCATTCATCCTCTTCGCCGGCCCGTCGTACGCCGGTCTGTAGCCCCAGAGATTTTAGTTTGCGGTGCAGCGCCGAGCGTTCCATGCCGACGAAGCTGGCCGTGCGCGAGATGTTACCGCCGAAGCGGGTGATCTGCGCCTGCAGATATTCCTTCTCGAACGCCTCGCGGGCCTCGCGCAGCGGCACCGACATGATCGCCTCGCCCTGGCCGGCGCGCAGCAGCGCCGCACCCGAGGCGTTGATCTCCGACGGCAGCATATCGGCGCCGATCTGCTCCAGCACGTCCTCGGCGGCCATGATCAGCATGCGTTCGACGACATTGCGGAGCTGGCGCACATTGCCCGGCCATTCATAGGCCTGCAGCGCTGCGATGACGTCGGCGGCGATCTCGCGCCGCGCCATGCCGCCCGATGTGGTCAGCCGCTCCATGAAGTAATCGATCAGCAGCGGGATGTCGTCGCGCCGGGCGCTGAGCGGCGGCACCATGATCGGCACCACGTTGAGCCGGTGATACAGGTCCTCGCGGAACCGGCCGGTCTCGATCAGCTGTCGCAGATCCTTGGTGGTCGAACTCATCACCCGGACGTCGACCTGCACCTTTCGGCTGCCGTCGACGCGTTCGAACATCTGTTCGACCAGGACTCGCAGGATCTTGTTCTGCGTCTCGACGGGCATGTCGCCGACCTCGTCGAGGAACAGGGTGCCGCCATGGGCCTGCTCGAACAGGCCGATCTTGCGGCTCTGCACCTGCCCCACCTGCTTGCGCTCGATGCCGAACAGCTCGATCTCCATGCGCTCGGGCGCGATGTTGGCGGCGTTGACGACGACGAACGGACCGTTGGCGCGCGACGACAGCTTGTGGATCTGCCGGGCGACCACTTCCTTGCCAGACCCTGTCGGACCGGCGATCAGCACCCGGCTGTTGGCCGGCGCCACGCGCTCGACGATCTGGCGCACGCTGTTGATGGCGGGCGAGATGCCGACCAGTTCGTCGGTCGGCAGATAGCGCGCGCGCAGTTCCTCGTTCTCTCGGCGAAGCCTGGCGGCCTCTGTCGCCGCCTGAACAAGATGCAGCAAGTGGTCTGTCTTGAAAGGCTTTTCGATGAAGTTCGATGCGCCGCGCTTGATCGCCGAGACCGCGGTTTCCACGTTGCCATGGCCGCTGATGATGATCACCGGCACGTCCGGATGGTCGCGCCGGATAAAGTCCAGCAATTCCAGTCCGTCAAGCCGGCTACCCTGCAGCCAGATGTCGAGGATCACCAGATTGGGCCGGCGCTGCTCGATCTGGGCAAGTGCGCTGTCGCTATCGCCGGCGCTGCGCGTCTCGTAGCCCTCGTCTTCCAGCAGACCCGCGACCAGGTCGCGGATGTCGGCTTCGTCGTCGACGATGAGAATGTCGCGGGACATGTCAGGCCACCGTCGGGGTTCTGGCTTCGGGGACCAGGTCCGCCGCATGCTCGCGCGAGAACACCAGCCGGACCCGCACGCCGCCCAGCGGCCGGTCGTCCAGCAGCAGTTCGCCGCCATGGTCGCTCATGATCTTCTTGACGATAGCCAGTCCCAATCCAGTGCCTTTCTCGCGCGTTGTCACATAGGGTTCGGTCAACCGGTCGCGGTGTTCCCTGGGCAGGCCCAGGCCGTTGTCCTCGACGCAGATGACCACCGATCCCGCATCCGCGGTGACGGTCAGGTCGATCCGGCCCGGTGGCAGGCTGCCGCCTTCCGGGCATTTGCGGCCGTGAATGGATTCCGACGCGTTCTTGATGATGTTGGTCAGCGCCTGGGCCACCTGTCGGCCGTCGCAGTTCAGGATCACCTGGTGCTCGCCGGCATGGAAATCGAACCGGATGTCGGGCGACGACACCTCGAGGAACAGCAGGGTCTGCCGGGCGATCTCGGTGACGTTCTCCTGCCGGAAGGTGGGTGCGGGCATGCGCGCGAAGCCGGAGAACTCGTCCACCATGCGGCGGATATCACCGACCTGGCGGATGATGGTGTCCGTGCAATGGCTGAACACGTCCGGATCGGTGATGATTTCCTTGCGGTACTTGCGCTTGAGCCGCTCGGCCGAGAGCTGGATCGGCGTCAGCGGGTTCTTGATCTCGTGGGCGATGCGCCGGGCCACGTCGGCCCAGGCCGCGGTGCGCTGGGCGGCGACCAGTTCGGTGATGTCGTCGAAGGTGACGACGAAGCCGGTGATCTCGCCCTCGACCCGCTCGGAGGAGATGCGCACCAGCAGGTTCTTCGCCTGCCCGTCGCGGACGATGTTGATCTGCTGCTGGACGAACTCGTCGGGGTTTTCCTCAGCCTCTGTCAAAAGGTCGGACAGTTCCGGCACGGCAGCGACCAGCCGGCTGCCCTTCAGCGCGAACTCGGTCTCTTCCAGCATGGCGAGCGCGGCCCGGTTCGACAGGTCGACCTCGCCGCGGGCGTTAAGACCGATGACGCCCACCAGCACGCCTTCCAGCACCGCCTCGGTAAAGCGACGGCGCTGGTCGAGCTGGATGTTGGCGTCGATCAGTTCGTCGCGCTGGCTCTGCAGCTGGTCGGTCATGCGGTTGAAGGTGCGCGACAGCACGGTGATCTCGTCGTCGCCCTGGCCTTCCGGCACGCGGATCGACAAGTCGCCCTCGCGGATGCGCTCGGAGGCGCGCACCAGGTCGGTGATCGGCGCGATCAGCCGGCTGGCGAACCAGATGCCGACGAAGACGGCCACCATCAGCATCAGCAGCGCCAGCACCACGAAGGTGATGTTGATGTTGGTCTGCAGCGATCCCCGCCGCTGCTCCAGCCGCTCGTACTCGGCGGCATGATGGCGCGTGCGGTCGAGTTGCTCGACCACCCGCTGCTCGACGTTGCGGCCGACATAGAGATACCGGTCCCAGTAGCCGCTGAGCTTGATCAGCGCGCCCACGTAGTCGTCGTTGGCGTTGGTCATGGCGGCGACGCCGCCCGCTTCCGCCTGGGCCATGGCGCGCCGCGGGAGCGCGGAGGTGCGCGCCAGCGTGTCGCCGAACAGGCCGTTGTACTTGGAATAGATCGTGCCGTTGCGCGACAGGATGATGGCTTCGCTGAATGACCGGCTGCGCGCCTGGTTCTGCATCTCCTCGTCGAACTTCTGCGGCTCGAAACGGAATTCGTCGGCCCGGCTGTTGAGCGTCGAGGCCATCTCGATCAGGTCGCGCGAGATGCTCTTCTTGTGCTCCTCCATGTAGTCCTCGGCGATGCGCACCGAGTTGTGCACCGCGCCGCGGACCTGGTCCGAGAACCAGTTCTGCAGGCCGAGGTTGAAGTAGAGCGCCGAGAACATGGCGACGATGATGGTCGGGATGATCGCCACCAGGCTGAGCAGGGTCACCAGCCGCACATGCAGCCGCGAGCCCGCAAGCCCGGTGCGCCTTGCCACCCAGAGGCGCACGACCCGGCGGGTGATCAGCACCGCCAGCATGGTGACGATGGCGAGATTGCCGAAGATCAGCGCGATGGCGCCGCTGGAATCCATGGTCACCAGGCCGCGGCTCAGCAGCACATAGGTCACAACGCCCCAGATGACGGCGACCACCGCGAGCGCGACGGGAACCCAGCGATTATGCGTAAGTTGCTTGATCCAGCCGGGAAACAGGGCCCGTTTGGGTCTATCAGACGTGCCGCCGAGGCTCGACATTCAGTACGGCTTCAGATCCCGAATCAACCAGCGCGCCAGGAGCGGCGCGGGCGCAGGGTAACATAATGTTGCAAATCTGCATCACCCGATTTGGCGGGTGCCGGAAGCGCTACTTCAGGCCGCGATTCACCGGTATGTCGAGCTCGCGGATCTTCTTGCGCAGGGTGTTGCGATTGAGGCCCAGCAGCTCGGCGGCCCGGATCTGGTTGCCACGGGTCGAGGCGAGCACGATGTTGAGCAGCGGCCGCTCCACTTCCTTGATGATCCGGTCGTAGAGGCCCTTGGGCGGCAAGCCATCGCCATGAGCGGCGAAGTAGCGTTCCAGGTGGTTCTCGACCGCGCCGGCCAGGTTGTCGGCCTCGACGCCGGCGGCCGGCGCAATGCGGCGCTCGGTCTCCGCCAGTTCGGCGGTGACCACCTCGACGCCTATGAGCTCTTCGGAATAAAGCGCGACGATGCGCTTCACCACATTCTCCAGCTCGCGGACGTTGCCAGGCCAGTTGTGGCGCTTCAGCCGCTCCAGCGCGAAGCTGTCGAGCGACTTCTGCGGCAGGCCTTCGAGCCCTGCCTGATTGAGGAAATGGCGCACCAGGTCCGGGATGTCATCCAGCCGGTCGCGCAGTGGCGGCAGACGCAGCGGCACCACGTTGAGCCGGTAGAACAGATCCTCCCGGAACAGGCCCTGATGGATCTGCTGGCGCAGGTCGCGGTTGGTGGCGGCGATGATGCGCACGTCGGTCGAGATCGCGGTGCGGCCGCCGACCGTGGTGTACTCGCCTTCCTGCAGCACGCGCAGCAGCCGGGTCTGCGCCTCGGGCGGCATGTCACCGATCTCGTCGAGGAACAGCGTGCCGCCCTGGGCCTGCTCGAATCGGCCGCTGTGGCGCGACGTGGCGCCGGTGAAGGCGCCCTTCTCGTGGCCAAACAGCTCGCTTTCGATCAACTCGCGCGGGATGGCGGCCATGTTGATGGCGACGAACGGCCCGTTGCGGCGCTTGCCGAACTGGTGCAGCGCCCGGGCGATCAGCTCCTTGCCGGTGCCGGACTCGCCGAAGATCATCACGGTGAGGTCGGTCGGTACCAGGCGCGCCAGCACGCGGTAGATTTCCTGCATGGCCGGCGACCGGCCGACCAGCGGCATGCCGTCGTCGTCCGGCGCCTGCTCGGGGGATTCGTTGCGCTTGGGACGGGCCAGCGCGCGCTTGACCACGTTGGTCAGCTCGGTGAGGTCGAACGGCTTGGCCAGATAGTCGTAGGCGCCGCGCTCGGTGGCCTTCAGCGCCGTGCTCAGCGTGTTGTGGGCGCTCATGACGATGATCGGCAGGTCGCTGCGCACCTTGCGGATGCGCGGCAGCAGGTCGAGGCCGTTCTCGTCGGGCATGATCACGTCGGTGATCACCAGGTCGCCTTCGCCGTTGGAGATCCAGCTCCACAGCGTCGCCGCGTTGCCGGTGGTGCGGACGTCGTAGCCGAGGCGCCCCAAGGCCTGGTTCAGCACCGTGCGAATCGCCCGGTCGTCGTCGGCCACCAGGATCGTTCCGTCGCTCATGGGCGCTGCCTATTGTTCTTTGTTGGTCTTGGCCCGGTGGGCAGCAGGACGCGGAAGGTGGTTTTCCGCGGAATCGAGTCGCATTCGATGATGCCGCCATGATCGCCGACGATCTTGGCCACCAGCGCCAGGCCGAGACCCGTGCCGCCGGGCTTGGTGGTCACGAACGGATCGAACAGGTGGGACTGCAGGTCGTCGGGCACGCCCGAGCCGTTGTCGATGACGCAGATCTCGAGCGGCAGGTTCATGCGCTCGCGGGTGCCGGGCACCGAGACGCGCACGCCGTGGCGGTAGGCCGTGGTCAGGGTGATCTCGCCGCCGTCCTCGGGCGCCGCCTCGGCGGCGTTCTTCACCAGGTTGAGGAACACCTGGATCAGCAGGTTGCGGTCGCCCTGCACCGGCGGCAGCGACGGGTCGTAGAGCTCGCTGAACTTGACCGACCGGGCGAAGCCGTTCTCGGCGACCCGGCGCACATGCTCCAGCACCTCGTGGATGTTGACCGGCGACCGGTCGATGGGACGCGGATCGGAAAACACCTCCATGCGGTCGACCAGCGCGACGATCCGGTCGGTCTCCTCGCAGATCAGCCGCAGCAGCGCCTTGTCCTCGGAACCGACGGAGCTTTCGACCAGCTGGGCCGCGCCGCGGATGCCGGACAGCGGGTTCTTGATCTCGTGCGCCAGCACCGCGGCCATCGAGACGATGGAGCGGTTGGCGCCCCGGTGCAGAAGCTGGTGGTCGATCTTGCTGGCGATGCCGCGCTCGCGCAGCGTCACCACCAGCAACGACGGCTCCTCGGACACCGGCGATATCTGCACGTCGACATTATGGATACCGATGCGCGGCGTGGCGACCACGAGGCCATATTCCGACACCGACGAGCCGCGCGTGCGGACCTGGCCGACAAGGGCGATCAGCGGGCTGTCGAACGGGATGATCTCGCTCAATCCCTGCGTCTGCAGCACCTTGGCGCTGGACTGGAAGAATTGCTCGGCAGCCAGGTTGGCGAAGCGGATGCGGTCCGACTGGTCGACCACCAATATCGGGTCGGGCAGCGCGTTGATCAGCACGTCGGTGCTGATTGGCGATTGCCCCTTCCCTTTGAACAGACTGGCCACGGAGGGCATCAGGCCGCCAGCCTTTCGATGCTGGGTTCGTAGAAGGCGCGCACCATGGCGCGGACCTGCTCCGGATCGTCGAGCCGGTTGACCCGGTCGCGGAACTCGCTGGAATCGACCATCCCCTTGGAATACCAGCCAATATGCTTGCGCGCCACGCGCACGCCGTTCTCGATGCCGTAGAGACTGAGCATGTCCTCGTAATGTTCGAGAAGCACCTCGAGCTGTTCCTTCAACGACGGATCGGCCAGCCGCTCGCCGGTGCGCAGATAGTGCGTCACCTGCCCGGGAAACCAGGGCCGCCCATAGGCGCCGCGGCCGATCATGACGCCATCGGCGCCGGACTGGCTCAGCGCCTCGTCCACATCGTCGAACGTGTTGATGTCGCCGTTGACGATCACCGGAATGCTGACGGCGTCCTTCACCTGGCGCACGAACGACCAGTCGGCATGCCCCTTGTAGAGCTGGTTGCGGGTGCGTCCATGGACGGTAACCATCTGCACGCCGCGGTCCTGGGCGATCCGGGCGAGTTCCGGCGCATTGCGGCAGTTGAGGTCCCAGCCCGTGCGCATCTTCAGCGTCACCGGCACCGAGACGGCCTCGACCGTGCCCTCGATGATGCGCGCGGCGTGGTCCAGGTCGCGCATCAGCGCCGAGCCCGCCTCGCCGTTCACCACCTTCTTCACCGGGCAGCCCATGTTGATGTCGATGATGGCCGCGCCCAGATCCTCGTTGAGCCTGGCCGCCTCGCCCATCACCCGGGGCTCGCAGCCCGCGAGCTGCATGGACAGCGGTTGCTCCTCGGCCGACTTCGCGATCATCTGCTGGGTGCGGCGGGTCTCGCGGACCATCGCCTCGCTGGCGATCATCTCCGACACCACCAGGCCGGCGCCGTAGCGCTTCACCAGCTTGCGGAACGGCATGTCGGTCACGCCGGACATGGGCGCGAGCACGACGGGATCCTGGATGGACAGTTGGCCGATCTTGATGGTCATTTTTTATGCAACCTCAGAGGTTGCTGTTTTCCTAAGCAAAGATGCCATTTTGTGCAAGTGTTATCACACAGTTGACCGAGGATCAAAACTCTCGCACACAGTCACGTGAACCTTAGCTTACAGCACCGGCCGGACCAATCGTGAAAGTTGCAGCCCTGATCGTCGCGGCAGGCCGAGGCCATAGAGCCGGCGCACCGCTCCCCAAGCAATACCTGGACCTGAACGGCCAGACGATCCTGCGCCGTTCGGCGAAGGCATTCCTGGACAGTGGCTTGGTCCATGTTGTTCAGGTGGTGATTCATCCCGCAGACAGGCCGCTCTACGACGAATCGACCGACGGGCTGGCGCTTCTCGAGCCATGCGCGGGCGGCGCGAGCCGCCAGGACTCCGTGCGGCTGGGCCTTGAGGCGCTGGCCGGTGAGAGCCCCGATCTGGTGTTGATCCATGATGCCGCCCGCCCCTTCGTTTCGGCAACGCTGATCCGCGCCGTCATCGATGGATTGTCCAATAATGAGGCAGTCATTCCCGGCCTCGCGGTGACCGACACCATCAAGCAGGTCGACGGCGGCATCATCACCGGCAACATCGACCGCGACAGCCTGCGCCGCGCGCAGACGCCGCAGGGGTTTCGCTACCGGACGATCCTGGCTGCGCAC